>NZ_JBSFWK010000045.1:0-71486 GCF_053594815.1 Streptomyces sp. NPDC002577 | reverse complement strand
CCTGGGCCCTGCCCTGGCGCACATCGTCGAACTGCCGCTGCAAATCACGCTGCTGCTGGTACTCCAGCAGCGCCTCACGGGCCTGGGACCACTCCCGCGGCGACCGCGCCGACTCCTGCTGCGCGATCGTCCGGCGCCGCATGATGTCGGACTCGGGATCGGACTGCGCCAGCCGGTCCAGGCGCTGCTGAACCTGCTCGTGCCACTCCAGGTCCCTCTGCAGCGCCTCCCGCACCGTCGGGTCACTGACCGTGGCCAGCTCCCGGCGCACCTGCTCCACCCCCGAATCGAAGGACCGCAGGCCGTTCTCGGACACCACCTCGACCGGGAGGTGACGCTCGACGAAGTCGGTGTACTCCTTCAACTGGCTGTCCACCAGAACCGGGCTGCCCGTCCGCTGCGCCCGCTCCACAGCCTCCACCCGGGAACGCCAGACCTCCTCGCTCACCCCCAGATCGCGCAAAGGGGCAAACCCGTTCTCCACATGGGCGCGGAAGTCCGCCAGCCGCTGGTCGAGAACCTGGTGTTCGACAGTCGTCCGGAAATCGTGCAGACGCCGTGCCGCCTCACCCCAGTCGCCCGAACCGGACGCCTCGCGCACCGAGTCGGCCTTAGGCCGCCACTCCGTCTCCGGCAGCCCGGCCAAACGCGCGATCTTGCTCAACTCGTTGACACGGCTCTCCACCTGCTCCCGCAGCGGAGGCAGCTGTGTGCCGGGAACGGACGGAAGGTCGGTGACCAGCACGCTGGGCGACGGGTCCGGCAACTCCGACGCATCGAACGGCCTCGGAGCATCCGGCAGATCGAGTTCCTCCTCGCCGGGACGCTGCCCGGCCGGGTGCTCCTCGGACACCTGCCCCGAGTGCTCCTGGGGCACCTGCCCGGTGTGTTCCTGAGGCACCTGCCCCGGGCGCTCGAGGGTGCCCGGCCGGCCCTCGCCCGGAATCGCGTGCTGCAGCATCTCGGGCGAGAACGACGCGTCGAGCTTCGGCACCTCGACGTGCTCCGGCGATCCCCCACCCCGCAGCGTGTGGCCATGAGAGATCGCCCCGCCCAGCCCACCGGCGGCGGTACCCAGCCCGAGGTCCTGGTCGGTACCGAAGATGAGATTGCTCGCCCCGGTCGTGGTCAGACCGGTCAGAGCACCGTGGCTGACATTGCCGAGGAAGGACTTGGAGAACCCCGGGGCCAGGTGGCGCATGATCTGCCCCAGCCCACCGCCGAGGGCCCCGCCCAGCGCACCCATCTCCGCCGCGCCCTTGGTGAGGCTCAGGTCCCAGTGCGTGCGGTCGCCCTTCAGGAACTGGATGACCTGCACCGCGACATCCATCCCGACCTGCATCACGATCGACGACACAACCGCAATGAACAGCTCCCGCAGGATGATCTGAATCGCAAACCGGCCCGCCGCAACCACGGCCGGAATCCCCGCCGCACCGAACAACGTGGCCGACAAATACGCGATCTCCGCAGCCATCCACGCCAACTGCAGGATAATCATATACTTCGCGTACTCGATCTCCAGCGCAATGTTCTCGGCCATCTCACCGAGCTGCGCAGCCGACATCGCCATCGCGGGCAAGGTCTGACTCAGCTGATTGACGAACTGCCCGAACTGATCCGCCGGAGCCCCGGCCAGACTCTCGAACGTCGCGGCGGTCGCCGGATTGAGCTCACCGATGAGCTGATTGATCTCCTGCGCCGTCGTATTCCACACCGCACCCAGTTGGGCGAGCCTGTCCTCGTTCCCCGTCGGAAAGTCCTGCCCGACGGTGATCTTGGCAATAGGGCCCAATTCCGGTGGAATCATAATGCTCATGACTTACTGGGCCTTTCCACCGGACATCCCAGGTCAGCCGCGCGGGGTGCCGCGGCTGTGCGAACCACCGGACGCTCGGGTCTCCGGGACGGAACCCGTGTGGGTGTCGTTGGTACCGCGCTCGAAGCTGCGGGCGGCCGACGTGTTCTGGTCCTCGGTCGCGTGGAATCCCTTCGCCATCGTCTCCAGGCCGTCGGCAGTGCTGTCCAGCACGTCGACGACCCCCAGCAGCCCGCTGATCATCTGGTCCCGGGGGGTGAGGTACTGCTCCTCGAAGGACTTGCCCATCGGGTCGTCGCCCCAGCAGTTGCCGAGCTCGTCGAGGCGCGTCTGCAACCGGGTGACGACCTGCCTCATCTGGTCGGAATAGGCCCGCACGTTGGGAGCGTTCTTCGCCAGACCGTCGGGGTCCACCGCGAAGTAATTGGATGACACTGCGACCTCCTTCTCACATCAGCTCAGCGGGGAGAGAACTCAGGGCTTCGGGGTTTCGTCAGGCGACCGGAGGCCGCGCAATGCGGGGACCGGCCCCTCGGCCGGGACGGCCATGGGCGACGTACTCGCTGACCTCGTCCGCCATGGGCGGCGCCTCCGGCAGCAGTCCGCCCAGATCGGCCTTGCCCTGGAGCAGGTCGGCGGCGGACATCCCCGCGGGAAGGTGACCGGACAGCACCTCGGCCACCTCCGCCATGACGGTCGTCCGGGCCTTCTGGATGGTCGAGAGGAGCATCTGGGAGAGCTCCACGGGAGCCATGCGCTTGTAGGCGCCGGTGGGGAACTCGATCTCGGTGACCTCGCCCTGCGAGTTCACGGTGACCTTCAGAGCCTGCCGGGGAGCCGTCGCACTCGCCTTGACCTCACGCATCCTGCGCTGCAGTTCGCCGACCTGCGCCCGCTCCCTGCGATACGCGCCCAGCAGTTCTTCTATGTGCTGGTCGTACGGACTACTCGACACGATGCTCCTCTCCGGCCTGTTGTGACGCCCCCTGGCACGGCGCGCTCCCGCGCCCGTCACGCAGCGTCGTCGAGGACAGAAAACATCCCGCCCAGGGCTTCCCAAAACTGATTCAGCCGATCATGACCTGACGGACACCGACTTCTGCCCCAACGAACAGGTGTGGCGGAGGCGGCGGGAGATCCCGGCGCACTCCGCCACACCTTTGAGGCGATACGGTCAGCCGAGCGCGTCGGCCTGGTCGGGAGCGGCGCCCCAGGAATCGGCGCCCTGCCTCAGCAGGTCGGCGATGCCGCGGCTGCTCTTCGCCTCGTCGCCGTCACCCTCCGTGTCCTCGGCCTGCTCGTCCTCCTCCTCGTCATCAGGCACTTCCGCGGTGCTGAGCAGCATCCCGGCGTACCCGGTGACCGGCATCGGCAGTTCCTCGGCGGCTGCTGCCTGGGAGCGGTCGGGCCGCCAGGTGGCCAGGCCCGGGCCGGTGACCGGCTCGGCGGAGGCGTGGTCCGAAGCGGGGCGCTGCGGGAGGCCGAGCCCGGCGGCGAAGGCCGCGCCGTCCTCGTCGCTCCACCCCGGTGCCTCCGCCGCGGCGACCGCGCCCTCCTCCTCCGAGCGCTCGACCTTGTCGGCGCCGACTCCGGCCTCGGAGACCGCGCCGTCCTCGTCGCTCCATCCGTCGTCGTCGCTGAGGACGTACTTGGGCTGGAGCTCTTCCTCCTCCTCGTCCTCGGTACGGCGCCCGTCGACCGCCCACAGCATCGCGGGGTCGGCGGCCTCCCACGCGCTGGTGTCCTCCGCGGCCTCCGCGCTGGAGACCACCGCGACACGGTCCTCGGCAACCTCGTCCGACGCCGCGGAGTCCGCGCCGCTCAGAGTCGCCCCGCCGCCCGGTGCCCCCTGCGTCTCGCTCGGCAGGCCCTCGAGTTCGGGATCGGCCCAGCCGTTCTCCGTCTCCAGCAGCAGGCCCGAAGCGTCCGAGCGCTCGTCGCCGCTCCGGGGGGCGCCTCCGGGCATCCCGTACGGCGGCATCATGCCGCCTTCCCGAGCGGCCGCACCCTCGGCTGCCGCCGCCTCGCCGAGAGCGGCCTCTTCGGCACCCTGCTCCGCGCCGGCAGCAGCCGAGCCCGCGGCGGGCACCGACACACCACCGACGCCCACGCGAGACGCGGTCGGCAGCGCACCCGGACGCACCGGGGTCACCTCGCCCGCACCGCTCCCCCGCACCGCCGGCGGCACCGGCGGGGCCGGCTGGACCGGCTGGACCGACCCCGGCTGCGGGACGGGCAGCGGAATCGGAGCGGGGGCGGGCACCGCGTCGTGGTCGTGGTGCTCTCCCGGCGCGGGTACGTCGGCACCCGTCACGCCCGGAAGCGTCACACCGCCGCTGGCGCCGACGTTGGGCGGCACCGCCACACCGGTGCCCGGATGCACCAGTCCAGGACCACCCGCGGTCGTCCCGCCGACCGGCGCGACCTCGCGCTCCCCGGGCACCTCACCGTGCCCGTCAGCCCACGGCTCGACGCCGCTCGACACGAGTCCGGAAGCGTCGGACCGATGCTCGTCCTTCGGCGCACCGCCAGCTCCGGGCGCCATGGGCATGAACGGCATCCCGGCACCAGCACCGGTTCCCTCCGCGACCGAGCCGGAGGCCGGAGCCTCACCCAACGACACACCACCGGCGCCAGGCACCCTCATTCCACCGTCGGCGTCATGGTCCAGCGACTCGGACGGCATATGGGACACAGAGCCACCCGGCAACGACGCGTGCGGCACGGAACCAGTCGGCAACGACGCGTGCGGCACAGACCCACTCGGCACAGACACGTGCGGCACAGACCCACTCGGCAACGACGCATTCGGCACAGACTCGGTCGGCACAGACCGACCAGGCACGGATCCGGTCGGCAACGACCCACTGGGCAACGGCATCACCGACCCCGGAACCTGCCCCGTCGGCACCCCACCAGCACCCGTACCGGGCGTCACCAGCCCAGGCCCACCAGCAACCGCACCCGACGACGGCGACACCTCACCCGTAGCCGGCGGCTCAACACCCCGACCCGACCACGGCTCCACACCACCCGACACCAAACCAGACGCATCGGACCGGCTCTCATCCTTCGGCACACCACCAGCACCAGGCGCCATCGGCATGAACGGCATCCCCGCACCAGCACCAGGCGCCCTCGACGACGACCCACCCGAACCCGAACCCGGGGTCCCCAACAACGACACCCCACGAGCGCCAGCACCGGTACCGGGCGCCCTGACACCGCCAGCGGCACCATCGTTCAGCAAGTCAGACGGCATATGAGACACAGAGCCACTAGGCACGGACCCCGTCGGCACAGGCCGGCTGGGTACGGTCCCGTTCGGCAACGACGCATTCGGCACAGATCCGGTCGGCACAGAACGGCTGGGCACCGAGCCGTTCGGCAACGACCCACTGGGCAACGGCATCACCGACCCCGGAACCTGCCCCGTCGGCACCCCACCAGCACCCGTACCGGGCGTCACCAGCCCAGGCCCACCAGCAACCGCACCCGACGACGGCGACACCTCACCCGTAGCCGGCGGCTCAACACCCCGACCCGACCACGGCTCCACACCACCCGACACCAAACCAGACGCATCGGACCGGCTCTCATCCTTCGGCACACCACCAGCACCAGGCGCCATCGGCATGAACGGCATCCCCGCACCAGCACCAGGCGCCCTCGACGACGACCCACCCGTACCCGAACCCGGAGTCCCCAGCAACGACACCCCACCGGCACCCTTACCAGCACCCGAGCCCGGCGACGTCACCCCACCCGCGCCGCCATGACCCAACAAATCAGACGGCACACGAGACACAGGAGCACTCGGCACCGACCCCGTCGGCACAGACCGGCTAGGTACGGTCCCGTTCGGCAACGACGCGTTCGGCGCAGACCCGGACGGCACAGAACGGCTGGGCACCGAGCCGTTCGGCAACGACCCACTGGGCAACGGCGTCACCAGCCCAGGACCACCCGCAACCGCACCCGACTTCGGCGACACCTCACCCGTAGCCGGCGGCTCAGCACCCTTCCCCGACCACGGCTCGACGCCACCCGACACGAGCCCGGAAGCATCGGACCGATGCTCGTCCTTCGGCACACCACCAGCACCAGGCGCCATCGGCATGAACGGCATTCCGGCGCCAGCACCAGGTGCCTTCGACGATGGCCCACCCGAGCCCGAGCCCGAGCCCGAACCCGGAGTCCCCAGCAACGACACCCCACCGGCTCCCTTACCAGGACCCGAGCCCGGCAACGTCACCCCACCCGCGCCACCCTGACCGAGCAAATCAGAAGGCACGCGCGACACAGGACCACTCGGCACCGAGCCAGTCGGCACGGACCCCGTCGGCACAGACCGGTTGGGCACGGTCCCGTTCGGCAAAGACGCGTTCGGCACGGATCCAGTCGGCACAGAGCGGCTGGGCACCGAGCCGTTCGGCAACGACCCACTGGGCAACGGCGTCACCAGCCCAGGACCACCCGCAACCGCACCCGACTTCGGCGACACCTCACCCGTAGCCGGGGGTTGAGCGCCCTTCCCCGACCACGGTTCCACGCCACCCGACAGCAGCCCGGAGGAGTCGGAGCGGTGCTCATCCTTGGGCGCACCGCCGGCTCCGGGCGCCATCGGCATGAACGGCATTCCGGCCCCAGTCCCGGGCGCCTTGGAGGACGGCGCTCCCGATCCCGGGGTCCCCAGCAGCGACACGCCGCCGGCACCCTTGCCGGTCCCCGTGCCCGGCAGCGTCACCCCACCCGCGCCGCCCTGATTCAGCAGATCAGACGGCACACCGGACACAGGGCCACGCGGCACAGACCCAGTCGGCACCGACCCCGTCGGCGCAGACCCGTTCGGCGTCATCTTGCTCGTAGGCGGATTCGACGAGAGGGACACGGGGTTGATACCCGTGCGGCCGCCGCCGGTCGGCAAGGTCACGCCACCTGCGCCAACCGTGTTCGTGTTGGGCGGCGTGACCCCATCGCCGCTGTTGTTCAACAGGTCTGACGACATCGGCGTCGGAGTGCCGAGTTTGGGCGCCGTACCCCCGCCCGCAGCGCTCTTGCGCTGGTTGGCCGAGTTGGTCCGCAATGGCAGCACAGGACTGACGGGGCCCGTCGTCGGCGACGATCGCCCACCGGCGGAGGGGTTGGACGCGAGGGAAACGGGATTGATGGTGCTCGGGCTGGGCTGCGTGCTCCCCTTGCCGCCGTTGTTCAGCAAATCCGACGGCACCCGCGACGGAACGCCGACAGTCGGCGACGAAGTGGTGCTCGTGGTCTTGGTGCTGGGCGCAGTCGGCAAGGTGCTCTTGGGAACAGAGCCCGGGTTGAGGGCCGCGTGCATCGCGGGGTTCAGTTTCCCGGGGTTCAGTGTCGTGGGGGCCGGTGCGGGTGACGGCGTGGTCGACGGCAGTGGTGAGTTCACCGGCGTCGAAGCCAGCTTGGTCGGCTTCACCGGCGAGTTGGTCGGCAACGTCATCCGCGAAGGATTCGTCACCGACGAATTGTTTGGCGCATTCACCGGCCTCGAAGCGAACTGGGGAGATTTCCCCGGCGAGTTGCTCGGCAATGTCAACTTCGAAGGATTCGCCACCGGCGAGTTGCTCGGCAACGTCAACTTCGAAGGATTCGTCACCGGCGCATTCACCGGCGAATTCACGGGCAGATTCCCCCGCGGACTCGGCACAGGCGCAGGCGCAGGCGCGGGAGTGAAGGTCGGCGCCGAAGGCGACGGTGCCGGCTGAGGCGTCCGAGGGCTGTTCGGCAGAGTCGGCAATGTCGGTGACGGAGCGTTCGGCACAGTCGGCGACTTGAACTGCGTGATCGGCCCTTGGCCCACCGCGATGGTTCCGGCCGCAGGAACACGCTGCGTCGTATTTTTGGGCTGCTTGAGGGTAGAGGGGTCCGGCTGGGGGATGTTGGTGCCCGAACCGCTGAGCGGAGACGTGATGTTCGTCGTTGAGACCTGGTTCAGGGTGCGCGTCTCGCCGGAGTACTGCCCGGCCAGCGTGTGCAGCACCTTGCGCATGTCGTCCGTCATCATCCGAACGATCTCCGGGCTCTGACTGACCGGGATGAGCCCGTTTTTCATCGGCTTGATGCCGATGTTCAGCGCCTGCTGCCCGTACCAGTTGTCGATGGTGACGATGTTCGCCTGGGCCACCGCGAGGTTGTTACCGGCATCGACGAGGGTCTGCGCGACCGACGAGCCCATGCTCCCGCCGGACAGCGCGTTGACGCTGGAAGCCACCTGCTTGGAGAACGTCTGCATCATGGTCATGAAGGAATCCGCCGCAGTGCCCTGCCACGGCGCGTCCTTGTGGCCGGCCAGCGCGTTGGCCTGCGCGACGATGTTCTCCGACACCATTTGCAGGACTTCTTGCACGAACTGGAACGCGTCACCGGCGTCGTAGAGGCTCTGCGGGTCGGCCACGGTGTGCGCCCGGTCCCGTTCGCTCCCCTGGGACATGTTCGAGCCACCGACGATGACCGCTTCGATCTGCTTCCAGTCCCAGTTGTCGTAGTCGTTCGAGGACCCCATGATGGAGTTGTTGCCGAAGATCCCGGAGGTGTTCGACTCCTGGGTGGTGGGGCCGTTGTTGTAGTCCTTCTTGGGGTGCTTCGCCATGGCGTCGACGCTCTCGTTCGTGCCTGCATGGGCAAACGCCTAGAGCGGCGTCAGGTCAAAAGACACCTGACGCCGCCACAGGCAGCCGTATAGCTTGTTGTCATCCCCCAGAGCCGATCTTGGTGAAATCGCTCTGCGCGGACTGAAACGCGTTGTTCAGATCCTCGGCGGTCATCTTCGACTCTTCTTCGACGGTCTTGTACTTCTGACTCAGCAGGCGCGCGCCGGAGCTGATGTCTGCCAGACCCTGGCCGAGATCGTGAAGAATCTTGAGGTAAGTGTTCTGGAGCCCCGAGTCACCGTTGGCTCCGCAGGAGACCTGCCGGAGCATGTAGGCGTCGTAGAAGGCTCCGGGATTGACCCTGTGGAGCTCCAGGAGCTTCTGGTACGCCTGCTTCACCGGCTCTGCGAGCTTGTCCATGTTGTCGGCGAAGAGCTCCATGGACGGCGTGTCGACCGAGGTCCTCCGCCCGCTGCCCGAACCACCCGGAACCGGCGGCGGCGTGGGGTCGTGCTTCTCCGGTCCGGGCCGTGTGTGCGGCGCGTGGAACGTCGTCGGGTCCCACTCCTTGGGCGGGTCGTGCTTCACCGGCACCTTCTTGTGCACCGGCGGCATGTACGCGCCCGGCATCAGCGATTCCAGATGGTGTAGCCGGCCCTCTCGCCATCGGCGTAGTGGCCGATGATCTCGGTCAGCGCGTTCTGGGCGTTGGCGGCCTGCGTGGTCATGTCGGCGGCGGCCTGGGCCCAGACGTTCCGCTGGCTGTCGAACTCGTCGCGCGCGCCGCTCTCCCACTCGGTGATGGCCTGCAGCGTGCCGGTCTGCAGCTCCTGCAGGAAGTCGTTGATCGCCGTGGAAATCTTGCTCATTTCCGCGACCGCGCCCTCGAGGCCGTCAAAATGAAGACTGTAGTCTGCCATGTTCTTCTCCTGTCCGTGAAAGGCGACTTTTTAGAAGCCGGGGAGCGTCGTCGGGGCGTGGATTCCAGCGGCGGCCTGCTGGGCCTTCTGGATGGTCGCCTCGTTCGTCTGGGTCAGCACGTTGGTGTTCTGGGTCAGGGCGTTCTCCATGCCGTTGAGCACCGAGATCACCTTGTAGAAGTCGGTGAGCCAGTTCTGCAGCGCCCGGTCGAACGCCTGGAACGCCTGGCCGGTCCACACGGCCTGGACGTTGCCGACCGTCGTGGACATCGCCTTGTACTGGCTGTCGAAGTTGGCGACGCCATTCGAGAAGACGTTGATGGCCTTCTGGAGTCCGGCAAGGTCGACCTGCGTCATATTGCCTGCCATCGAGCCCTCCTTTTTCGTGTCTCATGTTCCTGGTGGAACCGTCTGCGTCATACCTTCTCGAAGGCCCGGGGCGAACGGAACGGAATTCGCCGTCCCTTGCCCCGTCCACCAGCGATCGTTGCCCCGATGACTCCCGTCAGGCCCCCGCGCCCGCTCCCGCCAGGGCTGGGCTGTCTGCCTCCGGAGGCGCCTGACCTGCGGCGGCGGAGTCGGGGCGGGCGGCATCCGGGCCGACAGCGGGCCGGATCGCCGGGGAGTCGGCCGCGGCCAGACGTTCGGCGAACCGGTACGCCCCGTACGCGCCCGCCGGGGGCGGAGAGTCGGTGAAGTGCTCGGCGAGCGAACTGTGCACATGGTCGTCGACCGTGAATCCACGTGCCGTCAGATAACGCAGCGAAAGCTCGGCCAGCTCCACTCCGGAGTAGTCGGCGAACTGCAGGTACTCGGCGAAGCAGGCGGCCAGTTCGGACCCGGGGCGGGCGTTCAGGGCCTCCACCAGCGTCGGCTCCTCGCCGCAGAGCACCACCGCCACGTCGGCGTTGACGTCCGCGGCGGCGCGCAGCGCGCTCATGACGGCGCTGCGCTCGGCCTCCGGGCGGTCCTGGAACGCCTGGTCCAGTTCGAGCAGCAGCAGCCCGCCCCCGGCCTCGTCGAAGAGGGCGGCGGCGAACGTCTCGGCCTGCTCCCGCCAGCCCGCCGGGAACGCGGAGAGGGCCTGCCGGTGCACCGCGCCGGTCTCCAGGAGCCCGCTCTCGGCGAGGCATCGCGCGTACAGCCCGGCCACGGCGCTTCGGCCGCTGCCCTGCTTGCCCGCGAACACCAGGTTCATCAGCCCCGCGACCGGTTGGCGCTGGCGGTGGAACTCCGCGAGTCCGGCGAGGCGCTCGAGCAGCGAGGTGCGAACGGCCTCCAGCCCGACCAGGTTCGCGATGCGCCTGCTGCTGCGCGCCTCCGGCTCCCGGTTGCTCCCGGGGCCGGAGGTAGCGCTCTCCGCCCCGGGCACGCTCTCCACGTCGTCGGCATCCAGTCGCGTGAACTCCGCGTCCGAGGTGGGTGGGTGAGCGGCCAGCCGGGATGCCTGACGGTTGATCATCGACTCGAACAGCTGGCGGGCCACGCGGCCGTTGCCGAAGGTCGGCCCCTTCGGGATCCGCTCGAAGTAGGAGGTCAGAGCCTCCAACGCGGTATCGGTGAGCTCGTAGTAGTGCTTGCTGCACAGACCCCGGACGATCGTCACCAGCTCGTCCACCGCGTAGTTGGGGAACTCGACGGTACGGGAGAAACGCGACGCCATGCCGGGGTTGGAGGACAGGAACTGGTCCATCTGCTCGGAGTAGCCCGCGACGATGACCACGATCTGGTCGCGGTGGTCCTCCATGAGCTTCATGAGGGTCTCGACGGCCTCCTGCCCGAAGTCGGGGCCGCTGCCCTTGGCCTGGCTGGTCAGGGTGTAGGCCTCGTCGATGAAGAGCACGCCGCCGAGCGCCTTGGTGACGACCTCCGTGGTCTTGATGGCCGTGGCGCCGATGTACTGCGCGACGAGATCGGCGCGCGCGACCTCCACGATGTGGCCCTTGCTGAGGATGCCCAGTTCGGCGAGGACCGCGCCGTAGAGTCGGGCCACCGTGGTCTTGCCCGTGCCCGGGGGGCCGGCGAACACCAGGTGCCGGCTCATCGGAGGCATGGGCAGTCCCATCTCCTCCCGGCGCTGGGCCATCTTGTTGAGGTTGATGAGGCTGGTGACCTCGTGTTTGACGCTCTCCAGCCCGACCAGCGCGTCCAGTTCGGCGAGCGGACCGGTGCCGGTGTGCTGCGCGGTCTCCAACGCGTCCGGCTGCTCCGCGCCGCCCTCCGGCCGCTGCTTCCCCTTCGGCGCCGGCCGCCCGGACTTGTCCTGCCGGTCGCCGCCGGTCAGGTTGCTGGCCGAGAACTGCGGGTTGTCCCGGAGCTGGTGCACCTGCCGGCCGCCGTTGTCCCGCACTTCGCAGTCCCGGACGCGTACGGGCTCCTCGGTGTTGGTGCGTACGCCGTCCCCGGCGTTGTCGAAGATCACGCAGTTGCTGACCTCGGCCCGCGCGTTCGCCTGGATGTTGACGCCGTTCCCGCGGGCGCTGTGTATCCGGCACCCGATGGCGGTGACCGATCCGCCGCCGGTCACCCGGATCGCGTCGGTCCCGGAGCCGGCGATCTCGCTGTCCCGCAGGGTGAGCATGGCATCGGTCCCGACGAGGACCTCGCAGCCCTGGAGCCTGGCGGACACCACTTCCGCTTCGGATCCGCCGGCCAGAGCCATCCCGGAGCCGCCGCCGGTGCGCAGGCGCAGCCCCTGGAACGTACCGGTCGCCTTCTCGGTGAGCTCCACGGCGTTCGCCCGGTCGGTGACGATCGCGCAGTCACGCAGCGCGACCTTGGCTGCGCCCGCCACCCGCAGCCCGGTGCCGGCGCCCTCGGCCACGGTCAGCTGCTCCAGCTCGGCGGTGGCGCCTCCCGTGACGACCACAGCTGCCTGGGCCGCCTCGCGTACGGCCAGCTGCCTGAGGCCGGCCGTGCTGCCGCCGTCCACGACCACGCCCACCGACGCCTGTCTGATCTCGCAGTTCTCCAGCCGGGGCCGCGACTTCCCGGTGATCCGGACTGCGGTGCGGCCCGGGGCGGCGACGGCGCAGTCCTTGAGCAGCGGGCTCGAGCCGTCGGCGATGTGCACCGAGTCCGCACCCGCACCGGAGAACCGGCAGCCGGTGAGGGTGATTTGGCCCTTGCTCGTGAGGTACGCGTCCACGCTCGCGCTGCCGGTCACGGTGAGGCCCGACACGGCCGCCGCGCCGTTCTGCTCGACGACCAGCGCCGGCTTGCCGCTCCCCGTGATCGCCGTGTCCTTGATCTGCGCGCGCCCGTGGCCGTTGACGCAGATGCCGTTGCCCTCCGCCTGGTCGATGACGCTCTCCCGGACCGCCAGCTGCCCGCTCTCGGCGACCACGACCGCGGACGAGCGGGTCGCCTTCACGACGGTCTTCTCAACGGCGTTGGCACCGGGCGAGGTCACCACGATGCCGGCGCCCTGCGCCTCGTCGATCCGGCAGTCACGTGCCACCAGCGTCCCCTGATGCCACGCCAGGATCGCCGTCCACCCCGCGCCGGTGATCCGGCAGTTGTCGAGTGCGGCCTCGCCGCGCCGGATCTCGACGGCGGCCGTGTCGTCGTCCCCACCGGAGATCGTCAGACCTGAGAGCTGCACCGCCTCGGCGTCGACGACGACGGCGCTTCCCGAGCCCACGCGGATGAGCACCTCGCTCGCGCCGCTCGCGGCGGCGATGGTCACCATGCGCGTGATGGCCAGCGCCTCCTCGTACGTCCCCCCGGCCACGGTGATCACCGCGCCGTCGGAGGCGGCGCGCAGCGCCTCGCCTATGGACTGATAGGCGCCGGGACGGTCCCGGGAGACCAGCAGGACCTGCCTCGTCATGGCGTCGTTCCCTTTCTGGGCGCTGTCGTGTCGGCACTGCGCGGCGCTGCACTGCGGCCGGTCACGATCAGCCCCGGCGGATTGCGGAGTGCGTTGACGGCCGTCGCCGGGAGGCGCCCGGCGGGCTTGGCGTCCTGCCACTCCGTGGCGGCCCGCTCCAGCCCGGCCATGGCGATGTCGTCCAGCGGGAGGCGCCGGATGTCCACGCTCCCGTCCGCGCCGATCTCCGGGCCTGTCAGCTCCCGAAGCAGCAGCACGCGCCGTTCCTCGTCGCGCACCCCGAGCACCTTGAAACTGGTGCCGGGCAGGTAGAGCACGCGGTCGGGGACGGTCGCGTCCAGCAGGGCGGTGCGACGTGCGGTCATCGACCAGATCAGTACGTCGACGTCGCCGGCCATCTCCGGATGCGCGGTGGTCAGCGCGGAGCAGAACGCCCACTCGGTGACGAGGCGGCGCTTGCCGTACCACTGCCACTCCGCCTCGCTCAGCGTGGTGCGCAGCATGGTGGCACCGCGATACGACGGCAGGCGGCGCAGCCCTGACGCCACGCAGCGGGCCAGCGGCACGTGGGGACCGACGGTCGCGCTCCGTACGGCACTGTCGATCCGGTCGGTTCCTCCGGACAGATACATCCGGACGGCGACCAGGTCGGTCACCACGTCGTCGGCCGACTGCTTGGAGGCGGCGCGCAGCCCGGGGGACTCGGACAGCACCCGCGCCACGTGGTTCGCGGCGGAGTCGTACTGTTCCTTCAACGTCCGTCGCAACCAGGTGCGTTCCTGCTCGATCCCGCGCTCCGGGGGTGCGGCGCAGGCTTCGGGGATGGGCACGGGTTGCACGCGCACCGCCGGCCGCCGGGCCTTCGGCCGCGCCGGAGGCGCGGGAGCCGCCGCGGGAGCAGGTGTTCCCGAGGGCTCGGGGGCCGGGGAGGAGGACGGCGTTTCCGAGGGGCCGGAGGCAGAGGGCGGGGACGGCATTCCCGAGGGAGCGGAGGGCTGCGCCGAGGACGGCGCGGGGTCAGCCGCCGGAGCAGGCGCGGGGGCGGACGTCGGCGCCGGCTGCGGAGACGTCCGCGGCGCCGGGTCTGCCACGGGCTCGGGATCCACGGCGTCGGCACCGCCGGCAGTGGCCTCCCCCGGTTCGGCGGGCACAGCCTCGGAAGGCGGGGCGGATTCCAGGCGAAGGGATCGCGGGCGCATGGGCGCCGGTACGGACGGCGTCGCTTGCGCTTCCCCTGTGTCGGACGCTGCGGGGCCAGCAGGCGCTGTACCCGACACGGCAGGCGCAGCCCCGGACTCGGTGACGAGAGGCACCGGCGCGAGCTCCGGTGCCTCGGCCGCAGGCCCGGACTCCCCCACCACGGGCCCCGGCGCAGGCCCGGGCACCCCGTCCGGGGATCCGGGCACCCCGGTTGCCGGTCCGGGCCGGCCCGGCGCAGGCTCCGGTACCTCGGCCGCAGGCGCGGGCTCTCCCACCGCAGACCCCGCCACCCCGGCAGCAGGTCCACGCTCGCCCGCCGCAGACACCGACCCGGGCTCCGCAACCCCGGCTGCAGTCCCAGGCCGGCCCACCGAAGGCATCACCACCCCAGCCGCAGGCCCGGGCTCACCCCCCACAGACACCGGCGCAGGCCCCGACACCGACCCGGGCTCACCGGCCCCAGGCACCTGGGCGGAGCCACCGCCGGAGACGTTCTCGGCCGCATCCTTGGGGGCAGGCAGCACCCGGCATGCCCCGGCGAGCACCGGATCCAGCTTCTGCCGCACCTCTTCGGCCAGCGACCGCATCCGCTCCACGGACTCTGGCGTACCCGCGTCGAAGTGGATGACCATCCCGCTCGGGCCGGCCGGGACGCGGTGCACCGCGGTGGCGTCGGCCGGAGCCGCCGGTGGCCGCAGCCACAGTCCGCTCTGGGTCACCTCCAGCACGGCGTCGGGCGCGTATTCGTACACGCCCTTGGAGACCTCCGGCAAGCCGTCCACCGGCGCACGGCGGTCGAGCAGCAGGGGCGGCGGCGCCACGGAGCCGGTTGCACGGGTGGGCCGGTACACCAATTCGCGCACGAAGGCGGCCGGGCCGGGCGTGCCGTCCTCGCCCGGGACGCGTATCAGCGCGCCGTCCGCGCCGGGCTCACCGACCGTCGGCAGCCCGCCGTAGACGATGACCTCGTGACCGAGCCGGTCGGCCAGTATCTGCCCGAGCGCGCTGCCCTTCGGCACGCCCAGCGGCCCGTACGGGGCGAAACGCACCCGCGGCCGGGCGTCCGGGGCGACGCGTTCCCAGAACCGTTCGATGTCCCCCAGCGGCAGGTGTGGGCCACCTGGGCAGCCGAGCACCACGGTGAGCCGGGCGGACTGGAAGAGCAGGGAGTTCACCAGCCGCCTGCGATGGACGTCCTGGTCGCCCGCCGGCTGGTCCGTCCGCCTGATCCAGAAGCCGCCGGGAAACGGTTCGGCCGTTCCCTCGGCGCTGGTCGCGAAGGAGCCCTCCGGCACGGCTTCATCCCAGTCCGGCACGGGAAAGCGGCGCGACACACGGGGGGCGCGCCGGTGCGGGGTGAGCCGTGTCCAGGTGGACGGGCGGCGCGGCTGGAAGCCGAGCCAGCCGGAGCCGGCAGCCTCCGGCACGAAGAGCACGCCCCCGGCGGCGGGGAGCACCCAGCCGTCCGGGGTGAGCACGGTCCGCTCGAGACGGTCGGCCAGGAGCTGGCCGACCGTCATCGCGGTCTCGCGGCTCGGCCGGCCGATGACCACCCGGAAGGATCGCCCACGGCGCTTGAGCAGTTTGGCGACCGACTCCCAGTCCTCGGTCGGCGGATCCTCGGGGAGGTCGACGACGACCAGGGTGTGTTCAGGGTCCTGGGCCAGTCCGCCGACGAAGGCGCGCACCTGCGGGTTGATCTCCCCCTCGGGATGGACCAGCAGCGCACCGCCGATGCTCTGGCACTCCAGTCGCGCACGGCTTGCGCTGCCCGGACTGCGCTCGAGTTGCACCATGTCCCGCCCCCTAACCGGCACGTGCCGTGACAGCAGTCTTGGCGGCGGTGGTGTCCAGCGTCGGACCGGTGGGTGCCAGGTCGAGCAACTCCTGGGGGAGCGCGCTCGCCTTGACCTGGCCGTATCCGAGCGCCGCGACGGCGGTGTCACCCAGCGGGTACTTCTTGCCGCTGTCGGTGATCAGGAAGAGCTGCGCCGCGGAGCCGGCGGAGCCGGACGTCTGCGCGGATTGCGCCTCGACGAGCATGGCCTTGTTCGGCGGCACGTACAGACCGGTAGTTCGCGAGCCGGCGGCGACTGGCTCGGTCACGATCGAGCCGCCCTTGGAGCTGCCGGCCTTCTGCAGCACGCACAGCGCTGAGCCGCCCGGGCTGAAAGCCGGCCCCGAGAGCACGTCCGGCACAGCGGTCAGCAGGGAGCGGTCAGGCGAGACCCTGGCCGCCGCGATGTCGGCCGCGGTCGCCTTCTTCGGCGCGGCCCCGCCGGGTACGGCGCTGAGCAGGGCGAACTCGGTGCGGTTGATCGGGGCGAGGCCGTCGGACCGCAGCACGTACAGTTCCTGGGCCCCGGCGGCCGTGGTCTCGAACAACTGCCCTACCTTCGCCGGACCGCCGGCCACCGAGGGGCCCGCGGAGCCTGCTCCCGGGATGCGCGGGGCGGTCAGCGTCCCGCCGGACGGCAGTTGGGCCAGCCATGCCGCGGAGGCCGCGACGGGCTGCTCGGCCACCAGGCCGAGCGCAACCAGTTCGGCGTGGGACTTCAACCGGTACTTCCGGCTGTTCCACAGGATGTACGTGGCGTGGCCCGGCCCGGCGAGCAGGACCCGCTGGTTGCGTGGGACCGGGGTGGTGCGGCCGATGGGGTCGAGGTCCACCAGCGTGCTTCCGCTGCCCGGCGGCATGCACACCGAACGGTCTCCGGAGAGCAGTTCGGCAGCGGGGGGCACGACGTCGGGTGCGCCGAGGATGCCGAGTTGCGGGCCGTGCCGGACGCCCGCCAGGGAGTCGCGTGAAACGGACACGACCTTGGCGCGGTCCCCCGCGACCAGCAACGCGGAGGCGTAGTTGGCCATGGGGTACAGCTGCTTGCCGAGGTAGAGGTACCGGTTGCCGGTCTCCTTCTCCACGATGATCGCCCCCGGACTGCGCCAGGCCGTACTCGCTCCGGGGCTGATCAGGCCGTAGACCGCGCAGCCCGCGGCGAGCAGGACCGCGACCAGCGCGCCGAACTGCATGCCCAGGTTCCCCCGCCGCATGGGGACCTCGACGGGGCCCGGATCACCGGCCACCAGTGCCGACACAAGCCGACCGGTGGCGAACCGGTGTGCCTGGACGTGATCGCGTCGATTCTGCACCGCCGCCCCCTCAGCCGGCCAGCGAGCGGAAGTACGCGTACGCGTTCAGGACCTGCAGCAGCAGCGGGATGAGGGCGAGCGCCGTGCAGCCCTCCAGGATCTCGCCGAAGCGCCCCCATATGGGCCGCAGCCTTGCACCGGGCAGTCGCCAGGCACCCGTCAGCAGCAGGGCGGCGGCAGCGAACAGCCCGAGCATGGCCGCGGCTTGCGCCGCCGGGGTCGCGTGGAGCGCGAAGGACAGCAGGACCAGGACCGCTCCGAGCCCGCCGGCGACCACCAGCGCGATGCGCTGCCATGCGTTGCCCACGCCGCGTGCGCGCAGCAGCACCGCCGCGCTGAACACCGCGGTGAACACCCATCCCGACCAGTTCGCAGCTTGCACCAGCAGTGCGGAGGCCACCGTGAAGACCGCGGCGGCGGAGAGGAAGAACACGCTGAGGTAGCCGTCCGCCGCTTCGACGCGGCGCGTGACCAGGGGTTCCGGCAGCGGGTCGATGCCCTGCTGCAGTTCCTCGGAGTTGTGCGGGAGCTCCACGACACGCAGTCTGGCCGCGAACAGCGCCAGTCGCGGGACGAGCGGGGACACGGCGAACATGGCCGCCGCGAGTACGGCGGCGATCCGCGTGGCGTCCCACCCGAGGACGATCGACAGGAACGACGCGAACTCCACCGTGCCCGCCAGCATGAGCAGGGTGCCGAACACCGCGATCGGCACCCTGCCGGTGGCCAGGACCCCGGCGGCCGCCACCCCGGTGAACGCGGCGGTGACCAGCCCGTCCAGCCGGCCCGGCGCGAACAGCCCGGCCGGGCCGGCCGCCGCGGACAGTCCGGCCAGCGCGGCGAACACGCACGCGCCCAGGCCGGTGACGGTCCCCATGGTCCGGTCCTCCAGCGCCTTGGTGACCAGCGCGCAGCCGACAATCAGGCCCAGTGCGAGCACGCCGCAGGTGAAGGCGGTCAGCAGGTCGGGGCGTGCGGCGACGACCAGGGCGGTGATGGAGGCCAGCGCCAGGCAGGCCAGGCCGAGGCAGAGCTGCCGGGTCAGCTCCGGTCGCCAGCGGTGGCCCTGGGTGTTGATCGCGGTGGCCACTCCGTCGGCCACGTCGTCGAACTGCAGCTCCGACAGGAGGTCGTCCTTCGGCCGCAGATACAGGACGTCGCCGTCCCGCAGGCCGAGGGTCTCCGGGGTGCCGTCCAGGTCCAGCGGGGCCTCGCCGAGCCGCTGCAGCGCCCAGTTGCCGCCGAGGTCGTCCTCGGCCACGGCCCGCCTCACCACAACGGGCAGGATGGTGGCCACCGTGGCGGAGACGGGCACCGCGAGGTCGGTGCGGCCGGAAGCCGCGCTGACGGTCAGCCGGCAGACATCGGCGGTCCCCCCGGACCCGGTGCGGGAGGGGGACGACGCGGCGGTGCTCATGGTTCTCCTGCGGTGCACGGACGGGGAAAGGTGATTGCGGTGCTCGGACGGCGGGCGCCAGGTTCCCGGCGCCCGGCGGAGGGCCGGCTCATGACGGAGCCGCCAGTCCGGTCTGGAGCAGCCCGACACCGCGCCGGGTGACGAACTGAGCGCGGCCCGCGGGCAGCGTGCGCGGCTTCGCCTCACCGATGAACTTGCCCTCCTCCTTGGGGTAGGAGAAGAGCAGCGCCGGGCTTCCCAGTTCCCACATCCGGCGCAGCAGCGGGTCCATCATGGCGCGCATCGCTCCGGAGGTACTGCGCGCGACCACGATGTGCAGTCCGATGTTGGCCGCCTGGGCCAGCAGCGGCACCATGGGCGTCATCGGGTTGTCCATGGCGCTGCCGGTGGCGAACAGGTCGTAGTCGTCGATGAGCATGAACAGCCGCGGTCCCGTCCACCAGTCGCGCTGCGTCAGCCGCTCGGGGGCGATGTCGGGGCCGGGCACCCGGCCGCTCACCGACGCCGCGGCACTTCCGGCCAGTTCGGCCAGTGCCTCGGTGCCCACGGCGTAGCCGACGCGGTACTCCTCCGGGACGTCCCTGAGGAGCTCCCGACTGGGGTCGGCGAGCAGGATGCGCGCCTCGGCGGGGGTGTAGCGGGCGGTGACCGCCTTGGCGACCAGGCGCAGCACGTTGGTCTTCCCGGTGGCGTCGTCGCCGAAGGCCATCAGGTGCGGCACCTTCTCGAAGTCGTGCCAGACGGGCTGCAGGCGCTTCTCGTCCCAGCCCAGGCAGGCACGCATGTCGCCCTCCGGCGGCGGCAGCTGGTCCACCGGCAGGTTGCTGGGCAGCAGCCGGACGCCCGGTGCCGAACGGCCGGTCCAGAACGTCTCGATCTCGGCTGCCGCGGCCTTGGTCGCGCTGGTCAGGTCTTCGATGTCCGACGAGCCGTCGAGCCGGGGCAGTGCGGACAGGAAGTGGTGGCCCGAGCTGGTGAGACCGCGCCCGGGGCGCGAGGGCACTCCGGCGGCCTGACGGGTTCCGACCTCCGACTCCATGCTGTCGCCGAGCCGGAGCTCGAGCTTGGTGCCCATCAGGTCGCGCTGCTTGGGGCGGATCTCCGACCAGCGGACCGCCGATGCCACCACGTGCACGCCGAAGGAGAGGCCGCGGGCGGCCAGTTCGGCGACGCGGTCCTCCAGTTCCTCGAAGTCCTGCCGGAGGGTGCCCCATCCGTCCACCACGAAGAAGACGTCGCCGTACGGGTCGTCGATCTGGCCGCTGCGGCGCAGCGCGCGGTAGGCGGCCATCGACTCCAGGCCCATGCTGGTGAAGCGTTCCTCCCGCGTCTCCAGGATCTGGGTCATCTCCTCGACGGTGCGCAGCACCCGGTCGCGCTCGAGGCGGGTGGCCACCGAGCCGACGTGCGGCAGGCCCGCGATGGAGACGATGCCGCCGCCGCCGAAGTCCAGGCAGTAGAACTGGACCTCATCCGGGGTGTGCGTCAGGGCGAGCGAGAGGATCAGGCTGCGCAGCAGGGTGGACTTGCCGGTCTGCGGTGCTCCCGCGATGCCGACGTGCCCGTCGGCCCCGGAGAGGTCGGCCACCAGGAGTTCGCGCAGCTGCTCGTAGGGCCGGTCCACCATGCCGAGCGGTACCTTCAGGGCGCCGAGCGCCGGGTAGTCGCTCGCGCTCATCCCGCGCAGCGGATCGGGCACGATGCCCGGCAGCAGCTGGTCGAGGCTCGGCGACTCGTCCAGCGGCGGCAGCCACACCTGGCGGGCGGGCGGGCCGGCGTCGGTGAGCCGGTCGATCAGCACCTCGAGCAGGCTCTCGGAGCTCTCGGACTGCTCTTCATCGTCCGACGGCTCGTCCGGTTCCAGTGAGAGTGCCGGATCGGCCGGAAGCGGCGGCCGCTGCTCCAGGCCGAAGGGGACGATCTCGGCGGCCGGCCCGGTCCGGCTCTCGCCCGCGGACGCGCGGGTCTGCGGTTCCGGGCAGGGCCCGGAGACATAGGCGGCCTTGAACCGGACCAGATTGGTCGTGTCGATCTTCAGGTAGCCGTGGCCCGGCGTCGAGGGCAGTTCGTAGGCTCCCGTGATGCCGATGACGCTGCGCGACTCCATGGAGGAGAAGGTGCGCAGGGCGACCCGGTAGGAGAGGTGGCCCGTGACCTTGTGGATGCTGCCTTCGTCGAGTCGCTGTGAGGCCAGCAGCAGGTGCACGCCGAGGCTTCGGCCGACGCGCCCGATCATCACGAACAGCTCGATGAACTCCGGCTTGCTGGAGAGCAGTTCGGAGAACTCGTCGACGATGAGGAGCAGGGAGGGCAGCGGGGCGAGCCGCGCGCCGCCCAGTCTGGCCTTCTCGTACTCGAAGAGGGAGGCGTAGCCGGCCTCGCGGAGCAGTTCCTGGCGGCGGATCACCTCTCCTTGCAGCGAGTCGCGCATCCGGTCGACCAGCGGCAGCTCGTCGGCCAGGTTGGTGATCACCGCGGAGGTGTGCGGCAGCTTCTCCATGTTGAGGAAGGTGGCGCCGCCCTTGAAGTCGACCAGGACCAGGTTGAGTATCTCGGAGGAGTGGGTCGCGCAGAGCCCGATGACCAGGGTGCGCAGGAGTTCGCTCTTGCCGGACCCGGTGGCACCGATCAGCAGGCCGTGCGGTCCCATGCCGCTCTGGGCGGATTCCTTGAAGTCCAGCTCGACGATCTCGCCGTCCTCGGTCACTCCGATGGGCACCCGCAGGCGGGCGTGCTGCGGGGAGCGCGGCCGCCACTGGGAGGCCACGTCGAACGCCCGCGGATCGCGGATGCCGAGCAGGGCGGTCAGGTCGAAGTCGTTCTCGAACGGTTCGTCGACCAGGTCCACGATCCCGCTGGTGCGCATGGGCGCGAGATACCTGGCCAGGTTCTCGGCCGCGGCCACACTCAGCTCGTCGGCCTGAGCGGACGCCGTCGAGTCGCCGGAGGGGAATGTCACCCGGCCGTCCTCGGTGGTCAGGCGCAGCACCTTCGGGCCGCCGGTCATGTCGCCGGTCAGGTCGAGCAGGACGACGTTGCGCAGCCCGGCGCCGAGCAGCCGGGAGCCGGGCGGGATGTGTGTTCCGGCGGCGACGATCACGATGAACGGCTCGGAGGTGCTGGGCGCCTCGGACTTGTCGTGGTCGGGGCGGTCGCTGACGTCCTGGCCCAGGAGTTCCATCAGTGCGTCGTGGTCGGTGGCGACGAGCCGCAGGGCGCCCGCGGCGTCACGCTCGCGCGGATGCGCGTTGTGCGGCAGCCACTTCACCCAGTCCCAGTCCGCCCGGCCCTGCTCGTCGGTGAGCACGGCGATCCGCAGTTCGTCCGACGAGTGGAAGACGGCCAGCTGGCAGAGCATCGCCCGGACCATGCCGTACGCGTCGGTGCCGTCCCCGGCGAACTCGACGCTGCTGAAGCTGCGCAGGGAGACCGGGACGGCCATGCCCTCGACCGATTGGTGGGCCTTGATGAACCTGCGCAGCGAGATCGCCGTGAGGGGTTCGAGGTCCTCGACGGGCTTGGTCTCCGGGGGGATGAAGTGCAGCGCGGCCCGCCGTGAGCCGAGCCCGACGCGGACCCGGGCGAAGTCGTCGTGGCTGGCGCGGCGTTCCCACAGCCGGGGGCCCATCGCCAGCGACCACAGGTCCTCGGGTTCGGGGTGGTCCCAGGAGACGGCGGCACGCTGCTCGGCCGCCGCATCCTTGGCCTGCTTGCGCAGCTGGGCGAGGTAGCGCAGGTAGTCCCGGCGCTCGGACCGCATCCGGCGTTTGCGTTCCTTGCCCGACTGCCCGAGCTGCGTCAGGCTCATCGCGATCATGGAGACGCCCATCATCCCGGACATCATGTAGGTGGTGGGCGAACCGTTGCCCAGCGAGAGCCCCACCGCCATGGCCGCCGAGCCCAGGCCCATGGGGAGGAAGGCCAGCGCTGACCCGAAGTCGGCGCTCGCCGGCTCACCGAGCACCGGCGGCTCGGCCAGCTCGATCTCGCCCTCGGGCATCTCAGGAGCGGTCGCGCGCGAGCCGCGCTTCACCGGCACCGTGTTCGTCATCCGCGTCCCCCCATGGGCATGACACGAGGGGAGCGCTCCCAATGATTCACAGCGCCCCGCACCGCATCGCGTAGGCGACCGCGTGCGAGCGGTTGCGCAGGTTCAGCCGCGTCAACATGCCACTGACGATGTTCTTGATGGTCCGCTCCGAGTAGTTCAGCTGCTGTGCGATCTCCACGGTGTCCAGGCCGTCGGCGAGCAGCCTCAGGACCTCGACCTCCCTGTCCTGCAGACCGCCGACGGTCAGCCCGTTGGGCACGAGCACGGTGCGCTGGATCGTCCTGACCTGTTCGAGCAGCCATCCGACCATCTGCTCGGGGACGAGCGCGCGGTCGCGGCTGCTGTCCCGGATGGTCTTCACCACACGGTCCCGGTCGGCCTCCTCACGCGAGACGAAACCCACCAACCCGCTGGTGACCGCGCGCATCAGGTAGTGCTCGCTGATGGTCTCGGCGATGAGCACGATCCGCATCTCGGGATTGGTCGACTCGGTGGCGGCGCGTTCCATCCACCGGACGACGTCCTCAGTGGTCTGGTGGACGGTGACCAGCAGTACGTCGGCTTCGCCCCTCCGGTCGGGCGGGAGCAGCGTGATCCCGGGAGTGCCGCGCAGGGAGGCGACGGCGCCCTCGCCGCTGACCGGGTCACCGGCGTGTACAGCCACGGTGATCACCGCGCCTTGTTCCCTTACCGCCGGCGCCTCTACCGCGCGGGCGGCCATACCGACCAGCCTGCGTCGACGGGGTGGCACACATCAGCGACGGCGCGCACCTCGGGAAAACGGACACTGGTCATAGACGCTCCAATACTCAGGTTGTGCTGCCCACACGCTCTCGTGGGACCCGCCTCGGTGCTCCAGCGGCCGTTCCGGCCACTGCGAACCTTTGATGGACGTGCGCCTCCCGATGCCGAACGACATAGAGGGACACACTGGCCCCTAAGCCGCGAGAGCGATGTGTACGACTTTCACACCAGGCGAAGTGCTTTACTTCTAAAGCACTCGACTCGCAGCAGTCAAGCAAAGAGTGGGCAATTCGACGACTCCGCGAGGCATGCCTGATTCACGCAAAGGACCGGGCGATCACCCGGCGGTACGGTGCACAAGAGGCCACGACTACGGCAATGAAGTTCGACTGAAGAGCCTGAAGTTCACCCTGTGTTCACCATTCACGCACAAAAAAACCTGCACATCGCAGCGAGCTGAAGGATAGGTTCCGGTTACCGCACGGCCCTGCCAGGATGCCCGATGCCTCTACCGACTCGTGCCCCGCACCGCCCCGGATTCATACCCTCCGCGCCCCGTGTGCCGCTCGCGTTGATGACAACCCCGGCCCTCGCCGGTATCCAGGTGGCCACCACCGACCTACAGCCGAAGGGCTTCAACGTCCGACCCCGCGTCGGAGCGACGCATCGGCTTCCCGACACATCGCCTGTGGGGGCGCAATCCAGCTGCCACAACGCCACGTCCATAGCAGCCAGCACCAGTGGGTGTGCTTGGTGGCGACCTTCCCAGTACCGCACCGCGGCCCTCACCGCATACCGCGGCAGCGGCATGTCGCCCACCGCCCCCTCGCCGTCGACCGATGCGGCAAGTTTGAACCGCTCCCTCAAGGTGATGCCTCCTATGGTCATCGCGATCCGTCCGTAAAAACGGGCAGCACAGGGGCACGCCTAGTCGGCGAGCGGGCAGCAGCTTCCCGCGCCCCGGAGGCCTCCACCGCGTCATCCAGGGGATCCGTACTCCGGAAGACGGGCACATTCGGTCATGAACTGTTCTACGACGAATCTGGTCAGTGGCGGCAAGCGCCTTGTAGAAATTTGCCACCGCAGCCGGAAGCGGCCAGGGCTTCGGGAATTCAGTCGGCGCGGACACAACGCGCGGAGCCGTGAAACGGAGGTGTCGCCGTGGACGCCGAGGAGCGTAGACGCGGAATCCTGGAAAGGGCACGCCGTGCTGGATCCGTGGACGTCGGAAAGCTCGCTGCCGGCCCCGGGGTCTCCAAGGAGACCGTGAGGCGCGATCTGCACGTACTGGAGGAGCACGGGCTTGTACGCCGTACCCACGGCAGTGCCCATCCCGTGGAGATCGCGGGCCTCGAGACCACGCTCGCCTTCCGTACCACCATGCACGTCCGCCGAGAAGTCCCGGATCGCGGCAGCCGCGGCCGAACTGCTCGAGAACGCCGAAACCGTCTACATAGACGAGGGCTACACACCGCAACTCATCGCCGCCGCACTCCCCCGCGACCGGCCACTGACCGTGGTCACCTCCTCGCTGGCCACCGCAGCTGCAAGGTCACCGTCGCCACGTGCCCGACCCCACTACCGGGCCGCGCGAGGCCGCGGTCGATGTGGCGGCCTGCGGGCTGTGCAGGACCGATCTGCACATCCTGCAGGGCGAGTTCGCGCCGACCCCTGCCGGTCGTGCCAGGCCACGAGCTCGCCAGGGAGGTTGTTGGCATCGGCGGCGAGGTGACCGAACTCGCATTCGGCGACCGGGTCGCGTAGACCCCTTGCGGTGATCCGAAACGCACCACCCGGATCATCGGCGGCCTACGACGTCCCCGCGATCTGGCCCCGTAGTGCTGCCCGGCGGTCCGCCGTACGACACCGCGCGCTGCCGCCTGCTGGCCACCGTCGCGACGGGAGCGGCCTGGCAGCGCCGCCGGGACACCACCCGCCCCCGTCGACCGGGCACGAAGTCCGCCGGTGGCCGACTGCCGTCGCCACACAGGACGCCGTAGGCTCGGGGAGGGGATGTGCCATGCAGCAGTGCCAGTGCGGAGAGACCTCCCATGACCTACCAGTACACCGTCGCATTCGATTCCGGTGCCGATCCGTCCACCGCCCGGGTCGGGGGCAAGTGCGCCGGTCTGCTGACGATGACCGTCTCCGGGGTACCGGTACCGCCCGGGTTCGCGGTGACCGCCGACGCCTTCGACGCCCTGCTCGACGGCGGCGGCCTCCGTTCGGAGATCGGCTCCGTCCTCGCCGGGCTTGACATTTCCGACACGGCCGACACCGAGACGCGCGCCACCGAAATCCGCCGATTGGTCACCGAGCGGCCCGTGCCGTCCTCGGTCGCGACAGCCGTCACCGCGGCCTACCGGGTCCTCGGGGATGCCGGGGACGTCCCGGTGGCCGTACGGTCGAGCGCCGCGATGGAGGACCTGCCGACCGTGAGCTTCGCCGGGCAGTACGACACGTACCTGTGCGTCCGGGGCGCCGACGCTGTCCTCGACGCCGTACGCCGCTGCTGGGCAAGTCTGTGGACCGCGCGCGCGATCACCTACCGAGCCGTCAACGGTGTGCCCGAACGGGGGCTGAGCATGGGAGTCGGCGTGCAGAGAATGGTCGACGCTCGCACGGCGGGTGTGGCCCTGACCGTGAACCCGGTCGACGGCGACCGGTCGAAGATCGTCATCGACGCAGGCTGGGGACTCGGCGGACCGGTGGCGTCCGGTGAGATGACCCCCGACAACTACGTCGTGGACAAGGTGCTGTTCGTCCCCGTACGGACGACCGTGTCGCCGAAGCACCACGAGCTGGTCGCCGCTCCGGACGGGCGCGGGCTCGTCCGGCGTGAGGTCGAGTACGCCCGCCGGGGGGCGTCCTGCCTGGGGCCCGCCGAGGTCACCGCGGTCGCCAGACTGGCCAAGAACGTCGAGCGCCACTACGGCTGCCCGCAGGACATCGAGTGGGCCATCGACCGTGCCACGGCCGCCCCGGACGGCGGCCCCCGGGTGCTGCTGCTCCAGGCGCGGCCCGAGACGGTCTGGAGCCGCAGGCCACGCGCGAGAGCCGCGGTGGTGCCCGGGGCGGGCGTCTCCAGCATCGCCGACACCATGCTCGGCCTCGGGACTCTCCCGACCTGAGCCTCAGCCCCGTCACTACGGGGCCCGACGGAGGGACCTCGCATGGCGCCCCAGTCGCGTACGTCGTCCGGACCGCGCACGAGCTTCCCCAGCCCCTATGAGCAGCCGCCGCCCGCCGGGGCCGAGAACTGGCAGAGCCTGTATCCGTACACCGTGCTCTTCCACCCCGAACGGCGTGCGGTGGAGGAGGCGAAGTTCTGGTTCTGTGACAACCAGCACTGGCCCACGGTGCTCAAACCGTTCGAGACGATCGGCCCCGAACTGGCGACGAAGTGCCTGGGCCAGTTCAACACCCGGCACTTCCTCATGCCGCCCGCGAACGGCATGGAGTGCCGCGTCCACCAGGGCTACGTCTACCTCAGCCCGGTGGCGGTGCCGCGGGACGAGGTCGCGGGGCGGGTGCCGGAGTTCCTCCGGCGCGCCGGGTACTACTTCGAGCACTGGGACGCGCTTGTGGACAACTGGAAGCGCAAGGTCCTCGCCACGATCCGGGAGCTGGAGGCGCTCCGGTTCACCGAACTGCCCGACGTCCAGCCGTACGAGGAGATCGAGCGCGGCGTCGGGCTGGACGCGACCGACGCCCTGCTCGGCGGGTACGACCGGCTCCTGGCGCTGTGCCACCGAGCCTGGCAGTACCACTTCGAGTTCCTCAACCTCGGCTACGCGGCTTACCTGGACCTCTTCCAGGCGTGCAGACAGTGGTTCCCCGGCATCCCCGACCAGGCCGTCGCGACCATGGTCCAGGGCGTGGACATGGAGCTGTTCCGCCCGGACGACGAGCTGAAGCGGCTGGCGAAGCTCGCTGTCGAACTGGGCCTGGAGCACCTGCTGACCGCCCCCGACCCCGGACCGGACACCCTCGACGCCGTCGCCCTGGCGCCTCGGGGCCGGGACTGGCTGGATGCCTGGGAAGCAGCCCGCGACCCGTGGTTCAACTTCACCTCGGGCAACGGCTTCTACGCCGACGACAGGTACTGGCGGGACGACCCCGCGCTGCCCCTGGGCTACATCCGCGACTACGTCCTGCGGCTGCGCCGGGGCGAGAACGTCGACCGGCACGTGACCGAGCTCGTCGCCGAACGAGACCGGATCACCGGCGAGTACGCCGCCCTGCTCGACCCCGCCCAGCGCACGGACCTCGAGGCCAAACTGCGGCTCGCCCGACAGGTCTACCCGTATGTGGAGAACCACAACTTCTACATCGAGCACTGGTCCATGGGCGTCTTCTGGCGCAAGGTGCGGCAGCTGTCCGCACTGCTGCACCGGGCGGGCTTCTGGCGCGGCGAGAGCGACATGCTGTACCTCACGCGCGACGAGGCCCGCGGCGCACTGTTCGACTTCGCGTCCGGCTGGGCGCGGGGCTGCGCGCCGGTCGGCCCCGACTTCTGGCCGCCCGAGGTGGAACGGCGGAGGCGGATCGTGCGCGCCCTGGCGACCCGGCGCCCGCAACCGGCGCTGAACCGGCCGCCCGCTGCCGTGACGGAACCGTTCAGCATCATGCTGTGGGGCATCACCAGCGAACGGGTCCGGTCCTGGCTGGCCGACTGCGCCACCACCGGCGACCTGACCGGCCTGGCCGCCTCGCCCGGGCGCGCGGACGGCCCGGCCCGGATCATCCACAGTCCCGCCGAGCTGGACCTGGTACGGGACGGGGAGATCCTCGTCGCGCCGGTCACCGCGCCCAGCTGGGCTCCAGTGTTCGGCCGGATACGGGCAACGGTGACCGACATAGGCGGGGTGATGTCGCACGCCGCCATCGTCTGCCGCGAGTACTCCCTGCCCGCTGTCACGGGGACCGGGGCGGCGTCCACCCGTATCAGGACGGGGCAGCGGATCCGGGTGGACGGCACGGCCGGCACTGTCACCTTCCTCGACTGAGCGTGCTTGTACCGAAAGGAGACCGGCATGCCCCCCGCACCGCTTCCCGTGCTCCCGCTCGCCCCGTCGCAGATCCCCCCGGCGGACCAGGTGCCCGCCCTGGTGCGCCTGACCGGGGTCGAGCAGGAGATCTGGGACCGCGCCCTGCCCTATCTCGACGTGCGAGACAACGACGCGCACTCGCTCTACGCCTACGGCCTTGCCGCCGCGCTGCTGAACGCGGTGCCACAGGCCCGTGTCGACGTTGTGCTCCCGGCGATCCTGCTGCACGACACCGGGTGGAAGACCATCGACCCGGCACGCATCCTGCCCGCCATCGCCCCCGGCTCCCGCGACCCCGAGATTGTCCGCAGACACGAGACCGAGGGCGCCGCCATCGCCGCTCGCATCCTCACCGACATGGGGTACCCGCGGGAGGACACGGCGCGGATCACGTCTCGACGGCCACGACACCCGGCGGCACGCCCTGAACGCCGACGACGCAGTGGTCAAGGACACCGACAAGCTGTGGCGGCTCACCCCGCACGGGCTGCGGACTGTCGGCCCCTGGTTCTGCCTCGACGCCGAGCAGACGCTGCGATTGGTCCTGTCGCACACCTACGACCGGCTGCTCACCGAAACGGCACGCGCGATCGGCCGTGCGCCGGCCGCCTGCGCAGGGCTCGACCACAGCCCGCAGCGGCTGGCGATCAGCGGCCAGGCCCCATGGGTGAGCGGTGGCCACCCGGGTTGATTATGGGCATGGCGCGCACCACGCTGGACGCTATGGGCAGGTCGCACCTCCTCGGACTGGTCGTGACCGACCAGCGGGGTCTGATCACCGGGTGGAGCTCGGGGGCGGAACGCCTGCTGGGACACACGGCCGCGGAAGCCGTGAGAAAGCCGGTCGCGGAGCTGCTGGGGCTGGAGCACGCCGACGGCCCCGGGGAACGGCACATGGCGCTCCCGGTGCGGCACAGGGACGGCAGCCTGCTGACGCTACCGGTCTCCAGCTATCCCCTGGCCGGCGACGTGGCCGGGTGCGAAACCGGGCCCGGTTCGGTCCTGGTGGTCGGCCCGCCGCCGACCGGGCCCGCGCTCCGGGAGCGGGAGGCGTTGTCCGCCTGGGCCCTCGAAGCTTCGCCGATGGCGCTTACGGTCTACGACACCGACCTGCGCTGCGTGTGGCAGAGCGACCGGATGCGCCGCCTCAGCGGCGTCTCCGACGAGCAACGGCGCGGGCTCCGCCTCACCGACGTCATGACCGGCCCGGACGCCGTGGATTGGGAGGAGCGGATGCGGCTGGCCCTGCTGACGGGCGAGGAGCAGGTCGGCGAGATCAAGGGCAGCATCCTGGCGACGTCCGCCTCCCGGATCCTCAGTGTCTCCGCGACACCGCTGCAGGACGATCGGGGTCAGACGCTCGGCGTCTGCACCACCGTGACAGACGTGACCCAGGCCAGCCGTGATCGAGAGCGCCTGGCCCTGCTGAACGACGCGAGCGTCCGCATCGGCAGCACCCTGGACCTGACCCGGACCGGCCGGGAGCTGACCGAGGTGGTGGTACCCCGGCTCGCCGACTTCGCCCGCGTCGACCTGCTGGAGGTCCTGCTCAGGGGCGAGGAGCCCGCCCCCGGGCCGATCGCCGGGGCCGTCCGGCTGCGCCGGATCGCGGAGCTGAACCTGTTCGAGGGTGTCCTGGAGGCGCAGACCACCGCCGGCGACTCCGACGTTTATCTCGCGTCCTCACCCGCGGCGCTGTGCCTGGCCAGCGGGCGCTCGGCGGTGTACCGGACCTCGGACCCGGTGATCCACGCCTGGGAGGCCGAGAGTCCGGCCCGGCAGGCGAAGATCGCCCGGTTCGGGACGCACTCGTGGATGCTGGTGCCGGTCAGGGCCCGGGGGACGACTCTCGGTGTGGTCATGTTCACCCGAACCCGCGACACCCCCGAGCCTTTCGAGCCCGATGACCTCGCTCTGGCCGAGGACCTGGTGGCGCGGGCGGCGGTGTGTCTGGACAACGCGCGGCGGTTCACACGGGAGCGCACGGCGGCACTCGCGCTTCAGCGAAGTCTGCTTCCGCAGCGGCTGCCGCACCAGTCGGCGGTACAGGTGGCCTCGCGTTATCTGCCTGCGTCACCGAGCATAGGAGTGGGGGGCGACTGGTACGACGTGATCCGGCTGTCGGGTGAGCGGGTGGCCCTGGTGGTCGGGGACGTGGTGGGGCACGGGATCCACGCGGCGGCGGCGATGGGGCGGCTGCGGACTGCCGTGCGTACGCTCGCGGACGTCGATCCGACCCCGGACGAATTGCTGACCCGGCTGGACGACCTGGTGATCCAGCTGTCCGCGGAGTCGGGGGGTGACCCGGGCGGCGATCCGGCGGCGGACATCGGTGCGACGTGTCTGTACGCGGTGTACGACCCGGTGTCGGGGCGGTGTGCGCTGGCCCGGGCCGCTCATCCGGCACCTGTCCTGGTGGCACCGGACGGGGCGGCCGGGTTCCTGGAGCTTCCGGCCGGGCCGCCGCTCGGCCTGGGAGGTGTGCCGTTCGAGTCGGTGGAGGTGGCGCTGCCGCCGGGGAGTCTGCTGGCGCTGTACACCGACGGCCTGGTCGAGTCCCGGCAGCAGGATCTGAATGTGGGCTTGGAGGTGCTGCGAAGGGCACTGACCGCGCCTGCCGACTCTCTGGAGGACGTGTGCGAACACGTGGTGAGGACGGTGCTCCCGGACGGACCTGCCGATGACGCGGCGTTGTTGCTGGTGCGGACTCGGGCGCTGGACGGGCGGCGAGTTGCGGCGTGGGACGTGGCGGCGGACGCGGCGGAGGTGTCGCGGGTGCGTTCGGAGAGCGTGCGCAGGCTGGTGTCCTGGGGCCTGGAGGAGGCCGCGTTCGTAACCGAACTGGTGGTCAGTGAGCTGGTGACGAACGCCATCCGGTACGGCGGTTCCCCGATCCAGCTGCGACTGATCCATGACCAGGTGCTGACCTGTGAGGTCTCGGACGCGAACAGTGCCGCGCCGCACATGCGGCGGGCGCGGGTGTTCGACGAGGGCGGCCGAGGTCTGCTGCTGGTCGCACAGCTGACGCAGAGGTGGGGGACGCGGCAGACCTCGACAGGCAAGACGATCTGGTGCGAGCAGGCCCTGCCAACCGAGGCCGGGCCGGGCCGGCCCGACGAGCCGGAGTCGGTCGAGGCGGCATGACAGGGGCGGGTGGGTCGGCGGACCGGAGCATCAGGACCGTTGGACGTCGTGGTCGCCTGCGGCACGCCGAAGCTGAAGGCGGTCGGGTGACAGGTCGTCGAGCACATACAGCGGGCTGATCGCCTGCCACACCACCTCGTACGCCCCGCGAGCAGCGGACGGTGCGAGAGCTCGAAGGCCTTCGGCTTGCTGGAGGTGCTGGCGGACCGGCAGGCTACGCCGGCGTCACGACGCCTCCCCCGGGCGTCGTGGGAGGACGACCGTCGCCGTACCCGGCATGCAGTTCTGCTCGCGCTGGTTGTAAGCCCAGGTCTCCAGGTGCACCACGGCGTCGCCGTCGGAGTCGATCTCCTTGCCCACAACCTTGCCACCCAGCCGAACGACGTCCGACAGGTAGACATGCGCCCGGTACTGGCCGTGGATCGCCTTCACCGAGCCGGTGTCGCCGATCCAGTGCGTCAGGCTGTGGATCTGCCAGCAGGTGCGCTGGATGCCGACGTCGTAGGCGATCTGCGCGCCCTGCAGCCGAGCGGCGTAGTCGTTGTAGTGCACCGAGTACACCGGCTCGAGGGCGTGGGTGCTGGGGTCACGGAAGGCCCATTTCGGGTGTTTGCGGTACCGGCGCAGCGCGACTCCGTGCGCGGACAGGCGCGGGATCGGGGCGGCGCCGGAGGCGACGTAGGCGATCTCGTCGGTGAGCCCGAGCGGCCCCTTGGTCAGGGTGTCGAGCTCGTCGCCGACCTGCACGTCCTCCCAGTACCGCGGCTCGGCACCGCGCGGGGTCTCGGCGAGGATGTCCTCCTCGACCTTCGCGAGCTCCTCATCAGTCCACGGATGCGGGAGCTCGATCGTGCGCGAGCTGCGACGCTTCTGCATCTCGCTGCGCTCGAAGCGCATCCGCGAGCATATGAACCTCGCGACGAGCCGGCCGTCCTGGTTCCAGTACTCCTGTCGCAGATAGTCCTTGATCCGGCGGCCACCGAAGGTGCTCTCGACCGGATTGTCGAAGCCGTCGAACCAAACGCGTGCCGTGATCTTGTCGCCGACTCGGATGGGGGCGTGGAAGGTCACGTCGGTCTCGGCGTGGAACCCACCGAGACCGCGCCACCCGACCTGGACCGAGCCAAGACAGGCGAAGATGAAGCTCGGCGGGGCGACGATCCCGCCGAACGGACCTGCCGCGGCGTACTCCCCGTCCGTCCACAGCGGGTTGTCGTCGCCTATGCCCTCGGCAAACCGCAGGATGGCCAGTCGGGTGGCGTACTCGTTGTTCACGCACGCGTCCGTGCGGAGTTCGGTCCCGATCAGGTTCCGCATGCTCGTCAGCATCTCGTCGGTGAACTTGCCGGTGGCCAGTTCCTTGCCGAACGCCGCATTCTGCGGGGTCTCGGTCGTCGTCATCGCACTTCCTTCGGTAATCGTCGTGGTGGTTCGGGGGTACGCCTCTACCAAGCCCCGGTGATCAGGTCGCGAACATCCTGCTCCTCGGGAGGGCGCGGTCCGGCGGTGATGGCCCAGTCGTCCATGGCGTGGGCAACGGTCTCGGCGAGCGACTCCTGTGCCACACCGATGTCCTGGAGGCGATGAGGCGCCTCGAAGACCTCCAGCAGGCGCTCGACTTCCGCAATGACCGCATCCGCACTGCGGTCAGCGAGCCCCAGATAGTCCGCGACGGCCGCAAGACGGTCGGGAACCACGTCCGCGTTGAAACGCATCGCGTGCGGCAGCAGCAGGGCTTCGACGACGCCGTTGGGAGCCGACGACTTCGGCCCGATGGCGTGCGAGAGAGCCTGCGCGAGACCGCCGCCGCTGTGATCGCTTCCCTGGCCGCTCATGATCGCCGCAAGCATCAACTGCAGCCGCGGGGCCGCCTGGTTCGGGTCCTTCATGACCTGAGGCAGCCACGTCACGACGGTGCGCAGCGCATGCGCCAGCAGGGCGTCGGCGAGCGGATCGACCCGACGTGACTGCAGGCCCTCCACCGCCATCGAGAAGATGTTCAGGGCGGCCGACCAGCTCAGCCGCGGGGGCGCAGTGAGCGCCATCCTCGCGTCGAGGACGACACCCTGGGCGCGTGCCTTCGGGTCGTACAGCGCGAGCCGCTCTCCCGTCTCCGGATCGCGCACGGCGGCGCCGGCCTTGGCGTAGGCCGTCGTCGGCGAGCTCGGCACCACCCACTGCGGCAGCTTCGGTGCGGCCAGCTTCGGGCTCACGAGCCGGCCGCTCTCCCGCCGGGTGCACAGCTGCCGCACGTCCTTGTTCTCGCCCAGCAGGATCGTGGCTGCGCGTGCGGTGACGACCGACGACCCGCCGCCGACAGCGATCACCGCGTCCGCTTCGTGATCGGCCAGGAAGGCCCGGGCCCGTTCGACCGAGGGCAGCGGGCTGTGCTCTTCGACCCCGTCGAACTGCCCGACGAGGCGCTCACCGAGCACCTCGTGGACACGGCCCATCGCCTCGGTGTGCGCCGCCACTGCGGGAATGCAGATGATCACCGCGCGGCGTGCCCCCACCCGCGCCAGCTCGCGCGGCAGAGCTTCCAGTGCACCCTCACCGCAGAAGGTGCGGAAGGCCGGACTCAGATGCCGGATCCTCAGATCGGGTTCATCGCTCACGTGCTGTCGCTCCTTTCGTCGTGTCGCGTCGCCATGCGTTCTTCCCGAGTCCGAGACCGATGCGCCCGCGGTCGCGGACAGACGCACTCCCCCGGCACCCCAGACCGCCACGCTCTGTCCCGGCCGGACCTCCGCGGTGTTCATCACCGCGCCGGCGCCCGTCATCAGCGCGCAGCCGGTGATCGCACCCAGGTCCCGCGGGATCTCCTCGGGCGCCTTCACCACCCACTGCTCGTCGGCCACGGCGTGCGTGCCACAGGTCAACGTGTTGTGGGTGCGGGCCTCGTCGCCGCCGGAAAGCACGCCCCTGCCACGGCATGGACGGGCGGCCCACCACCGGTGTGCGCGGGATCCAGGTGGCCAGGACCTCGTCACCGGGACCGACGTAAGTGACGTCCGGCCCCACCTCGACTACGGTTCCGGTCGACTCGCGCCCGAACAGCAGGGACGTCGTCCGGCTCGGGCCGAAGATCCGGTCGAGCTGGCTGTGGCAGACCCCGCACGCCCGCTGTCGGACCACGACCTCGTGCGGGTCGAGGGGGCCAGGGTAGTGTCACGCAGCTCGAGCACCTCCTGCCCCGCAGGCAGGACGATGCGGGCGTCCACTGTCATGTCTGTTAGCCCCTTCTCGGTGTCCGAGTCGTCCAGTGCTGCCTGGTGAGCGACGCTCAGATGACTCCTGCGTCGCGCAGCTTGGCGATGTCGTCGGCGGACATGCCGAGCTCCTCGCTGAGCACCTCGTCGGTGTGCTCGCCCAGCCCGCCGGACCGCGTCGGCTCGACCATCGGCGAGTCGGAGAGGAACAGCGGGCTGCCCAGGGTCATGAACGACCCCTGCTCGTCGGTGACGGTGCGCAGCACCCCGCGCTCGCGGACGTGCGGGTCCTCCAACAGCTCCGGCAGGGTCACGACCGGTGCGCACGGAATCTTGAGATCCTTCAACGTCGCGGCAAGCTCGCCCTTGCTCCGATTTCGGGTCCAGCGGGCGACGACGGTGTCCACCTCATCCATGTGGTCGCAGCGCCCGGGCATCGTGGCGAACCGCGGATCGTCGGCCGCCGGGTCGTTCATCAGCTCACAGAGCCGATTCCAGTGCTTGTCGGTCGGGCAGAGCACTGTCACCCAGCCGTCCGCAGCCGGGTACGCGTTGTAAGGCGCGACCGACATCCCCCCGTGCCGGTTGCCGGTTCGTTCGAAGTTCGCGGTGTTCTCGCTGAGCAGGCCGGCGATGTTGGAGGTCAGCGAGGGGACGATGGCGTCCTGGAGCGATACCTCGACATGCTGGCCGCGGCCGGTATGGGTGCGTTGGAACAGTGCAGCCAGGACACCTGCGACCATGTGCGTTCCCGCCATGAAGTCGACGACCGAAGGTCCGGTGCGGACTGGTGCCCCGTCGGCGAAGCCGGTCGTGCTCATGATCGCGGTCCGCGCCTGGATGGTGAGGTCCATGGCGGATTCGCCGGCGTAGGGGCCGAAGGACCCGAAACCGGTGCCGGAGGCCATGATCAGGCGCGGGTTGATCTCGCTGAGCTGGTCGTAGCCGAGCCCGAAGCGGTCCATCGCCCCGGGCGAGAGGTTCTGCACCAGCACGTCGGCGTTGCGGACCAGCCCCCGCAGGACGTCCTGTCCGGCGGGGTTGGCGAGGTCGAGGCGGATGTTGCGCTTGCCGGAGTTGAGAAAGCGGAACTGGATCGGGTAGCCGTCCTCGTCGACCGTTGGCAGGCGCCGGTAAGGGTCACCCTGGGGTGCTTCGATTTTGATGACGTCGGCACCGAGGCGGGCCATCAGCATGGTGCAGTACGGGGCGAAGTAGAACTGTCCGACACAGATCACCTTCACGCCTTCGAGGGCGGTCATACAGAGCCTCCGTCACTTGGGGCGTCACTCAGGTCGTGGAGGACGTCACGTCGCTCGATCACGGCAGCCCTCCCGGGTTGCAGCACCAGCGGCGAGGTCGAGGCTCACTCCACACCGAGATGCCCGTTGTTCAAGTCGCTGGTTCGGAATTACGAACCATAGTCCGTATTTACATCCGAGGCTACGATCGCGCCTCTGGCGATGTCAACGGACGTATCAACGGACGGAAGAGCGCCCGACGGCGTTGACACCCGTGCACTCACGCCCTACCGTTCATTCGCCCATGCGGTTAACGGTTCGTAATTACGATCTAGACCGGGTGGGCAGTCGCGGCTTTCGAGACGCCGCCGCTGTCCGTTCACCGACGAAAGGACAACCATGAAGGTCGGCTTCATCGGGCTGGGGGCTATGGGCCAGGGCATGGCCCTCAACCTGCGTCGAGCGGGCTACGACCTCGTCGTGCACGACCTCAACCGGTCGAGCGGCGCGCCGCTCGAGGAGGCCGGTGCGACCTGGGCAGACTCCGTCGCCGACCTCGCGGGCTCGGTCGACGTGGTGTTCACCTCCCTGCCGGGCCCCATGGAGATGCGGCAGATCGGCCTGGGCGACGGGGGGCTGTTGAGTGCGCTCCAGCCGGGCAGCACATGGTTCGACCTGACCACGAACTCCCCCACGGTCGTGCGTGAGGTGCACGCAACCTGCCGCGAGCACAGCGTCGAGCTGTTCGACGCCCCGGTCAGCGGCGGGCCCAAGGGTGCGCGCTCCGGCAAGCTCGCCATCTACGTGGGCGGGAACCGCGAGGCGTTCGACCGCCTCGGCTCTCTCCTCGACGCCATCGGTGACCAAATCCTGTACGTCGGAGAGATCGGCGCCGGCAACACCGCCAAGCTCGTGCACAACTGCGCCAGCATGATCATCCGCTCCGGGATCGCCGAGGTATTCACCATGGGGGTCAAGGCCGGTGTTGAGCCTGCCGCCCTCTGGCATGCACTGCGCCAGGGCGCCATCGGCAGGGCCCGGACCTTCGACCGGGTCGGTGACAGGTATCTGCAGGAGGCCTTCGACCCGCCGTCGTTCGCGCTGGCGCTGGCGAACAAGGACCTCCGGCTGGCTCTGGAGCTGGCCGATCAGTTCGACGTCCCGATGCGCGCTGCCCGACTGGTCCAGGAGGACTTCCAGGAGGCCCTCGACCGCGGTTGGGGCAACCGGGACTCACAAACCCCGCTGCTCCTGCACAACGAGCGAGCGGGCGTGACGATCAAGCTCTCCGCCGACGAGGTCCAGGCCGTTCTCGACCGCGGCTGATCAGCTCACACTCCACCGACGACGAGGAAACGACCACGTGGATACCACGGACATCAAGACCACTGGCCGCCGGATCATGAACGAACTCATGGGCGACGGCTACGTGGAGAAGAAGGACCAGAACCGGAACAGTTTCAACGATGTCATCCAGGACTACTCCGAAGAGGTCTGCTTCGGCCGGGTCTGGGCCCGCGACGGCATCGACCGCAAGACCCGCAGCATCATCAATCTCTCGGTGCTGACCGCATTGGGCCGGCCTGCCCAGCTCGCCCATCACGTCGAGGGTGCGATCAACAACGGCGCGACGGTCGCCGAAATCAAGGAGGTCCTCCTCCAGACCGCGGTGTATGCGGCCTGCCCGCGGCCGGTGAGGCCTTCAAGGTCGCCGAAGGCGTCCTGCAGGCCGGCGGCCACCTCGACTGACCGCACTTTCCACCACACTGACCGACCCAGCTGGCGGCCGCGCGAAGGCGGCCGTCCCACCTGACGCGGACACGAGCCTGCATCGACATCAACGGGATACAACGACGCTCACCGAACCATGCGTCGTGACACCAAGCAGCTCGACCTCGACCGTGAGGACACACCGGCGACGGCTGACGTCTAGGAGCAAGTCAATCTCGTCCCAGCCGGGGGCGACAGCCACTGCCCCCGGTCATGACACACCACGCGTCGCATCGCTCGCGCGGGCTCATCCCTACGGCGGCCTCGCCAAATGGCATGCGGGTTCCGGCTGGACCGACATCTACCCGGGCACCTTTGCCGGTGGGTGATTCTGCCGTAGGACCACCAACCCCTCTGCGTGGCCGACTGGTCGGGGAAGCCCGTCACACGGTTCGACCGCCGCACCGGGCAAACGGCGAACGTCAACATGGGCACGCTGGTCGACAACATCGCCTGGAACGCGGGCCATACCAAGGCGCTCGTCGGCGGCCAGACCGACACCATCGAGCAGGGCTTCGCCTGCACGGGGGCCCCGGCCGTCAACTGCGACATCCACTTCGCCGTCGACGAGCTGGACCGACGGCGATGGAGAAGAGACCGGTCACCGGGCCCACCGTCCTGGGCGAGGCGGCGATACCGGCCCTCTCCATGACGGCAATACGCTGGGGCCCACCTCGTACTGCTCCGACCGCATCGCGCGGATCCCTTACACGCCCTGAGCTGAGCCACGACGAGGCGGCGGGGTCCCGGTGGGCCCGCCGCCGTCGTCTCGTATGCGGTGGTCAGGAGAGCTGCGACACCACTGACTTGGTCTCGAGGTAGTTCTCCAGGGCCTCCGGCCCGCTCTCACGCCCCCAGCCCGACTGACGGTAGCCGCCGGCGGGCATGTAGGCCCCGCCGGCACGGTGCACGTTGATCCCGACTCGTCCCGCACGCAGTCGGCGGGCCACCGAGTGAGCCAGCGCGCCGTCGCGGGTCCAGATGCTGGAGGCGAGACCGTAGGAGCTGTCGTTCGCCAGCGCGACGGCCTCGTCGGTGTCGGAGAAGGGCATCACGCCCAGCACCGGTCCGAAGATCTCCTCTCGCATGACGGTCATCGACTGGTCGACGTCCACGAGGACGGTGGGCTCGAAGAAGAAGCCCCGGTCCCCGACGCGGTTGCCGCCGCTGACAACCCGGGCGCCGTCCTCGATGCCACGACCGACGTACCCCGACACCCGCTCGAGCTGCTTCTGCGAGATGAGCGGGCCGAGGTCGGCGGCGGGATCCGGGCCGGCGCCCAGCCGCATCGAGCGACCGATCTCCGCCACGCCCCGGACGACCTCGTCGAACACGGACTCGTGCACGAACAGCCGCGTCCCGGCGGCGCACACCTGACCGGAGTTCCAGAAGACCGCCGACGCCGCACCCGGGATCGCCGTCTTGAGGTCGGCGTCGCCGAACACGATGACCGGGGACTTGCCACCGAGCTCCAGCGACAGCTTCTTCATGTTGCCCGTGGCCGCCTGCACGATGAGCCGGCCGACCTCGGTCGACCCCGTGAACGACACCGTGTCGACGTCCGCATGCTCTGCCAGGGCAGCGCCCGCACGCTCACCGACTCCGGTGACGACGTTGACCACGCCTGCCGGGACACCCGCCTCGAGCAGCAGCTGCCCGAGCCAGAGAGAGGTCAGCGGCGTCTCCTCGGCAGGCTTCAGCACACACGAGCACCCCGCCGCAAGCGCCGGAGCGAGCTTCTTGGCCGCCATGCTCAATGGCGCGTTCCACGGTGTGATGAGCCCGGCGACTCCCATCGGCTCCCGCAGGGTGTACCCCTGGACGCGGCGGTCCGCCGGTCCGAGGTCCACCGTGCGGCCGTGGATCTTGTCCGCCCAGCCTGCGTAGTACCGGAACTGCGCTGCAGCCTCGAGCACCATGCTCTTGGCCTGCGCGACCGGTAGACCGAGGTTCAGGCTCTCCAGTTGCGCCAGTTCATCGGCTTGCTCACGCATGAGGTCGCCGACGCGCCAGAGCACGGCGCCGCGGTCGGGCCCGGACAGGCCGCGCCATCGCCCTTCTTCGAAGGAGCGTCGGGCCGCCATCACCGCCTCGTCGACGGCTTCCGCACCGCCATCGGGCACAGACGCGATGACGTCGCCCGTACTGGGGTCGAACACCGGAGTGGTGGACGTCGACGAACTCGTCCACTCCCCGTCGATGAGCATGGCGACGGGGTCGTCGCCCTGAGGCAGCTGTCGGGGCCAGGCAGTCGTGGGTACGGACATCGCTGTCGCCAAACCTTCCAGATGTCACCGCGGCCGGATTGATGGCCACGTCAGCGATCGTCCCGGTGCGAAGGAACGCGCACAGCACCATCCGGACCAGACATGCTCGTTCCCAATTCAGAACGATCGATCGCCATTATGAACCCTCCCGACCGAGGAGTGTCAACGTCGCCGGCCGACCCACCCCCTCCCGCCCCAAGCCGCCCGACACGCTCTTGACCGAAAGTGACCGACGCGGCTGGCTTCCCACGAGCGGTTCCTAATTTCAGATACATGTTCTTATATACGAACTCAATCTGCCGTGGGCAATCCGCGAGCCGTGCGCTCGCAGCCGACGACGGACGAACCGCTCCGCGTCCGCCTCGCTCTCAATGATGAGCACTCGAGGAGTTGGTCCGATGTCCACACAACTTCCCCCCGAGGGTCTGGCACCCCCAGCCCCCAAGCCCGCAGAGGCCCTCTCGGTGCCCGCATCCACGGCAGCGACGCCGGTGAAGATGCGCAAGGTGGCGTTGGCCAGCTTCATGGGCACCGTCATCCCGGCATGGCGTTTCTGCCGATGGCGCTCATGACCGGCCTCATGAGTTTGTCGGCCGCCCGGGTCTCGGCGAGGCTCGGTTCACGGACGACGATCACCATCGGGCAGGTGCTCATGGCGGCAGATCTGGCCGTCCTCTACCTCGTCCGGGATCCGCACCCACCTGGGTCCTGGTCGTGCTGATGGTGCCGGTCGGTGCCGGCGGGTCCATGGGCGTGCCTGCGGTGACCGCGATGCTTCTCGACCGCGTGCCGGCCGAACGCACCGGCACCGCCAGCGGCGTACTGAACACCTCCCGTCAAATCGATGGCGCACTGCCCGTCGCTGTCCTCGGAGCCCTCCTCGCCAACCAGGCGGACTTCCTGGACGGCATGCGCATCAGCCTGCTGACCGGCGCGGCCGTGCTGGCGACGGCAGTGACGGCTCTGCTTCTGCGCCCGGCCCAGAGGCGGTGAAGGTCTCACACCGCGGCGTCAGACCACTGCGCCCGGCGTCTACCGATGGGCCCTGTTCAGGGTCGGCACCATCGACTTGGAACACCCGCTGCTCAGCCCGGGGACTTCTCGGTGGAGGGCGCGCCACGGACTTGTTCCGCCTGGTCGAGGAGGACCACGGCGTCGTAATCGGGGGTTCCGGCAGGCGGGTCGAAGGCGACCGCGATCCCCTCCCGACACTCAGGTGCTCCCAGCGTGCGGGAGGCACCTCGGGCCAGCGTCCAGGGGAGGAAGACGAAGTGCGTTCTCAGCCGAGGCGGTGCCCGCCGATGGCGCTGACCATCTGCGGGTCGCGGTGGTCGAAGACGATGCTTGCGCCGGTGTCCATCGCGGCGATGCGGTCCATCTCGTCGCCGGTCAGCTCGAAGTCGAAGACCGCGATGTTCTCGGCCATGCGCTCCGGTCGCGAGGACTTGGGGATCACCACGACACCGCGCTGGGTCAGCCAGCGCAGTACTACCTGGGCTACGGACTTGCCGTGCGCCTCACCGATGGCGCTCAGCGTCGGGTCGCTGAAAATGTTGTTGCGGCCTTCGGCCAGCGGACCCCACGACTCGATCTGCACGCCTCGCTCGGCCATGAGGGCCTGGTCGTCGGCGCGCTGGAAGTACGGGTGGGTCTCGATCTGGTTGACCGCCGGGACGATCTCGTTGTGGTCGATCAGGTCGACCAGGCGGTCGGCGTAGAAGTTCGACACGCCGATCGCCTTGATCAGACCCTGACGGTGCAGGTCCTGCATGGCGCGCCAGGAGCTGTAGTAGTCACCGAAAGGCTGGTGGATCAGGTACAGGTCCAGGTAGTCCAGCCCGAGCAGGCGCAAGGACGTGTCGAAGGCCGCCTTGGCGCCCTCTTCGCCCTTTTCGTTGACCCACATCTTGGTGGTGATGAACAGCTCGTCACGGGCGATGCCGCTGGCCTTGACGGCCTTGCCTACGGCCTCTTCGTTCCCGTAGGCGGCGGCTGTGTCGAGGTGGCGGTAGCCGGCGGCGAGGGCGTCGGTGACGACCCGCTCGGTCTCCTCGGCGGGGACCTGGAAGACGCCGAAGCCGAGGATCGGCATCTGGACACCGTTGTCCAGCGTGACATGGGGGATCTTGGGCATGGTGAACCTTTCGGGGTGGTGCTGAACGGCGCGAGGGTGCGCACCGGCACGTGTGGGAACGGCGGTTCGTCGCCCGTGCTCAGCCGGTGGCCGGCGGCGGGCACGACGGTTTTGGGAAATGTGGGCCGGGCGCTACTGGCTGCGGTCGCTCGCAGCGGGCTCGACGGGGTCCGACGTGGCAGCCCAGCTGGCGAGCAGATCGAGGGCGTGGCGGCTGGGTGAGCCGGGTTCTGCGGTGCAGACGAGCAGCACGAGACCGGCATCGGACGGCAGATCCAGGGCTTCGTAGGCGAGCTCGAGGTCACCGACGACCGGGTGGTGCAACCGCTTGACTCCCGTGCGGTGCAACCGGACGTCTTGTGAGGCCCACCGGGTGCGGAACTCCTCGCTGCGGGTGCACAGCTCCCCGATCAGATCGGTAAGAGCCTTGTCGTAGGGGTTCCTGCCGGCCAGGAGGCGCAGCCCGGCGACGCTGTCGCGGCCGGTGGCGTCCCAGTCGAGGTAGTAGCCGGCCGCGCGGGGGTTCAGGAAGCGGAACCGTGCGGCGTTGACCGGGCGAGCGGGGTCCTCGTACAGCGGAGACAGGAGGGCTTTTCCCAGCGCGTTGGTGGCCATGACGTCCCCGAGGCCGTTGGTGACATAGGCCGGGGACAGCTGGCTGTCCAAGATCGCCTGGATGCCCGGACGTACCCGCTGCACCGCCGGGCGGCGGCGTACCGCCGTGCCGCTGTTGGCCGCACGCGCCAGGTCGAACAGGTGTGCCCGCTCGGCCTCGTCCAGCAGCAGCGCCCTGGCCACGGCGTCCAGGACGCTCTCGGAGGCTCCCCGCAGGTTGCCGCGTTCGAGCTGGGTGTAGTACTCCACGGACACCCCTGCCAGGTCGGCCACCTCGCTACGTCGCAGACCGGGCACACGGCGCGTGCCACCGTGATCGACGAGGCCCACCTGGTCGGGGGTGACCTTCCCGCGCCGTGAGATCAGAAAGTCCCGTACCTCGCTGCGGTTGTTCATGCCCTTCACGCTACGGGCCCCACCGCGGACGTGGGAGATGCTGCCAGCACCCCCCTCAGCGGCATCCCGCCCGGCGGCGTCCGCTTCACCACCGCACGATCACGCCGCGCTACCGGGTCGTCTCGCGCACCTGCCCACAGCGCCCGCCGACCTGGTCCGGGGGGGGGTGATCCGCGCCTGTCGGGTGGCCAGGAAGCGTCGCACCCCCAGCGGCCATACCGCGACGGCAGGCATGTCGCCTGCTCGGTAGGGGGTGCTGGCAGCATCTCCCACCGCCACCGTCGGTTACCTAGCTTCGATGACAAAGCAGCCGGTGTCGCCCGGCTGCGCCGACGATGAGGAGCGCGTCATGCAGTACACCCGTCTGGGTACCTCCGGCCTGAAGATCAGCCGCATCGCACTGGGATGCATGAGCTTCGGTGACACCTCGCAGATGCCGTGGGCTCTGGACGACGACGGCGCCGAGCCGATCTTCCGCCAGGCCGTCGAGTCAGGGATCACCTTCTGGGACACGGCCAACATCTACGCCTTCGGCACCTCCGAGGAGATCGTGGGCCGCGCGATCAAGAAGTACACGAAGCGTGACGACGTCGTCCTGGCCACCAAGCTGTTCAACCCCATGCACGGCGGACCCGGTGGGTCCGGCCTGTCGCGCAAGGCCGTGATGGAGCAGATCGACGCCTCCCTGACCCGGCTGGGCACCGACTACGTCGACCTCTACCAGATCCACCGCTTCGACCCCGAGACCCCGGTCGAGGAGACCATGGAAGCCCTGCACGACCTCGTCAAGGCCGGCAAGGTCCGCTACCTCGGCGCCTCCTCGATGTGGGCCTGGCAGTTCGCCACCATGCAGCACGCCGCCCAGAGCCACGGCTGGACGCCCTTCATCTCCATGCAGGACCAGTACAGCCTGCTGGCACGGGAGGAGGAGCGGGAGATGTTCGGCCTGCTCGCCCACTCCGGCGTCGGCTCCATCCCCTGGAGCCCCCTGGCCGGCGGCCGTGTCGCCCGCCCCTGGGGCCAGGACAGCACGGCACGGGCCAAGGCCGCCCCCGACACCGACTACGCCGGCCGCCCCCTGTTCGTCGACACCGACGAGGCCATCGTCGACGCCGTCCAGAAGATCGCCGACGCGCACGGTGTCCCGATGGCCCAGGTCGCGCTGGCGTGGGTACTGAAGAACCCTGTCGTGTCCGCGCCCATTGTCGGTGCCACCAAGACCCACCACCTCACCGACGCCGTCGCCGCGCTCGACCTCACGCTCACCGCGGACGAGATCGCCGCACTGGAAGACCCCTACACCCCGCGCCTGCCCACCTACTTCTGATCGGCCAACCACGGCCGGCCCCGCGGCGTGGGGCCGCCGTCGAGCGCCCAGCGTCGTCGCCGACCCCAGACCTGGCACGAGGGCGTGCAAGTCACCTGCCGCAGCCCGGAGGCGGAGGCGAAGCGCAAGGTGGCCAACGAAGTACTACGGGCGCATTCGCGAGGAGAGCTCGAAGTGGAAGACCGCGGCACAGAAGGACCGGATCACGGCCGCGCAGCTAAGTACCTCACCCGTCTCGTGGAGCGGCTGGGCAAGGAGCGGTTCGACGCCGAGTTCGTCAAGGCGGTCAAGGGCACCGATATCAAGCCGCGGGCTCCCAGGGAGCGGACCGCCACGGCGTCGAAGCGGCTGACCAAGGCGTCGGCTCACAAGCTGATCGGCGCCCTGGTTGGTACCTGACGCCCGTCAGCCCTCCGCGCCGTCCTCGTCGTCGTCGAGCCCGGCCGCTTCTGGGTCCCGGAGCGGGCGCAGGGTCTCGCCCGCCGGCTGGGTGGCGGTGAAGCTGTAGCGGCCCAGGACGTTGAGGTTGCGGTGCTTGAGCGGGGACAGCCGGGCCACGTCCTCGTCACGGATCTCGTGTCCCTCGGCGCGGAGCTGGGCGACGGCGGCGTCGATGTACCAGATCGTCCAGAGCACGACGGCGTTCAGGACCAGGCCGAGTGAGTCGAGCTGGTCCTCCATCCCGTCCCGGTACGCCTGGTGGATGGTGCCCTTCTTGCCGTGGCAGATGTCGCGGGCGAGCTTGTGGCGGGACTCCTGGACGGTGAGCTGCTTGTGCGCCCTGACCTGGTTGGTGACCAGGGAGCCGGCCACCCGTAGCATGTCCGGCCAGGCCGTGAGCCTTCTTCACGTTGACATTGTTGCGGGCCAGTGCCTCCAGCGGCCCGTACCCGCCCGCCGTCTCGGCGCCGGGCATCTGGGCCTTCCAGAACCGCTGGTCTTCGAGGTCCTTGAAGCGTGCAGTTGGGTGGCGACAGCACGTTCTCGGGGCGGTAGACGTGCTCTCTGCGGAACGCCCGGCTCTGTCTGATGTGCTGGGTACTCAGGAGCAGTTGATAAAGGCAGCTGCAGACGGACCCATGTGCTTGAGCGAGTTGGTCGAACGGTGCACGTACCCGGCGATGGCTCACGCCCAGGCCGGCTGACATCGCCCTATGCTCAGGCTCCCCCTGCGGTAGCCGCTGAGCCCTCGCGGACGGCTCACCGCCCAGGCCCCTGCGCGATCCGGGCCAGGAACGCGTTCACGCCTGCCTGGTGGACGTCCTCGACCGGTACCGACTCTTCCGGGATGGTCGGGAGTACGGGCGGAAACGGAGTCCCGCCACCACCGGGGCCACCGGGACCGTTCCCGGGCTCCTGGCCGGGGTCGCCGCCGGGGCCGCGCAGGCCCAGTTGAGCCAGTCCCTGCTCGTCGACCTCCACCAGGATCGGCTCGTCCGGGCCGCTCGTGATCGGCGCCTGCCACTCGGCGGGAACCTCCTGACGCCGTCCAAAAAAGAGTTTCTTCTCCCGATAAGCGGGCGTTACCGTCCACTGCGGTGTCAACCGGACCAGGTACCGCCGGCCGCCGGCAGCCTCCGGCCCGGAATGCGGCGCATGCCGCTCGGTGGCGAAGGAAACGTCCTCCTTGCGCTCCCGTTCCAGCCAGTTGGCGGCCACGTCGGCGACCATCCCGAACGGGCGGTAGGCGGCGGTTTGGTGTCCCGCCTGGACGTCGGGCGCACGCAGATCCGTGTACCAGTACGGACCGGCTTCGTTCACGTGCTCCGAGGCCATTTCGGCGTGCGACTTCTCCGCCGAGGCCCGGGTCAGGGAGCCGCCCTCGATGGCCCGCACCAGCTCCCGCGCCACGAAGTCGACCGTGACCGTCACGTGGGACAGCGCGTCCCCGGCGACCTCGACGGTGTAGCCCTGCGGCGCCATCGCCTCCCGCAGCTTCGAACGCAGCAGTGCCGAACCGGTCTGCGCCTGCAACTGGAACCCCGCACGCGGACGCAGCGCCGGCCGCCCGTCCTCAGCCCCGGGGTGCGCCACGTCGTCCAACGCCGCGTGCAATCCGGGTGCGTCGAACGGACGCACCAAGGCCTTCTCCGGCAGTCCCACCGGTACGCCCGCACCGCGCTGCCACTCCAGCAGCGAGCCCCGGACCGGGACCGTGGTCGACGGTCCGGCTTCGTCCTCGGCCGGCAGCACCTCCTCCACCGGCACCGTCGACCGCACCGCACCCGCCAGCGGGAACTCCTCACTCCACTTCCCACCGAACCGGCGCCCACCCAACTTCGGCAGCCATTCCGGCAGATGCTGGCTGTAGTGACCCGGCCGCGCATACGGATACACGTCCATCGTCACCACCAGGTCATGCAGGAACTGAACACTCTCCTGGGATCCGATGCTGGTGACCGACTGCTCGAACTCCTGCGTGAACTCCCACTCCTTGGTCCGGGCGTGCACTCCGGAGAGGGGCCCGAACAGGAAGATCGGGGCCGGCTTCCCCGTCACCGCGGGATACCAGAACGCCGTGGGAATCACTTCGTACTCCCAACCGGTGCGCTTCGTCTTGCCCGTGCGCCGTGTCGACTCCAGGCCGGAGCTCGACGTGTGCCCGGTGATCACCCCGTGGTAGCCGCCCTGGCCCAGCCGGGCCCGAAGCACCACCAACTGCTCCACCTTGCCGAACGGAGTGTCACCCTCAAGGAAGATGGGCCGCCCGCCGTTCAGCATCTCCTCGATGACCGCTCCGAAGCCGGACGTACTGAGCATCGGACCCAGCACATCGTGGATCAACCGGTCGTTGATCCGGTCGAACTTCGCCACCCGCGCCGGTGGCGCATCCGCCTGAGGCTCCGCGGGCCTGCCCAGGACCTGATAGGCGATGTCCATCCAGCTCCGCGCCATCCGGCCGTTCGCCACCGACCACTCGTCCAGCCGCCGCGCGATCTGCTGCACCAGCTCGACGCCCGCCTCAAGCCGGTACAGCTCCACCCGGCCGCTGCCCCGGCCCACGTTCACCGGCGGCCGTACCGCCAGCGGCAACGAGCGCGGCACCTCCACGATCGCCAGCTCCGGCTCGGACGCGCCCAGCTCCTGCTCGGTCTCCAAGGCGGCATCGGCCTGCCCGGCCAGGTAGCGGCTGACGTCAGCATCCTCCAGCTTCTCGACATCGGCCTCGGTCAGCGCGTCGATCCGGTGGATCTCACTCGCCGGCACCCACACCTTCACGGCGTCGGGCACCGGCACCCACTTCGACCGCTCCTTCGCCGTCCCCCGGTGGAGCAGGGTGGAGATGTCCTGCCACGCCCGGCCGGTGGCGGTGTGCACCTCGTACGTGGCGTCGAAGCTCACCAGGTAGCCGCGCTCGACCCATTCCTCGGCGGAGATGTCCTTCGCCGCGTCAGCCGCCGACACGCCCTGCACCTGTGAGTACATCGCCGCGGTGTCCAAGTCCGGCCCGAAGTAGCCGAGGACATGACGGATCACTGCCATGATCCCGCCGCCGAGCTTGGCCCTGACGCCCCACCCCCGCTGCGCGTCCGCCCCCCGCTCGGTCTCGCCGAACCGCGTACCACCGAACCGGTGCGCGTCGTCGCGCGCCAGCACCCGGACACCGGTGAGACGAGCCGACAGGTCCAGCCGCGCGAACAGCTCACGGGTGCCGGCCAGACCGGCCCGGTTGTGGCTCTTCAGGCGCACGGTGTCCTTGAATCCCACCGTCTGCTCGAACCCGGCCATCCGGGCCTCGGGGCTGGTGAAGCTCTCCAGGACGTCCAACGACGCGTTGCGCTCGTTCAGCTCGTCCGGAACCCGCTCGAACCAGTTCCGGCCCTGGTGCCTGTCGAACGCCACCGGAGCGGCACCCAGCAGCGGCCGCCGGTACAGCTCCCGCCAGCCTGTCCCGCCGGGGGCCGCCAGCATCTCCGCCACCGTGCTCTGCAGCTTGGGCACCGGCTTCAACGCCTCCAACGCGAAGCCGGCCGGCAGATACCGCGGCCGCTCATCCGGCTCCGGCGCCGGACCCTCCTGCCACACCACCGCCGACGATTCGCCTGCCGAGTCCGACGGCTCCGCCAGCACCACCGCGCCGCGCTCGGGCACCACCACCTCGACCCGGCCGGGAACCACCGACGCCGAATAGCCCTCGGAACCGTCCGCCTCACGCCACCGCGCCACCTCGCCCGGCACCGACCAGCGGCCACCCACCAGCACCTGGAAATCGACCGGGTAGTCGAAACGGTGGATGCGCTCGCCGCCACCCAGCGACTGCTCGAAGCCCACCTTCTGCCCGGCCATGTCCGTGGCGGCCCGGTTCTTCTTGTAGGTGATCTGGAAGGTGCCGAACTCGATGTCCTCATCGCCGATGTAGCCGGCAGTGGCGATGCCGGTGGACCTGTCCTTGCGCTTGGTGACCGCGACGTTCTGCGTGTGGCTCGCACCGATCGAGCCGTCGAGGGTCACCCCCACGCCCTCGCCGAGATAGCGCGCGTCCGCGGCCTTCATGACCCCGCGGATGAAAACATCCGGTGCCCCGCTGACCCACGCGCTCAACGGGAACCTCACACCGTCCGCGCCGTGCGCCAACTCCCGCGCGTGCTCCCGCAGGAACGCGCGGAACTCCACCGCCACCTTCGGCAGACGCTCGGCGGCCAGCAGCCCCTCGGCCTCCAACCGGTGCAGCACCCGGCCCGCGATGTCCTCCACCGTCTCATCCGAGATCCGGTACGCGGCGTCCACCCGGTCGGGGACGTCGAACCGGCTCACCCCGGCCGGCTCCGCCACGGGCACCACCGGCGCAGGCGATTCGTCGGGCTTCCGGGTCCACAGCGTCGCCGCACCGCCGTCCACCCGCTGCACCGCGCTCTTCGGGCCCGAACCCACCCTCACCACATAGGTGAACTCGACCCGGCGCTTGGCGACCGGACCGGCGTACGTCTCCGCCGAGACGTGCTCGCGCCGTTCCGTCGTGCCGCTGCCGGTCTTGGTGAGGCGGTAGTCCATGTGGACCACACCGATGTTGGCGGTCAGGGCCTCGGTGCCGCCGACACCCACGATGACGCCGCCGCCCGAGCGACGTACATAGCCCTGCTCGGACGTGCTCTCCGCGCCGACGGTACGGGTGTGGGCGATGCTCCCCTCCGCGTCCGGGAGGTCCCGCACGGCCGGGTCGGCGATCGCCACCGCGACCGGGGTCCTCCCCCACCGGCCCGCGAAGGGGAAGGACTTCCGCACGACCTGACCGCTGAAGAGTTCCGGCGCCTTGTCGGCCAGTTGGTTCAGCCAGGCGCGGAACTCCCTCGCCGCCGGGTCGTTCAGCTTGAAGTCGCTGCCCAGCGCGCTCTGCACGGCCTTGTCGACCTCGCCGAGGCCGGCGAGCACGGCGTGCTCGATCGCCTCGGGCTGCCGCGCCGGTGCCACGGCACCGGCGTCCGCGCTGGTCCCCTCGGCGAGATCGTGCCGGGGCCAGGCCAGCGCGACATCCACGGGGACGTAGTCGACCCGGGTCACCGCCCCGCTCCAGGGCCAGCGGCCGCGCACGCGGATGGAGAGCCGGTACAGCGCCGTGTGCCCGGCGGCCGTGCTCGGCACGTTCGCCTCGACGACGGTCGTCTCCCCACCGCGCTCGACGGCCGAGGAGAGCGCCGAACTCCGTTGGTTGACCAGCCCGGCGATCCTCCCGAAGAAGAGGAAGAACGGAATGGGCACCCGTATCAGACGCGGCTCGATCAGCGCCCGGGCACGTCCGCTCGACACGCCCTGGCCGGCCGGCTGGTGGGTCCGGCCGAACCCGAACTCCGTGCTTCCCGAGCTCAGTCCGTGCGGGCTTCCCAGTCCCACGGCCTCCAGGACGATCTGCGGTCCGCCGTTCACCCCGGGGCTGAGGTCGGCCACGTACCCGCCGTCGAGCGCACGGTGGAAGTTCGCCTCGAGGTTCCCGTCCGAGAAGGCGTTCTCGACCAGCTCGCGGATGGTGCGGTCGGCAGCGGCGGCGCCGAGCAGCCGGACGATCGCGTCACGCACCTCCGCGCCGTCGATGTGGTTCAGGACCTTCGGCCGGTCCACCCGCGCCTGCCGGGCGAGTGCGCCGGGATCGGTCGGCAGCGGCCACTGCTCGGCGAGGTCGCTCGTGGCGGAGTCGGCGGACACTGCCCGGACCTGCTCGTCGAACGGCAGCACGCCCTCGGGGGCGTCCGACGGGCGGCTCTCCGCGGTGGCGTCTTCCGTGGCGGCCGACGCGGACAGGGGCGGCACCGCGTCCTCCTGGATACGGGCGAGGACCATCGCCACATCGTCGTGGACCGGCGGCTCGGCGCTGTCCGAGTCAGTCCGATCATCGCCTGACCTCTCTGCCGGCTCCTCCAGCTCTTCCAGGATGATGGAGAGCCCCTGCTGCCCCGGAGGCCGCCCCCCGCTGGGACCGTCCTGACCGCTCCAGGGCCCTTGGCCGATCTCGTCGCCCGGGGCGGACAGATCCAGATCGGCGAGTCCCTCGCGGTCGACCTCCAGCAGGATCGGTTCGTCCGGTCCGGTCGTGATCGGCGCCTGCCACTCCTCGGGGATCGGCTTCCCGCGCAGGCCGAACAGGAGCTTCTTCTGCCGGTAGGTCGCCTTGACCGTCCACTGCGGGGTCAACCTGACCAAGTACCGGGGAACGGCAGCGCCCTGCGCCTCGGCTTGCTGAGCCTGCTTCTCGGTGCCAAAGGCGACAGACTTCTCGCCGCCCCACGCCGTCCAGTGGCTGTAGGAGTCTTCGGCCAGCACGTACGGCCGGTTCGCCGCAGTGTGGTCGTGGATGTGAGCTGCCGGCTCCCGGAAATCAGCGAACCACAGAGGGCCGGCCCCGCCTGCGATGTCCGAGCCCAGCTCCGTGTGCGACGTGTCCGCCGAGGTCCGAGTCAGGGAGCCGCCCTGGATCACCCGGACCAGCTCCCGCGCCACGAAGTCGACCCCGATCGTCACCTTGGCCAGCGCGTCCCCCGCGACCTCGATCGAGTACCCCTGCGGCGACATCGCCTCCCGCAGCATCGCACGCAGCACAACCGGACCCGTCTGCGCCTGCAGTTGGAAGCCCGCCCGAGGCCGCAGTACCGGCCGCGTCGACTCGGCCCCGGGGTTCGCCAGCTCGTCCAACAACTGTTGCAATCCAGGCGCGTCGAACGGACGCACCAGCGCCTTCGCCGGCAGCCCCACAGGCAGCCCGGCGCCCTGCTGCCACTCCACCAACGAGCCATCGACACGCCCGGCCTGCTCGACCGACGGTCCGGCTTCGTCCTCGGCCGGCAGTACCTCCTCCACCGGCACCGTCGACCGCACCGCACCCGCCAGCGGGAACTCCTCACTCCACTTCCCACCGAACCGGCGCCCACCCAACTTCGGCAGCCATTCCGGCAGATGCTGGCTGTAGTGACCCGGCCGCGCATACGGATACACGTCCATCGTCACCACCAGGTCATGCAGGAACTGAACACTCTCCTGGGATCCGATGCTGGTGACCGACTCCTCGTGCTCCCGGGACAGCTCCCACTTCGTCGTCCAGCTCTGCACACCCCCGGGACCGGCCGACAGCCAGGAGGCCGGACGGTGCGACGCACTGGGATAGGCGACGGCCATGAGCGCGTAATCGGTGTCCCAGCCGGACCGTTCCGTCTCGGCCTTACGCCGGGTCGACTTCAGGCCGGCCTGCAAGGTGTGGCCGGTAACCGTGCGGTGGTAGTCGCCCCGACCCAGTCTGGCCTTCAGCATCACCAACTGCTCGACCTTGCCGAACGGAGTGTCCCCCTCAAGGAAGATCGGCCGCCCGCCGTTCAGCATCTCCTCAAGCGCGGCACCGAATCCGGAGGAGGTCAGCACCGGACCCAGCACATCGTGCACCAACCGGTCATGGATCCGATCGAACTTCGCCACCCGCGCCGGCTCCTGCGGCTGCGCCGGCCTGCCCAGCACCTGGTACGCGAGGTCCAGCCAACTCCGGCTCACCCGGCCGTTCTCCAACGACCACTGATCCAGCCGCCGCGCGATCTGCTGCACCAGCTCACCCGCCGACTCCAGCCGGTACAGCTCCACCCGACCGCTGCCGCGCCCCACGTTCACCGGCGGCCGCACTGCCAACGGCAGCGAACGCGGCACCTCGACCACCGGCGGGGGCTCCGCTGCCGCCGACGACTCCCCGACCGGCGTCTGCGACTCCTCCACGCGCGCATCCGGCTCGGAGTCCACCGCCGCCGCGCGGTAACGCTCGGCATCGGCCTCTTCCAGCTTCGCGACGTCGGCCTCGGTCAGCGCGCCGATCCGGTGGATCTCACTCGCCGGCACCCACACCTTGACCGCGTCGGGTACCCGCACCCACTTCGACCGCTTCTCCGCCGGCCCCTCATGGACCAGCGTGGAAATGTCCTGCCACTTCCGGCCCGTAGCAGTGTGCACCTCATACGTCGCGCCAAAGCTGATCAGGTAGCCGCGCTCCACCCACCCCTCGGCGGAGACGTCCTTCGCCGTATCCGCGATCGACGCTCCATGCGTCTGCGAATACAGCACGCCGATGTCGAGTTCCGGCCCGAATGAGGTTTCGAGGTTGGTGTCCGGTATCAGAATTCCCGCGCCGAACTTGGCCTTGACGCCCCACCCCTGCTGCGTGCCCGTCTCCTGCTCGACCTCTCCGAACCGGGCACTGCCGAACCGGTGCTCCTCATCGCGCGCGAGGACCTGCGCATCACCGAGCCGAGCCGACAGATCCAGCCGCGCGAACAGCTCACGGGTGCCGGCCAGACCAGGCCGGTTGTGGCTCTTCAGCCGCACCGTGTCCTGATAGACCGCGGTCCGCTGGAACCTCGCCGCCCTCGCGTCGGGACTGGTGAAGAGCTCCAGCACGTCCAGCGCCGCGTTGCGCTCGTTCAACGCGTCGTGCTTCCGCTCCAGCCAGTTCTTGCCCTGGTGCTGGTCGAACGCCACCGGCGCGGCACCGATCAACGGCCGCCGGTACCACTCCCGCCAACGCGTCCCCCCGGGCATCGCCAGCATTCCCGTCACCGTGCTCTGCAGCTTGGGCACCGGCTTCAACGACTCCAACGCGAAGCCCGCCGGCAGATGCCCCGCCCGCTCATCCGGCTGCGGCGCCGAGCCCTCCTGCCACTCCGCAGTGGACGATGCGCCGCCCCGCTCCGAGGGCCCGGCCAGCACCACCGCAGAACGCTGCGGCACCGCCACCTCGACCCGGCCGGGAACCGACGAGGCCGTGTAGCCGGCGGAACCCTCCGCGTCACGCCACCGCGCGACCTCCCCCGGCACCGACCAACGACCGCCCACCCGGACCTCGAAGTCCACCGGGTAGTCGAAACGGTGGACCTTCCCCACACCGCCCAGCGACAGTTCGGATCCCGTCCGATGCCGCACCTTGCCGGTACCGACCCGGTTGGACTTGTAGGCGATCTGGGTGCCGCCGTACTCGACGTCCTCCGCCTGGTTGACCAGGAAGCCGGCACCTGCCACGCCCAGGGAGGTGTCCTTGCGCTTGGTGACCGCGACGTTCTGCGCGTGGCTCGCGCCGATCGAGCCGCCGAGCGTCTCCCCCGCGGCCTCGCCGAGATAGCGCGCGTCCGCGGCCTTCATGACCCCGCGGATGAACACGTCCGGGGCCCCGCTGACCCACGCGCTCAACGGGAACCGCACACCGTCCGCGCCGTGCGCCAACTCCCGCACTTGGTCCCGCAGGAACACGCGGAACTCCACCGCCACCTTCGGCAGACGTTCGGCGACCAGCAGCCCCTCGGCCTCCAACCGGTGCAGCACCCGGCCGACGATGTCCTCCACCGTCTCATCCGAGATCCGGTAGTCCGCATCCAGTCGATCCGGCACATCGAACCGGCTCACCCCGGCCGGCTCGGCGGCAACAGGTTCCTGCACCGCGGGTTCCTGTTCCTGCACCGCAGGTTCCTGCACCGCAGGTTCCTGCACCGCGGGATCCTGCACGGCCGCCGTCGTCGCGTTACGCTCGCGCGTCCACAATGTCGCGGTGCCGCCGTCCACCTTCACCAGCACGCTCTTCGGGCCCGAACCCACCCGCACCACGTAGCTGAACCCGACCCGGCGCTTGCCGATCGGACCGGTGTAGGTCTCCACCGACGTGTGCTCGAACTGCTCGGTCGTGTCGCTGCCGGTCTTGGTCATTCCGTAGCCGAATACGGCGGGGCCGAGAACACCGGTCAGGTGGGTGGTACCACCCACCCCTGCGACGACGCCTGCGCCCCAACGCCGGATGAGTGCCTGTCCGGACGTGCTCTCCCCGCTGATCCCGTGAGTACGGGTGATGTTCCCTTCAGCTGCCGGAAGATCCTCGACGACGACGTCCTTGGCGATGGCCACGGCGACCTGGGTCCTGCCCCACGGCCACGTCATCCCCCCCTTGTCCGCGAAGGAGAAGGACTTGCGCACGACCTGGCCGCCGAACAGTTCCGGCGCCTTTTCGGACATTCCGTTCAGCCATTCACGGAATTCCCTGGCAGCGGGATCGTTCACCTTCAGTCGCCTGCCCAGCGCCTCCTCGACGGCGCGCAACACGTCAGTGCCGCGACCTGTGAGGTTCATCTCGGCGTGCACGATCTCCTCGGAACGCTGCTGGGGCTCCCGCACGGCGTCACTCGGCTGCGGCGCCGCGGCCGCCTCGGGGCGGCGCCAGGCCAGCGTCACCGGAACATGGACGGTGTCCACCCTGGTCTTCCGCTTGCTCCACGGCCAGCGGCCAGGCGTCTGAACCGAGACCCGGTAGGTCACCGTGTGCCCGGCGGTGGTGACCGGCACCCCGGTCTCAACGACCTCCGTCTTCACGCCGCGCTTGGCGCTCGCAGCCAGACTCGTGTCCCGGACGTTGATCATCCCGGCGATCTTCCCGGCGATCTGAAGGAACGGCAGGGGTATCCGGGCCGCTCGCGGTTCGAGGAACACCGGCTTACGTGCGACCGACGCGCTGTGGTCCGCCGCCGCATGGTTCCGCCCGAACCCGAACTCGGTGGTCCCGGAAGTCAGCCCGTGCGGAGTACCGAGGCCCACCGCCTCGACCGTCACCTGCGGTCCGCCATTCGTCCGGGGACTGAAATCGGCGGTGTACCCGCCGTCGAGGGTGCGGTGGAAGTTCGCCTTGAGGTTCTCGTCCGAGAAGGCGTTCTCGACCAGAGCGGGGGTGGTCCGGTCAGCGGAGTCATCTCCGAGCATCCGGGTGATGGCAGCACGCACCTCGGCGCCGTCGAGCTCACCGGTCACCTTCGGCCGGTCGACCCGTGCCTGCTGCACCATGCCGACGGGGTCCAGCGGGAACGGACCCCGGCCGAGCACGTCCTCCAGGTCGGTCTCCGCGAAGAGCGCGGACAGCGGCGGCCGGTCGGTGCCTGCGGCGGCGGTCTGCGACGCCGACCGGGGACGGGGCGTCTCGGTGCGGATCAGCGTGCCCTCGGCACCGATGTGGAAACGGTGGCCGGTGCGAGTGGCCGTGACCACGAAGCCGGCGGCCTCCAGCGGTTCGTCCGACGCGTCGTCGGCCGGGCCGACGACGAAGTGGCCGGCGCGCTCGTCGGCTTCGGCGAACCCGAAGGTCCGCTGCGTCGTCCCGTCGGCCGTCACCGCATCGGCCAGCACGACCTTCGGCAGTCTGAGCAGCCGGCCGGGAACGTCGTGCAGGAAGACCTCCCTGGACACCAGGTTGTCCCCGGCGTCGAACTCCATCCGGAGCCCGATGAGGTCGTGGACGACCACGTGGCGTCCACCCCAGCCCTCGGTGACGGTGAAGGCGTCCTGCATCGGTGCGGCGACACCGGACTCCAGCGCCTCCCGGTAGGACCGCAGGACCCGGCGCGCGCCGTCCACCAGGCCCGTCAGGGCACGGGCACGGAGCGTCCGAACGTCCTCGTGCAGCGCGTTCAGGTCCTGCCCCAGCACGCGCGTGCTGTTCCGGGCCCGCTCGATCACTCGCTCGACCTGCGTCACGCCCGGCGCGGGAACGGATGCGTCGTCGAGGGTGTGCAGGAGATGGCGGAACTCGGCCAGGGCCTCGACGGCGGTCCGGTCCACGGTCCGCGGCTCCGCCGGCGGCGCCGGCTGCGTGGCGGCCTGGAACTCCCTGGCCTCCCGCAAGGTGTCCTCGAATACCTGCTCAAGCGACGACGCGGACCAGTCGTCCTCCTGTGGCGTCTCCTCAGGCAGGGCCTCCCGCGCGGGCGCGTCCAGCGGCGGACGGAACTCGCCGGTCGGCGGAAGCTCTGCCACCTGCTGCTCGACCATCGGCGCCTTCAGACGGTCCGTCAGCGCACCCTCCGTACCCGTGTACCGGCCGGCGCTGTCGAAGCGGAGCGTGAAGCCGCGCCCGGCGTCGGTCAGTGTGAAGCCGCCGTACTCGAGCCGACCCAACGTCAGCGCGCCTGTCCGGCCGGAGGACCCCTCCAGCCCCGGCACCGGCCCGGACGGGGTGTGCTCCACGACCACCTGCAGTCCGGCGACAGCATCGTGACCGGTGAGCGGAACCAGCCGGCGGGTGAGCACGCCGCGCCTGTCGAAGCGCCAGTGCGCCACAGCGCCGTCCTGGGCACCCGCCACTGGAACGCTGACGGCGAGACCGTCCGGGTAGCGGGCCAGCCGCCCGCCCTCCGCCTGGAGGCCTTCATCGTCCAGCAGCCTCAACGAGCCGTCGATGCCGGTCGGATTCTCGAGCCGCACCATGTGATGGGTACCTGGCAGCACCAGGTCGCGGAACTCGAACAGGCCGCCGGAGCCGAAGTACAGATGGTCCACGGCTCCGCGGGCGGCAGAGCCGCCGCCCGCACGCGGCGCCACGGTCCAGCCGGGCACCGGTCGGCTCTGGGCGTCCACCAGCTCCAGGTGCGTGGCCGCCGCGGACGTCTCGGTGGCCGGAATGTCCGTCCGCCGCAGCCGGTACCCGGCGAACTGCGGGGCGCCGTGGAGCGGCTCCTCCGTCACGACCATGTCGGCCGCGGCGTCGTCGGCGTCGTTGACGACGATGCCCTTGGAAGGCTGCTCGTCCTCGGGGCCCACGTCATCGGCCGGACGCTTCACCCCGCGCCGGTCAGTGGCCTGGCCGGTGGCCGACTCGACGGCGGCGACGTTCACCTCGCCGTGCGCGTCCACGCCGTCCTGGCCCATGTACCAGGGGCGTTCGGCGTGCGGCGGCTGCGCCTGCGCGGAGGTCTTGGCGGGCGTCGTGGCGTCGAGCGTCGCGGCGGTCGAGGGCGCGGAGGACGCCTCCGCCGTGCGGTCGTCGCTCTGCGGTTCAGGCTGCGCCTGCGCTGAGGCCGCTTCCGTTTGCTCGGGCACATGCACGCTGTCGGTAGCTTCGAGGTCCCGGGCCTCGCGGGTCACCGCGTCCGCGGCGGCCTCCCCGGCTGAGGCCTCCGCCGGAAGATCGGAAGCAGCCGTCTCGGGCACCTGCCGATCGGCGTCCGAACCCGCCGCCGCCTCGGAAGAGGATTCCTCGATCGACTCCGCCCGCTCGTCCGGCTGCGACGCGGACGAGTCGCGCCGCGGCCGCAACACGGCCTTCGTGAGCGTGCCGTCGGCACTGAGGAAGAACTGGTCACGGGTGTGGAGATCGTCGATGCCGAATTGCCAGCGGGGATCATCGCCCGCTTCGAACTCGCCGTCCCTCGAGGCGATGTGGAAGCGCTCCTCGATCTGCGTCGGCGTCCCATCCGCCCACAGGAACGTCAGAAACCTGCCGTCGGAGCCGTGGGTGACCTCGACCCGCTGTCCCTTCAGCTCCGCGGGTACCTCATGCAGGTAGACCTCGTGCGAGACGATCGCGCCCGTCGGCCCGAATACCGTCCGCAGACCGGTGGCCTCGTGCACCACCCCACGTCTGTCCGCCTCCGGGGGCTGCACCGTGAACCCGTCCACGGAACGCCCCGTCTCGGCAGCGTCGGCCCCGGCCGCCTCCAACGCCCGCCGTGCGTCCGTCCACAACCACTCATGCACCGCGGCCCGCAGCTCAGCCGGCGACTCTCCCGGCAGCGCCCAGGCCTCCTCCGCCGACGGCTTCTGTTCCGCGAAGGGATCCATCCCCAAACGAATCAGGAAGTCCGTCGCATCCCGGGAAATCAGCGGGATGAGAGCCGGATGCCGCGCAGGGGCCGGGGGTTCGGCCACCCGCGACGCCTTCGGCAGCGTCTCCTCAAAGATGCGGGCCAACTCCGGGTCGTACTCGGCACCCACCGTGCCCGCCGAGTTCTGCTCAGCAGGGTCCAGTCGCGGCGTACTCGCCGGAAACAGGACGTCGCCCATGCGGCGCAGCCACGCCTGCCAGGGCGCCTCACCGCCCCGGCGCACCGACACCAACGTTCCGTCCGCACGGAACCGCAGCACGTCCCCGGTCACACGGTCGGTCAGGACGAACCGCTCACCCTGCCATCCGGCCGATCCCCACTCAAGGTCGTGGGACGCCACCGCCCACGGATCGTCGCTGACCAGCTCGGCAACCCACTCCCTGGGCGCACTCTTCGAAACCGGAACCCGCCGCTTGCGTATCCGCGCACCCGCCAGGTGGCCGGGCAGCCCCCGGCCCGACAGCGGCACCTCGACGTCCCGGGGCTTGCCGTTCCCGTCGAAGTGCCAGCCCAGCTCATCCCCAGGGGCACCGACCGACACCCCGGTCAGCGCACCCTCCTCGTCGCGGACCTCCAGCACCTGGTACCGGCCCGACGCCGCGCCCCCGTCCGCCCTCACCAGGGACGGCACCGGACCGTCCTCGCCGGCGGCGAACCGCAGGAAAACCTCTGTCCCCGCCAGTCGCACATCCAGCGCCAGCGGCGCCCCGTCCTCGCCGAACTGCCACCGCACGTCCCCGGCGGCATCGGCAACGGTGTAACCGCCGCCCGCCCGCTGCGCCACCACCCAACCCGGCAGCAGCTTCCCGTCTCTGTCCACGACCTTCGGGAGAGCGGGCATCCCCATTGTCTCGTAATGAGCGGCCGCCGCGGCCGACAGCAGCCGCACCCGGAACTCAGGAACAGGCAACCGCGTCCCAGGGCTCCGCTCCGGAACCGTCTCCAACCCCGGCCGCCACCGCGCCCGCTGCCTTCCACCGGACGACGACACCTCGTCCTGGCCAGGCTCCTCCCGCACCTCCGCCTGGCCCGACTCCTCCTGGACCGCCTGCCGGCCGGCAGACGCCTCCTGCTCGGCATGCGCCTGCGCCTGCACGTCAGCCGACGGCACCTCGGCCTCGACCATCGGCGCCTTCCCGCGTCCCGACACCGCGCTCCCCGACGACTCACCGACCTGCGGCAACACCTGGCGGACGAGCACACCCCGCGCGTCGAAACGCCACTCCGCCACGGCACCCTCGAACGCGACCTCCACCGGGACCGCGACAGTCAGACCGGCCGGGAAGCGGGCAAGCCGCCCACCCTCGACAGGCAGCCCCTCGCGGTCCAGCAACTCCAGCGGACCGCCGATACCCACCGACTCCCACAACCGCACGACATGGTCGACGCCAGGCAGCCCCAACTCACGGAACTCGAACCGGACACGGGAATCCAAGTACAGGCTGCCCTCGGCTCCCTGGACGACGACGAACCCGCCACCCTCACGCGGCAGCACCGTCCGATCCGGCACCACCTCACCCGCGGCATCCACCAACTCCAGCCGCGAGGAGGCCGGGAACGTCTCCGTCACCGGAACATCCGTCCGCCGCAGCCGGTACCCGGCAAGCTGCGGAACGCCGTACACCGGCTCCTCCAGCACCCACGCCGCCGGGTCCTGGGCGTCCGGCCCAGATGACCCGTGCAGCACGCGCTCGCCGTCGGAAGGCCGGTCCTGGCTCGGTGTTGCCGAATCGGACGGCTCTGTGCGCTGGACCTGCCCGTCGACGGAACCCTGTCGGGGTGGCGCCTGCGAGAGGCCGTGCGGAGACGAGTCGTCGAGGGAGGCCAGCGGGGCCGAGACCTCACCGGGCGCCCGCGAAGGCTCCGTGGCAGCGGGGTGGGGGGCCGGGGCTGTCGTCGGCCACGCGGCCACGAGCTGGGTGTACGTGACCCGCCGGCCGGGCGTCTTCAGAGCCGCGACCAGATCCAGCAGCCGCACCCGCTCATCCTGCTCGACCGGGGCGTCCGCCGCCGCGCCATCCAGGCGACGCACCAGAGCGTCGAGGTTGCCGACGGCGACCGGAGAGCCGGAACCGAGCTTCAGGACCCGGCGCGCCAGGTCCACGGTCCGGCGCACCGTCGCCAGACGCTCAACTGTCAGCTGCTCCGGGCCTTCGTACACCTCACTTGCCACACCGGCCAACTGCCAGACGTGCAGCCCGCCGGTCGCACCCACCCGTCTGGCGAGCGGCCTCAGATCAGCACGCTTCACCACCGGGCGGGAGCCAGAAAGCCGCTGGAGGGCGTTACGAAGCGCGGCGGCGCGGATCCGCGCCTCAGCCGGGTTCCCGGCGTCCGCAGCGGGGAAGTCCGGCAGCTCCTCCGTGGCCTCGATCAGCTCGTACCTTCCATCCTCGCCCTCTTCGATCAGACGGGAGGTGATCTTCATACGGGCCCCGGGCAGCAGCAGCACCTCCTCCTCGCCGGGATCATGCGCGAAGGCAGAGATGTCGCGGCCCCAGTTCCCGGTCAGTTCGGTGCGGACCAGCACGGGGTGGGTCAAGGGCAGACGCGCCAGCCCCTCCATGAACAACATTGCCTGTTCGTCATCCCGGCTGAAGCTGGAGAACGCCTTGAACAAGAGCTCGGAGCCGCCGAATCCGGGCGAGATCAACCGCCCGATCCCCGAGGTGAGATCGCCCACGGAACGCGTGCCACGCCATGCCACGCCCCGGGCGGGCGGCAGCTGCGCAAGAGCGTCCAGCAGCATCGCGGAGTGGACCGCCATCTCCTTCTCGATGGCCGGCAGCAGCGGCTCCGCGGCAGCGTAGAGCCGCTCCACGAGCCACGCACGCTCCCTGGACGTCTCATACGGCGACGCGAGGTGGCTGCGGAGCAGCGCGCGGATGGCCGGGTCCTCCCACAGGATGGCCGGAAGGATTTCCTCCTCGGTGTCATCGACGTATCGGCTGAGCAGCCGCCAAACCTGTATGCGCAGCGCCAGGCGGGTGGCACCGGACTGGAATGTGAGCAGCACGTTCATCAGCGGGTGCACCGCACCCGTGTAGGTCATCAGGGCGGTGAAGTGGGCGGGGCTCAGCCGCTCCAGCACCTGCCGCGCCGTCATGCCGTTGACCCGGAGCCAGCGCTTGATCGACGGCAGCTCGCTCTCCACGTCGCTGTCGCTGTCGCTGTCCACTGGCTGGTCGACGATGCGCCAGAAGTCCAGCCGCCGGTTTGCGGCCTGCTGCCGAAGCGATGCGCCGGGGTCGCGGAATCCGCCCTGCTCGTGTGGGGTGTTCAGCTTGGACCAGTAGGTGGCCTCGTGCGGCAGCATGCCGCCGTCGCCGACCCGCTCACGCAGCTCGGCAAGCGGCAGCCCCGGAACCGACCGGTACATTCGCGCCGCGTCCTCCAGCGGGTTCGCCATGAGCGACGGCACCACATCCGCAGTCTTCAGACCCGCCAGGATCTCGTACAACGAGTGATCCTCGCCCGGCAGCATCCACCCGATCAGCGACAGCGCCAGCCCGTCCGCGTCCCCGCCCGGCACGTTCAGCAACTTGAACGCGTTGCCCATCTTCGCCGCATGCGCCGACACACCCGCCACCAGCGGCATACCCCGCCTGTCGTGCATCTCCCGATACAGCGACGAACCCGGCTTCAACGCCCAGTTGGCCTGGCCCGAGACCACAGGCAGCGGCAGCTCCGGACCCTCCTCACCCGCAGCCAGGTCACCCGCACGCGGGTCCTCGATGACCGCGGGCTCCTCGACGATCCGGGTGATCCCGGTGACCGTCCGACTCTCGGTGCCCTCCGGGGCGCTGTAGTGCACCTCCACGCCCAGCACCCCGGGCTCCCGGCGCAGCTCCTCCAGCAGCGGCTCACCCTGCTCGTCGAACCGCACCCGCTCCAACGGCACCTGCTCAGTGCGGAAGCCCAGCACCTGCAACGCGACCCGGTTCTCCGGCGCGGCCAGGAACGCAGCCTCCCGCTCACTCAGCGCAACGCCCGCACGCTCCCAGTCACCCGGCGTCCTGGCAACCTCCGACGCCAGCCGCTCCCCCTCCGCACGCCAACGCCTTGCCCCGCTCCCGTACTTGACCGCCTCCCGCTTCCACGACGCCGACTGCGCCACCACATTGCCGACAGCGAAGAAGTCCTTCTCGAACGCCTTCACCTTGCCCGGCGCCACCACGCCCAACACCCCGTTGATCCAGGAACGCAATCCACCGCGCAGGAACGCCGCCTGCTCCCGCAGCGCCTCCACGTTCAGGCCCAGCCGCTCCGCCCGAGCCCAATCACGGCGATCAGCGATCTCCAGCAGCAGCGACCTCAACGTCAACGAAGAGTCGTTGAACCACGCCGCGTTGTAGAACGCCGTCATCAACTCCCGCACGTTCCCGCGCTCCAGCAACACCTCCAGCCCCAACGACCGCGCCCGCTCCCCGACCTGACCCGCAGACGTCACCTCGTCCTTGAAGAAGACCCCCTCGATCTGCTCCCGGCCCAGCTCCGGACGCGCCTGAGCAAGCACCTCGAACAACCGCGCCACGCTCTCCCGCGCCGCCGCAAGCGCCCGCGGGTGATGGAAGACATACGAGCCCAACCGCGCCTCAAACGCCTGCGCCCTCGAGAAGTACCCCGCATCCGCGTACAGCGCCCGCATCGACCGGTCTCCACCCACAGACACCGGCGACACCAAATCCACCGCATCGCCATCGAGCACGGTGAAGCTGCCAAATGCGTCCTCGTAGACCGACGACGCGGCCTCCGACGGCCTGGCGTCCACCGCCTCAGTAGCAGAAAACTCCGAGGCGGCCGGCAGGTCCTCCGTCGAGGGGGGCGTCGGCCACGCGGCCGAGAGCCGGGTGTACGTGACCCGTCGGCCGGGCGTCTTCAGAGCCGCGACCAGATCCAGCAGCCGCACCCGCTCACCCTGCTCGACCGGGATGTCCACCGCGGCACCGTCCAGACGACGCACCAGGGCATCCAGGTGCTCGAGGGCCACCGGCTCGCGGGAACCGAGCCTCAGGACCCGGCGCGCCAGGTCCGCCGCGCGGCGCACGGTCGCCAGACGCTCGACGGTCAGCCGCTCCGGCCCCCCGTACACCTCGCCCGCCAAACCGGCCAGACGCCAGACCTCCAGCCCGTTCACCGCACCGATCCGCGACGCCAGCGGCTTGAGATCACCACGCTTCACCACCGGACCGGAGCCCGACAACCGCTGCAGGGCGTTCCTCAGCGGCGCGGCCTGGACCTGCGCCGCCACCGGATCCGCCACGCCCGGGTCCGAGAACTCCGGCCGCTCCTCGACGGCCTCGATCAGCTCATACCTGTCGACCTTGGTTACCTGGTGGTGCCTCTCGTTCCTGCCGTCGACGATCCGACGCGAGGTGATCCTCATCTGGGCCCCGGGCAGCAGCAGCACCTCCCGCTCGTCGGGGACCGACATGAAGGCGGAGATGTCCCGGCCCCAGTTCCCGGTGAGTTCGGCGCGGACCAGGACGGGGTGGGTCATCGGCAGGCGAGCCGGGAGCCCCATGAACACCTGCGCCATTCCCTGGTCCCAGCTGAAGCTGGAGAACTCGCTGAAGGAAAGCTTCGAGCCGCCGAATCCGGGAGAGATCAACCGCCCGATCCCCGAGGTGAGATCGCCCACGGAACGCGTGCCACGCCATGCAACGCCCCGGGCGGGCGGCAGCTGCGCAAGAGCGTCCAGCAGCATCGCGGAGTGGACCGCCATCTCCTTCTCGATGGCCGGCAGCAGCGGCTCCACGGCAACGTAGAGCCGCTCCTTGAGCCGCGCCCGTTCCCTGGACGTCATGTCGCCCACGGGCGCGGCTGCTGTCAGCGCCTCCACCGTCGGGTCCGAGCTCAGCTCGTCCGGCAGCGGCTTGAAGTCCGTGACGTCGAGGTACTTGTCGATGAGCCGTCTGACCTGGATGCGAAGCGCCATGCGGGTGCCGCCGGACTTGAACCTGAGCAGCACGTTCATCAGCGGGTACACCGAACCGGCGTAGCTCATGAGCACGGCGAAGTGGCCCGGGCTCAGCCGCTCCAGCACCTGCCGCGCCGTCATGCCGTTCTCCCGCAGCCAGCGGTCGACCGGCGAGTTGCTCGCCGCGGCGCTGCTCAGCGGCTGGTCGACGCGTCGCTGGAAGTCCTCGTAACGCCGGACGGCCCTGTCCAGGGTGTCCTCGCCGGGCTCGCGGAAACCGTCGAGGTCAGGCGCGGTGTTGATCCTGGACCAGTACACGGCCTCGTGCGGCAGCATGCTCTGCACCTGCTCACGCAGTTCCGCAAGCCGCACACCGGGAATCGACCGGTACATCCGAGCCGGGTCGTCCAGCGGGTTGCCCGCCAGCGACGGCACCACATCCGCCGTCTGCAGACCCGAGAGGATCTCATAGACCGAGTGCTCCTGCGTCGGCAGCAGCCACCCCAGCAAGGACAGCGCCAGGCCCTCCGCGTCCGCCCCTGCGGCGTTCAGCGTCTTGAACGCCTTTCCGGTCTCCGCCGCCGTGGCAGAGACACCAGCGTGCGGAGCACCCTGCGCGGACGACGCCTGATCGCGCACCGCCCCCTCGTCGAGGCCCAGCCGCTCCGCCGTGGTCCAGTCGCCGGACTCCACGAGCCCCCGCACCAGCGCCGTCAGCGTCAGCGGGGAGTCCTCGAGGAACGCCGCCTTGGCGAACGCCGTCATCAACTCGCCGACGTTCCCCCGCTCCAGCAACTCCTGGAGAGGGGATGACGCACCGTCATCCGGGAGCAGGACCCGCTCGATCTCCTCCGGGACCAGGTCCGGATGCGCCTGGGAAAGTACTTCGAACAGACGCTCGACGCTCTGTCGCGCCGCCGCCAGCGCCCGCGGGTGGCCGGCCGCGAACGAGCCCAGCCGCGCCTCGAACTCCTCCGCCTTCGCGGCATACGACACATCCGCATAGAGCGGCTGCAGCGTCAGGTTCGCGCCGAGAACCACCGGCGGCAACAGGTCTACCGCGTCGCCGTCAAGCACGGCAAGGTCTTCCGGAGCCGACCGGTCGGCCTCCGGCTCCGCAGGCACCTCCGTCTGCTCGGCACCCGCCGTCCGCCGCAGCCGGTACCCGGCAAGCTGCGGAACGCCGTGCACCGGCTCCTCCACCAGCCGCACCGCCGGGGCGGCGGCGTGCCCCGGCGGCTGCTGCGTGCCGGGCCGCTCGAACAGTGTCCGCGGGGCCACGCCGTCCTGCCCCGGGACCACCACCCGCACGCCGCCGTCGTCAGCGATCTCCAGCAGGGCGTGGTCGAACCAGCCGCCGGCGAAGGCGACCGTCCTGCCATCGTCGCCGGCACGCAGGGCGATTCCCGCCTGGTAGTCGAACTTCCAGTAGCTGCCAGGGAGTTCGCCGTGACTGTCCGGCGCGGCGACCATCTCCTCCAGGCGGCGCCCGGTCTCGGCGCCGACCACGATCCGCTCCAGCGGAGCGGCGCCGGACCCGGTGGGTACCAGGGCCACCCTCTCGCCACCCAGGCCCTCCACCCGGTACTGCGCCGACGGCCTGCCCGCCGCGTCCAGCAGTTTCGGCTCCCCGCCCGGCCGGAACATGTCGAACCGCAGATACCCAAGGCCGTCCTCGAGTGGCTGGTCCTTGGCGATCACCCTGCCGTCGGCGAAGTAGTGCAGCCACCGGCTGGTGTCCTTCTCCAGGACGCTGAACGCCGCCTGCCGATCCTCCCGCAGGTCACGGGGGGTCTCACGGATCGTGAACCGGTCAACCGCCGCGCCGTCGCCGAAGAGTCGGTACCGCATGGCGATCCGGCCGTCCTCCTGCCGGAGGTGCTCAACGGCCACCTTCAGCCCGCGCAGCACCCTGGATCCGAAGCCCGGGATGGCCTCGTGGTACACGACCTCGTGCCGCTCGCCACTGAACCGGGTGACCAGGCCCGTGGGCCGGTGAACGACCTCATGGCCGCCGTCCACCGCCGTGATCGTGAAGTCCCGGTTCGAACGCTTCCGCCGCCGCGCACCCAGGTGGTCGGTGAGGGCCTGACGCGCGTCGTCCACCGGGTCATAGGCCGCAACCCCCTGGCCGCGCACCAGCTCGTCGGGGAAAAGCCCATCCGGCGTGATCTGGTCGCGCAGCTCCTGCTCCGTCAGCGGGGCCAGGTGACGGTAGCGCTCCCAGTTGTCGTGGTACCGGAAGCCCAGCGCGCGGTGACCCGTCCGACGCGCCCACTTGTCCGCCCCCCGGAGGATCTCGTGCAGCGTGTGGTGACCGGCCGAAAGCATGTCACCGACGATGGCAAGCAGAATCCATTGCAGGTCCAGTCCCGCGTCCCAGACACGGTTGGCCGCATCGGCCTCTTTCAAGAAGATCTGGGTTGTACCGGAGATCCCGGACGCGACGAGTCCTCCGGTGCGCTGGGCTTCTGCGTGCAGCCCCTCACCGAACGCCTTGTCATCAAACGGCACCAGCTCGCCGTCATCGCCAGACGGCAGGAAGCGTATGCCAAGCTTCTGGGCGCCGCTCTTCCACGACTTTCCACCGTCCGACCAGGCGTTTTCCTGCTCGCTCAGCGGGACGGTCTCTCTGTATGCGGCATGGGTTGGATCCGGAACCGTGGGGTTCTTGTCCTCCCAACGCTCCTCGGCCTCCTTCCCACCCCGGATGTCCTCGAAGTCGATGTCCAGGCTCTGCGGGATGACGCCGTTGTAGCTGCCGTTCATCAGGAACCCCATGCGCTCACGGATATTGCCGTGGTGCATGACCTCCTCTGCGCTCTCCTCACCCGGGCCCACGGCACCGACCGATGTACGACGCTCGGTGGCGAACTTGAACCGTTCTGAGGGATCCGCGTGCTCCCAGGCCAGCTTGACGAACTTCTCGACCTGCCGCCGCACCTCGGGGTGCTGCACCAGATAGGCGCCCAGCCTGCGTTCGAAGCGGTCGGCCTCCCGCTGGAAGGCCAGTCGCTCCCGGTCGGCCCGGCTCTCCGGGACGTGCGCGACCGCCTCGTCGGAAGCCTGCGCGCTGAGGTGCTCGGACTGCAGCCAGGCGACAGAGCCGCCCACCGTACCGGGCCGCTCGAACAAGACCCGGGGTGCCCCGCCGCTCCCGCCCGGCTGCACCACCCTCAGCCTGCCGTCGTCGGCGACCTCCAGCAGGCCGTGGTCGAGTTCACCGCCCGCGGGCCTTTCCTCGTCGCCCAGACGCACGGCGGTCCCAGACTGGTAGTCGAACTTCCAGAGCCGGTAACCGAGGAGTTCGCCGCGCTCGCGCGGACCTGCGACGGTCTCCTCCAGTACGCGCTGACTCCCGGTGTCGACCGTGAGCCGGGCCTCCTCCCGCCCCGACCGGTCCGTGCGGATCACCGCCATCCGGCCGCCGCCCAGCGTCTCGGTCCTCAGCCGTAGGTCCCCAGGCAGTGGCCCGCGAGAGCCGACGAGCTTCGCCTCCGCGTTCTCACCGAGCCGCAGGAACAGCGGTTCCCGGCCGTCCAGCACGCGCTCGCCGGCCGCCCCCAGACGCAGCGGCATGTCCTGCGCCACCAACCAGGCACCGCGGCTGTAGTGGTAGCGCATGCCCGTTTGGGAGTCGGTGACGGTGAACTCGACCCCCGGGTCACGTTCCATGTCCTCGGGCACCGGCCCGATACTGAACCGCTCCAGCGCGGCGTCAGAGCCGCCCAGTGTGAAGTTCGTCCCCCCTGAGGTGTGCCGTACGACGAGCCACAGATCGCCGAGCGCCTCCGCGTCCCCGCCGACCAACAGCGGCAGCTTCTCCGAGCGCGGCTCGCCGTCCAGGCCGAATTGGTACAGCGCCTTCGCGCCGCTCCTCGCGCCGGGCACGTCGACTGAGACGGTCAGAACGTGCGCCCGCGAGAACTCCACCGGCACGTCGATCCGCTCGCCGCTGTGTTGGTCCACGAGGCGCAACGCCTCCGACGCCCCCAGGGGCGCGTCGATCCGCACCAACCGGTCGCCGCCCGGGAACCCGGCATGGAAGCCGAACGATCCCGGACCGACCGGCAGACTGCGTTCCGCGGTGACGTCTCCCAGCGGAGGTCGTTCGAAGAGGATGTCCTCCTCCGGCACACCCAGCAGCTTGAGGCCGCCATCCTGCTCTGTGACCGCCGAAGCATTCGAGGAGCCGTCCTCCATGACGGGGTGCCCCGCCTCATCCATGCGCACGGCCCGAGAGCGCTGGTGGTCGATCTCCCAGATGCCGGTGATCTTTCCTCGCTTGCCGCGGATCGCGACAGTCTCCTTCAACAGCTTGCCGGTGAGACCGTCGACTTCCAGGTGCTCGATCGAGCCGGCCGGTGCACCGGAACGCACGAGCTTCACCCGGCCGCCGTCCGAGAGACTCGCGCTCCTGTCCTGCGACGGCGTACCGTCCGCCTCCAGCACCTCGGGGGCTTCGCCCGGGCGCGTCGCGTCGTACCAGAGACGGCCCAGTCCTCCGCCCATCCTGACCTGACGCTCCATCACCACAGCGGTGGCGTCGACCGTGTAGCGGTGGCCGTACACGCCGTCGACGATCTCGAGCCATCCTGCCGGGAGCCCGCTCGTCTCCTCCGATACGTGGGCAGAGAACCGCGCGTTCGCCCCTGCTCCGGGCTCACCCGCCAGGTCGTTCCACAGCGACTCCCCCCCGTCCTCGTCCAACTCCCGGTGGACGACGACCTTCAGCGAGGCCATCTCCGCCGGCGCGTCCACCAGCCGGAACTCGCGCGACGTCCACTCGAGCCTGCCGTCGACCAGGTCGAAGGTGGTGCGCAGCCCGGTTGCGTCACGCACCGCGGCGACGCCGCCCGCCTCCAGCGAGGCGATGGTGAAGCCGTCGACGTGCGCCCCCTGCGACTGCCCGGACGAATCGAGCCACTTCCGCGCCGCAGCGGCCGCGTCCTGGAGCAGCTTGTCGTAGGCGGCATCCCTCTGTTCGACCGCCCTGACGTAGTCACCTGAATCCACGCCGGTCCCGGCCAGCCCCGCTCTGGAGTCCACGACCAGTTGCTCGACGTGGGCCATGTCCAGGGTCTCCCCTGCCCCGTCGAGCCCGTACGACTGTACGGAGATGGACTCGGAGCCGATCCCTCGCCTCTCCAGCAGCGGGACTGCCGCGTCAGCCATCGGTGACTGCGTGCGCGGCTCCTCGGGAGCGGAGGTCTCCACGTGCACGCCCTCGGTGTCCGGCGCGTCACCGGAAGTCTCACGGGGCAGGTCCTCGCGGAGCGGCAGCCCGACGCCAACCGCCCCCTCGGATGGCACCTCGGACACCACCTCCTGCCCAGCGCCCGGCTCCGCTGCCATTGTCGACTGCGTCGCCTGCGTAACCTCCCGAAGCACACCCAGCGCGTCGAAGTGATGCGCCCGTCCGCCAACCACCTCCGTCATGGTGATGCCGCCGTCCAGCCGCTCCGCCGACGAGGACGCCGGCTCCTCCAGCTGGAACTTGCGGAGAGCGCCGAACCGGCCCTTCAGCGTGCGCGTCCAAGCGACCCCGTCCGCGCCCGGCAGGAAGTCGGTGCGCACCCGCACCCCGGAGAGCCCGTCGATCCCGTCGCCCCGCAGCGGGACCTCCAGCGCGTACACCTCCACGTTGGCGTCGAGGTGCCACTCCAGCACCGCCTCGTCGGGCCCGCCCGCCGCGGGCATCCGCACCGTGAGGCCACGGTCGGCGCCGGCGGCGATCTCCAGCCCGGGCACGTCCATCAGGGGCGCGCCGTCCGGACCCGCCGGGCGAACCCCGCCGTCCGCCCCCACCGGGGTATAGAACCGCAGCAGCCGGTCCGTGCCCGGCAACCGCACCGTGCGGAACTGGAACTGCCAGGCCGCCGAGAAGTGCAGCGTGCCCGTCCGAAGCCCGGCAACCTTGAAACCGCCTTCCTCGCGCGACGTGACGACCACGCCGGGCAGGGGCTCCCCCTCACGGTCCACCAGGACGAAGCCCTGCGGATACCTGAACTCGACCTTCGCCCCGACGAGTTCGGGAACCTGGTCGACACCGGAGAGCCGCGTCTCCTCGATGGACGGGTCCTCGGAATTCTCCGGGATCGCGTCCAGCACCGGGCGGAATCCACGACGGGCGGCGCGCCGGCGGCCGTCGCGTCCAGCACCGGGCGTCCGGTTGGCGGGCGGCGCGCCGGCGGCCGGCGCGCTCGCGGGCTGCTCTGCGGTGAGTTCGAGGTCCTCCGCCGTATCCGGCTGTCCGGCCTGCTCCTGCTCCTGCTCCTGCTCCTGCTCCTGCTCCTGCTCCTGCTCCTGCTCCTGCTCCTGCTCCGAACTGTCGCCGGCCTGTTCGGCAACATGCCGCTCGGCGGGATCGTCGGCCGAGAGGCCGGGGTGCTCCTCAGTCCTCGCGACGAACGGCCACGCGTCGTCGCTGCGCCGGGCGACGACCTCCCGGCCCGTCTCCGGATCGACGTGGACGTCCTTGTAGCCGGAACGGATCCAGTTCCAGCGCCGCGTGCCGGAAAGCCGCTCGGTGCCGTCGGCACCGAAGCGCGTCCAGGTCCAGA
>NZ_JBSFWK010000044.1:0-75679 GCF_053594815.1 Streptomyces sp. NPDC002577 | reverse complement strand
CGGCTCCGACGATCACGACCGGTACGCGGTCGGCAAAGTCCACTGGTGGGGCTTGGTCGGCGGTCATGTGCGGCTCACTTCGGGTCTCAGTGCGCCACCGTCGCGAACGTCTTCGACTCCAGGAACTCCTCCAGACCCGCGACGCCGCTCTCCCGGCCGATGCCGGACTGCCGGTAGCCGCCGAACGGCGCGTCGGGTGCGAAGTAGTTGCCGCCGTTGATGCTGAACGTGCCGCTGCGGATGCGCCGGGCCACCGCGAGGGCCCGCTCCTGGTCGCGGCTCTGTACGCCGCCGGAGAGCCCGTAGACGGAGTTGTTGGCGATGCGTACCGCGTCGTCGTCCTCGAACGGGATGACCGCGAGGACCGGGCCGAACACCTCCTCCTGGGCGATCTCGCTGTCCGGATCGACCCCGGCCAGCAGCGTGGGCGTGTAGAAGAAGCCGGGGTTCACGCGCTCGCCGCCGGTCACCAGCTTCGCGCCCGCCGCGACGGCACGCTGCACCATGCCGTCCACCTTGTCCCGCTGCCGTTCGCTGATCAGCGGGCCCATGTAGGTCTTGCGATCCGTCGGGTCGCCGTAGCGGACGCGGGCGAAGTGCTGCGCGACCTGCTCCACGACGGCGTCGTGGTGCTCGCGCGGCACGAGGAGCCGGGAGGTGAGGGCGCACCCCTGGCCCGCGTGGGTGCAGATCATGTACGCGGCGAGCATGGAGGCGGCGGCGAAGTCGGCGTCGTCCAACAGGATCATGGCGGATTTGCCGCCCAGTTCGAGGAAGACCTTCTTCACGGTCTCGCTCGCCGCCGCCATGATGCGGCGGCCGGTCGCGGTCGAACCGGTGAAGCTGACCATGTCGACGTCGCGGTGGGTCGTCAGCACCTCGCCGACCGCCGCCTCCGACGACGACAGCACATTGACCACGCCCGCGGGGATGTCGGTGTGCTCGGCGATGAGTTCGCCGAGTGCGAGGGTGATCAGCGGGGTGTCGGGGGCGGCCTTGAGGACGACCGTGCAGCCGGCGGCGAGCGCCGGGGCGAGCTTTGCCAGCGCCAGCTGGTTGGGGTAGTTGTACGGCAGGATCGCCGCGACGACGCCGACGGGCTCCTTCTCCACCCAGCGGTGGTGGCGCTGCCCGCGCGAGTCGATCTCGCCCAGGTCGACCGTGAACGGGTGGGAGCGCAGCAGATCGGCGTTGTAGCGGACGATCTCTATGGGGTCGTCCAGCTGTGCGCTGTGAGTGAGCGCGCGGGTCGCGCCGACCTCGGCGATCGTCAGCTCGCGCAGCTCCTCCTTGTGGTCGACCAGCGCCTGGTACAGCTGGTCGAGACACCGGATGCGGAAGTCCTTGTCCGTGGCCCAGGTCGTGGTGTCGAAGGCGCGGCGGGCCGCCGCGACGGCGGCCTCGGCCTCGGCGGTCGTGGCGTCGGGGGCCTGGCCGAGGACTTCGCCCGTGGCCGGGTTGAGGCTTTCGTAGGTCCGTGCCGTATCGAGGAGCTGACCGTCGATCAGCAGAGTCCCGGTGACAGGCATCCCGCCTCCTGTATATCTGGAAATGGCATTCTCAAGTACGGAAAATCGCGCGCACGCGTCTCGGCGCGCGGCGTGGTGGACGCGGCCGTCGCGGGTGTGTCACCACGGATGCGTCACCGAGGGTGGTTCATCTCCTCCAGCGCGGCGTCGGCGGCCGCGAGCACGGTGCCACCGCCTTCGGCGCCCTCGGCGGCGGCCCCGGTGAGCTGCGCCAGGAGGCGTACGTCCTTGCGCAGCAGCCGGCCGGCGTGCTGGGCCATCGCCTGCAACGAGCCGCCGTTCGCGGCGATCCGGCCCAGCGCGAAGCTGGCGCCGCTGCCGTGCCCGACGGCCTCGGCGAGAGCCAGGGGATCGATCCCCAGTTCCCGGCCGAGGGCGAGGGTGTCGGATGCGGTCGCCAGATTGGCGGTCATCAGCACGTTGTTGAGGAGCTTGGCGACCTGCCCCGACCCCAGCGGGCCGAGGTGCACCACGGGATCGCCGTAGCTCTCGAAGACCGGGCGGCAGTACCGCACGGTGCCCGGCTCGCCCCCCACCATCACCAGGAGCCGCCCCTGCGCCGCGGCCGGCCCGCCTCCGCTCACCGGCGCGTCCACCACCTGGATGTCCTGTGCCGCGGCGCGCGCCTCGAGCCGCCGGCAGGTGTCGGGGTGGACGGTGCTGTGCACGGCGATGACGCCGCCGCGGCGCAGCCCTGCGAGGACGCCCCGCTCGCCCAGGACGACCTCCTCCACGTCCGCGTCGTCGACGACGCACACGCACACGAGGTCGCTGGCCGCGGCGAGTTCGGCCGGTGAGGCGGCCACCTTGGCCGGGGTGCCTTCGAACGGCACGAGGGATGCGGGTCGGCGGGCCCACAGTGTCACCGGATGGCCCGCCTCGATGATCCGGCGGGCCATGGGGGCGCCCTGGCTGCCCAGGCCGATGAATCCGACGTGTGTCATGGGGTCTCCTGGTCCAAGCGTGCGTGTCGTGGTGTGCTTGCGCGGGCCGTCGGCGTCATGCGTCTCCGTCCGCGGATGCGGGACGCCCGGGGCGCCAGAACAGGGCGAGGAGTCCCGCCGTCGCGGCCACGGCGACACCCAGCGCGATGCCGCCGCCGGCCCAGCCGGTCACCTCGATGTCACTCGCGGCGTCGATCGACAGGCTGCCGGGCCCGAGTACGGCCAGTGCCAGGGACGCCACCGCGAGCACGAGGACGTACTCGTAGCCGTCCTTGAACACGAAGAAGCCGTTGCGCCGGTGCGCGAGTAGCCCCGCGACCAGCATCACCGAGATCACGGCGGCGCAGGCGAGCGGTGTGCCCAGGCCGAGCAGGAGCAGCACACCGGAGCCCACTTCGGTGAACACGCTCATCCATGCCTGCAGCCGCCCGTACGTGAGGCCCAGTCCGGAGAACCAGCGGGCGGTTCCCTCGATGCGGCCGCCGCCCCGCCAGTGGTTCACACCGTGCACGATCATGGTGATGCCGAGGACGGCACGCACCAGCAGCACGGCGACCGCGTCCACGCCCGTCATCGGGACCCCCCTTGCTCACGCAGCACCACGCACTCCTCGGCGAACGACAGCACCTTCAGGTGGTAGGCCAGGCCCGCGAGGCCGAGGCTCAGGTTGTGACCGCTCTGCGCCTGCTCGTTGACGCTCACACGCGGCGACGCGGTGAACAGCGACGCGATCTCGGCCAGCTCCGCGGGCCCGGACCGCCATACCGTCTCGTGATCGCCGAGGCTGATCTGCACGGGGATCCGCACCCGCGCCGCCAGCCCGGGGTACTCGTGCCGCCAGGGCCGGTCCTGCGTCTCGTACGGGGGAGTGGGTGCGGAGATCGCGGTGCCCCGGTACACGTCGGGTGCGTAGAGCCGGCTCGGCCCCCACAGCAACGCACGCCGGCCCCGGGCGGGCCTGGTGTCCGCGTCGGCCGTCTCACCGGTCCGGTCCAGTACCGTCTTCGCGTGCGGGTCGAGTTCCCGTCCGAATCCGCCGACCGCCAGGCCGAGCAGCTCCCGCCCCCGTTCGTCGGACGCCATCCGCACCGCGAGCTCGCACCCCGCCGAGTGCGCCAGCAGGAACACCCCGGCACCGCGCGACCGGCCCTCCAGCAGCTTTTCGACCGCCGCATAGCCGAGGTTCACGGGACGCTCCGTGCCGGTGACCTTCGCGGCGTACTCGGCCGAGGCGCCGTATCCCGGGCGGTCGAGTGCGACGACGGTGAACCCGAGCGCCGCACCGGTCCGCAGCAGCGACAGCCGCGGCCGCCCGGGGCAGTCGAAGTACGCCGACGTGGTGCCTCCGCCGTGCAGGGCCACGATCACCGCACGGGGCCGCGGCGCTTCGCACACCAGCGCCGACAGGGGAATGCCGTCGACATCGACGACATGCGGTACGACGGGACTGCTGTGCGCGTACGGCGGATCGTCCGCCCCGGTCGCCGCCGCGTGTTCGGTGTCGCTGTAGGTCACGTGTCCGTCCTGAGGAGAAGTACGCCGCTGGGGGTGAGGCCGCCCGAACTGACCGCGGCGACGCGGGCGTCGGCCACCTGCCGTGCCCCGCCCTCGCCGCGCAGCTGGACGACGGCCTCGTGGACCAGGCCCATGCCGTGGGTGCGCCCGTGGGACAGTTGGCCGCCGTGGGTGTTGAGCGGCAGCACGCCGTCCCGGGCGATGTTCTTGCCCCCGTCGAGGAAGTCCTTGGCCTCGCCGATGCCGCAGAAGCCGAGCGCCTCGATCCACGACAGGCAGTTGAGGGTGAAGCCGTCGTACAGCAGGGCCACATCGACGTCGGAGGGCCGCAGCGAGGTGCGCGACCACAGATGGGCGGCCTGCCCGAGCACCTGCGGCTCGTGCGTCGAGGTGCTCTGGTCCCAGTCCAGGCGCTCGATGATCTGCGTGCCGACGGCCTCCACGAGCACCGGGGGCCTGGCCAGGTCCCGAGCGGCGTCGACGGCCGACACGATGACGGCGACGGCACCGTCGCAGGGCACGTCGCAGTCGTACAGCCCGAACGGAGTCGTGATCGTCCGGGCCGACAGGTAGTCGTCCATGGTCAGCGGGTCGCGGTAGATCGCCGTCGGGTTGAGAGCCGCGTTGGCCCGCTGGTTCAGGGCGATCCACCCGAGGGTCTCGCGGGTGGTGCCGTACCGGTGGAAGTGGCGCTGCGCGTTCTGCGCGAGCACGTGCGCGGCGGACGTGGCGCCGAACGGCATCCGCCAGGCGTTCGTCCCGTCCACCCGGCCGGGCACGGACTGGGGCAGTTTGCCGCGGCGGGCCAGATCCGCGTGTGTGGCCTCCCACAGCGTGCGGAAGCACAGCACATGCCGGGCCAGACCGCCCGCGACCGCCAGCATCGCCGCGATCAGCGAACCCCCCGGCCCGAAAGTCTCACCGCCGCCGTTGTACCAGGTCGGCCGGATGCCCAGGGCCGACTCGAGCGCGGTGACGCCGCCCTCGGCGAAGCCGCCGAACGCACCGGCTCCCGGGTAGGTCGACAGGCCGTCGATGTCGTCCAGTGTCAGACCGGCGTCCGCGACGGCCCGTTCGCACGCCTCGATCGTCAGGGACAGCGGCGAGCGCATGAGCCGGCGCCCGAGCTCGGAGGCGCCGATGCCGGTGAGCGCGGCCTTCTCCTCGAACTTCTCGGTCCGCACCGGCGGCCGCACCAGACGCGGGACCGCGTCCGGTTCCACCTCGTCCAGGGGCAGTTCGGCGGCCTCCGGCTGGTCGGCCGCCGGGCGGAACAGCGGCAGCCACACGTCCTCCACCTGCTCGAAGACGACCTCCATCCGCATGCCCAGCCTCAGTTGCCCGGGCTCGCACTCGACGGCGTTGGTCGTCAGCCGGACCCGCGGGTCCTCCTCGATCGCGACCTGCGCCACCACATACGGGGCGGGAAGCCCGGGCAGACTGAACCGCTCGTTGACGGTGAAGCCGACGAGCGTCCCGTACCCGGAGACCTCCCGGACGCGGATGTCGTGACCCCGGCAGCGGCGGCACACCGGTTGCGGCGGGTGGATCAGCGCGGTGCAGGACTCGCACCCCTGGAAGCGCAGACGGCCGTCCGCCCCGGACGTCCAGAAGAACTCGTTCTCCTCGGTCAGCAGAGGCAGTGGACGCCCCGAGGGCTGGGCCACAGGATCTCCTCACAGATGATTCTGGCGGATGTGCGATACGCCGCCGGGCTCAGCGGGGGATCCTTGCCCGCGTCGTGCGCACCGTGACGGGCTCGGCGAGACCCTGCTCGTCACAGACCTTCTGGAGGGTCTCCAACGTCTCGTCGAGGCCCGGGCCGAGCCGCTTGCCGGGCGTGAACGTCGTCGGCAGATGGCGCATGCCCTGGATGACGCCGATCGTCTCGTAGTGGACGGTGCCCTCGGGGTCGCACCGGTAGTCCGGCATGCGGTCGAGGACCTGGAGCAGCATCCGCTTGAACGCCGTACGGGCCACGTTGGAGCCGATGCAGCGGTGGATGCCGAGGCCGAAGCTGTTGTGCCGGTTGCCCTTGCGGGCCATGTCGACCGTGTGGGGATCGGGGAACACCGAGGGGTCCCGGTTGGCCATCGCCCACGACAGCCACACCCGGTCGCCCTCCTTGAACTCCGTGCCCGCGAGTGCGCAGTCGGCGGAGATGGTGCGGCCGTCCCCCGGGGCCGGGGTGTAGAAGCGCAGGAACTCCTCGGTCGCCGAGTCCAGCAGCGTGTCGCGCTCGCGGCTGAGGCGGTCGCGCTCGCCGGGGTTCTCCGACAGCCACTCCAGGGCGTGCGCGGTGAGCGCCGTCGTGGTGTCGAAGCCGCCGCCGATGAGCAGGGCCAGGACGCCGAGGAGGTCTTCGTCCGAGGCTGTCCCGCCGTTGATCTCGGCGTGCACCAACGCGTCCACCAGGCCGGGCCGGCGGTTGCTGCGGATGGCCGCCAACTGGACGGCCAGGTCGCGCATCATCGCGATGTGCATCTCGATGACCCGCGGCATCTCCGGTGAGTCGGGCCGGGTGTAGACGCCCGCGTGCGCGGGCTCGTTGTAGATGGTCCAGTTCCTGAGCGGGATGCCCATCATGGCCAGGGTGAAGACGGCGGGCACGACGTTCGCCAGGTCGTCGATGAAGTCGATGCTGCCCTGCTCGATCTTCTCGTCGATACAGGCCCGTGCCACCTCGTCGAGGAACGGGATCCAGCGCTGGACGGCGGCGGGAGAGAGGTAGGGGTTGAGGGCCTGCCGGTAGTGGCGCTGCTCGGGCGGGTCCATCTCGAGGAAGCCGCCCCGCTGGCCCTTCCCGCGATCCGGAGTGGGAATGCTGATGCCCTTGTATCCGCGGCGTTCGCCGTTCACGTCGTGGTCGTTGGAGAGGTACTCCGCGGACCGCGCGATCTCGAACAGCTCTTGGTTGCCGCTGACGACCCAGTGGCCGCCGTGCGTGTCCGACCATGCCACCGGACAGCGGCTCTGCATCTCATCGGTGATCTCCACGAACTGCTCCCGGTAACCGGGGGCGTGGCGATCGAAGTCGTAACGGTTCCTCTTGCGCTCCTCGCCTTGCGGGGCGCCCTGTGCGCTCACGGTGTGGTCCTCCCTGTGTCGGGGTGGCGGAGAGCGGGCTGACGCCCCGCCGGTCAGTGCTCGCCGATCAGTGCTCGTCGGTCAGTCGTCGATGAGGGAGATGGCCCGCTCGGGACAGGAGCGGACCGCTTCGGCGACCAGTTCCTCCTGGTCACCGGGGACGTCTTCGCTGACCGGGCTCGAGTGCCCGTCGACGTCGTCGAGCTGGAAGACCTTCGGGGCGATCATGGCGCAGAGGGTGTGCCCCTGGCACCGCTCCGGGTCGACGCGGACCTTCATGCTGTACTGCCTCCCTGCCGTGGTCGGATGTCCGTCGGATTCCGGGATCAGCGGCTCCAGTCGTGCCACTTGAGATAACCGCCGGCGTCCACGCGCAGCTGCACGCCGGTGACGTAGCGGGCCTCGTCCGACGCGAGGAACAGGACGGCGTTGCTGATGTCGATCGGCTCGACGTACGGGATGGGCATCGCCTGCTGCACCGCGAACCCGGGCTCGGCGTCCTGTCGCGTCGGGTTCTCCAGATCCGGGCGGAACGACTTGTACATCGGCGGGCTCTGCAGCATCTGCGTGTTGCAGTTCGTCGGGTGTACGACGTTGGCCCGCTGCTTCAACGGGGCCAGGTTCCGGGCGAGTTCGTGGACGTACTCCGACAGGGCGCGCTTGGCGAAGGCGTATCCTGCGCCACCCGGGTTCGAGCCCGGCGTGTCCACGATCCCGTGGTTCATCAGGGCAGCCGTCGAACCGGTCGCGATGACCGAGGCGCCCTCGCGCAGGTGCGGCAGGGAGGCCTGGATCGCGTTGATGGTGCCGATCAGATCGACGTCGATCGCGTCACTCCACGCCTGGAGCCGCGGTTCCCCGTGCAGCGGGGCGATACCGGCCTGCGCCACCACGATGTCCAGACCGCCCAGCTCGGCCACGCCGCGCTCCACCGCGTCGCGCATCTCGTCGATACGGCGCACGTCGGCCTGCAGCGCGACGATACGCCGGCCCTGCTCTTCGACCAGGCGCACCGTCTCCTTCAGATCGTCCGGTCCCGCCATCGGGTAGCCGACCGTCTCGTAGTCGCGGCACAGGTCGACCGCGATGATGTCGGCGCCCTCCTCGGCAAGCCGCACGGCGTGGCTGCGGCCCTGACCGCGCCCCGCTCCCGTGACGAACGCGACCTTGCCCTCAACACGTCCCATCGCTGGCGTCCCCTTGTCCTCGAAGTCCTCGTCGTCTTCGTTGTGTTGGTGCTGTTGTGCTTGTCGTGCCTGTCCTGTGGACTTGGCTGAGTGCTGTCCGGGTACCGGGTGGAGACGGACGGCGATCAGCCTCCGCCCGCGGGACCGCCGGCGCCCCCGTTGAGGGATCCGATCGCCGTGGCCAAGGCGCCCAGGTCTGTGCCGAGTTCGGCGGCCACCTGCCGGACGACATCGACGTCCTTGTCGACGAACTCGCGGACCGACTCGGCGAACCGCGCCACCGAGCCCCTCGCCGCGACTCCCGTCAGAGCCCGGCTCGCGGCGCTCCCGTGCGGCAGGGCGTCCAGCAGGACCGCCTCGTCCAGCCCCAGTCGGCGCCCGAGCCGGACCGCGTCGGAGAGCAGCCCGAGGTGGGCCGTGAACAGCGCGTTGTTCACCAGCTTCACCCGCTGGCCCGCGCCCAGCGGGCCGACGTGCAGCAGCGGGTCGGCATACCGGCCGAGGACGGGCCGCAGGCGTTCCACGGTGTCACCGTCACCGCCCACGAAGACGCTGACCCGTCCGGCCGCGATGTCGTGCGGTCCGCCGCTGACGGGCGCGTCGACCACCTGGATGCCACGTGCCGTGGCGCGGGCGGCGACCTCCTCGACGGTGCGCGGGCTGCCGGTGGTGTGCACGACGACGGCGGCGCCGTCCGGAGTCACGTCGAGCAGGGGGCCGTCGAGGCAGATCTCGCGCACCTGCTCGTCGGTGTGGACGCACACCAGCACCGCATCGGCCCCGTCGGCAACCTGCTCGACGTCGCCGCTCACCAAGGCGCCTTCGTCCGCGAGTGTTCGCCGCCGCTCGGGCGACCGGCCCAGCACCCGTACCTCGTACCCGCCCTCGACGAGCCGCCGCACCATGGGCAGTCCCATGCGCCCCGCCCCGATGAACCCGAGCCGCTTCATGTGAGGCAGCGATCCGCCATGGCCGGGGAGATCCCGGTGCCGCCCGTGGTGACCTCGACGCCCAGGTGTGGGCTCAGCGCTCTCGTCCGGATCACAAGAATCTCCCTTCCGGCAGCGAGAATCGTAATCTCGCATTTTGGGAGCGCGGAAGTCCCCTGCGAGCACTTTCTCGTGGCACGCAGACAGCTGCGTCCGTCGCGCGCAGCAGCTCGCGCCTGTGGACGGCTCGTTGCCCAGGAACTCGGAGAACCGTATTCTCTGAATCTGGTATCGCTGATTTCGAGTGGCGCTCACATGAGGATCGGACTATCTGACATGACCCGCCATGACCACTGGATCGGCGGCAAGGCGGTGGAGCCCGCGAACGGCGTCTACCTGCCGACCCTCGACCCCACGACCAGGCAGCCGGGCGACGAGGCCGCGGCAGGCTCCGCCCCCGACGTGGACCGCGCCGTCGCCGCAGCCGCGGCCGCGCAGCCCGACTGGGCGCGGCGCTCCGCCGCCGAGCGGTCGGACGTCCTCCACCGTGTCGCCGGCGCCGTCGAGACGCACGCCGAAGAGCTGATGGAACTGGAGCGGGCCTCCACCGGGAAGATCCCCGCGCAGCTCCGCATGGAGGTCGACACGTCGGCCGCCTACTTCCGCTACTACGCGGGAGTGCTGCGCGCCCACCACGGCCGCACCATCGACCAGGGCGCCGGCGCGCTCACGTACACCCGGCTCGAGCCCTACGGTGTCGTCGCCGCCATCACGCCCTGGAACCTCCCGCTGAACCAGGCGTGCCGGGCGCTCGCCCCCGCTCTCGCGGTCGGCAACACCGTCGTGGCCAAGCCGTCGGAGCTGACGCCGGCCTCCACGCTGCGTCTCGCGCGACTGGCCACCGAGGCCGGCCTGCCCGACGGTGTGCTGAACGCCGTCTCCGGCACCGGCCGCGACGCCGGCACGCCGCTGGCGATCCATCCGGCCGTGCGGCGCGTCGTGTTCACCGGGTCGGTGCCCGTCGGGCGCCACCTGGCGACCGTAGCCGCCGACCGGCTCATCCCCATGACCCTGGAACTCGGCGGCAAATCGCCCCTCGTGGTGTTCGCCGACGCCGACGCCGACCTCGACCGGGCCGTCGCCGCCGCGGTCTCCACCGTCGCGGCCAACGCCGGGCAGGTGTGCTCGGCCACCACCCGCCTGCTCGTCGAGGCGTCCGTCCACGACGAGGTCGTCTCCCGCGTGGCCGAGGCCGTCGAACGCCTCCAGCCCGGCGTGGACTTCGGGCCCATCATCACCGAGGCGCAGTTCCACAAGGTCCTCGACCACTTCGCCGAGGCGCGTGCCGCGGGCGCCGTGCCCGTGTGCGGAGGCGCCGCCTACGACAGCGGCCCCGCCGCCCGCGGCCTCTACGTACGCCCGACCGTCTACGCGAGGGTCAGTCCCGACCTCCGGATCGCCCGCGAGGAGATCTTCGGCCCGGTCCTCGTCACGATGCCGTTCGCCGGCGAGGCCGAGGCGCTCGCCCTCGCCAACGACACCGAGTACGGCCTCGTGGCCGCCGTCTGGACCGGCGACGCCGCCCGCGGTCTGCGCTTCGCCGAACGCATCGACGCCGGGCAGGTCGCGGTGAACGGCGGCCCGCTCGGCATCGAGACGCCGTTCGGCGGTTTCAAGCAGAGCGGCTACGGCAGGGAGAAGGGCCTCGAGGCACTCCACGAGTACGCCCAGACCAAGACCGTCAGCCTCTCGCTGCGCCCCTGAACCGCGTAGCCGGTACCGACTCGACTCAAGGAGAGTCCGTGGCAGACACCGATCAGCTGGACGAGGCCCGCGCCATGCGCCGGGCCATGCTCGGCGACGCGTACGTCGACAGCGTCACCGCCGACCCGGAACCCACCGCCGCCGAATTCCAGGACTACGTCACCTCGATGGCCTGGGGGGTGTGGGCCAGGGGCGGCGCGCTCAGTCCCCGCGACCGCAGCCTGCTGGTGCTGGCGATGACGGCCGCCCTCGGGCGGATGGACGAGTTCCGCCTGCACGCCGGGGCCACGCCGCAGACCGGCGTCACCGACGAGGAACTCGACGAGCTGCTCTTCCAGGTGGCCGCCTACTGCGGAGCACCGGCGGGCGTGTCCGCCAGGCGGGCGCTGAAGGACGTACGGGCGGCCAGGCAGGAAGCGAAGGAAGGGGCATGAGCATGGGCACGATCGGCTTCGTCGGGCTCGGCAACATGGGCGGCGCCCTCGCGTCGAACCTCGTCCGGCGCGGGTTCGGGCTCGCCGCCTACGACGCCGCGGGCCCGGCCGTCGTTCCCGGTGGAGCGGCACCGGCCCGCGATGTGGCCGAGGTGGCGCGCCGGGCGGAGACGGTGGTGCTCAGCCTCCCGGACGGAGCGGCGTCCGAGCAGGTCGCGTACGAGATCGCCACCGCTGCCGGACGCCGTGCCGCACACGTCGTCGACACCTCCACGATCGGCGTCGCCGCCGCACAGAGCGTCGCAGAACTCCTCGCCAAGGAGGGCATCGGCTACGTGGACGCGCCCGTGTCGGGAGGCGTGGCAGGAGCCCGGGCCCGCACGCTCACCGTCATGTACGCGGGCTCCGACGACGCCTGCGCCCGAGTGGAGCCGGTACTCGCGGGCCTGAGCGACCGGCGCCGCCGAGTCGGCGACCGGCCGGGACTCGCCCAGGCGCTGAAGCTCGCCAACAACTTCCTGTCCGCGACCGCGCTGGCCGCGACCAGCGAGGCGATCGCGTTCGGCTGCTCGGCCGGCCTGGACATGGGCACCATGCTGGAGGTGCTGAACACATCGAGCGGCCGCAGCGGCGCCACCGAGGACAAGTTCCCCGACCACGTCCTGACGGGCCGTTACGCGTCGGGCTTCGCCAATTCGCTGATGTCGAAGGACGTGAGCCTCTATCTGCGGGCGGTGGGGGAGCAGGGTGGGCCGGCGGAGATCGGGGCGCTGGTCGCCGCGCTGTGGGAGCGGTTCGCGGAGGCGGAGCCCGGCGCGGACTTCACGCGCATCCACCCGTTTGTGCAAGGCGCATGACCATAGGGAAAGGCGTTCGCATGGCGACACCGACCACAGGAACAGAGACATCAGGAACAGAGACACCAGGAACAGAGGGGTCGGGAACTTCCGGAACCCCCGACGGGCCGCGCATCCGGCCGCTCGCTCCGAAGGAGTGGCCCGCCGAGATGCGCGAAGCCCTTGCCGTGCTGCGGCCACCGAACCCCCGCCACCCGATACCCGGACGCCGCCCCGACCGCCCGAAGGCTCTCAACCTCCTCGGCATCCTCGCCCACTATCCGGCGCTCACCCAGGCGTTCCACACCTTCAACGGACACGTGCTGTTCGCATCCACCCTCACCGTCCGCCAGCGTGAGCTGCTGGTGCTGCGGGTCGCGGCGGTGCGCGAGGCCGCGTACGAGTGGGCGCAGCATGCCGTCCTCGCCCGGGACGCAGGGATCGCCGACGAGGAGATCGAGCGGGTCGCGAAGGGCCCGGACGCGCCCGGCTGGACGCCACTGGAGCGGGCCCTGCTGCGCGCGGTCGACGAACTGCTCGCCGACGCGAAGGTGGGGAAGGCAACCTGGCAGGAGCTGGCCGGCGGGCTCGACGAACAGCAGCTGATGGACCTGATCTTCACGGTGGGCGCGTACGACGTGATCGCGATGGTTCTCCGGTCCTTCGCGGTCGAGCTCGACGACGATCTCGCCTGACGGGTTCGCCTGCGAGACGACCCATGGGGTCGACTCGCCCGCTCACAGGGCTGCACTCTGGCGCGAGAATATGATTTTCGCGAAGGTGGCTACATCTGTCTGCTTCGTAGAGAGCATCCCTCTCCCTATTCTGCGGTAGGCTTGCCAGGTGGCAGCGGAACAAGCATCAGTCGAGCCCGAAGCGACCCAGACGCCTACCACCAGCTGGCGTGACCTGGCCGTGGCCCGGTCGGTCGATCCCGCGCGGGTGCGTGCGGAGAAGCGGGTGCAGCGATTCCTCGACGCCGCGCTCGAGTTGATGAGCGGCGAGTCCGGCAAGGACTTCACCGTCCAGGAGGTCGTCAAGAAGTCCGGCCAGTCCCTGCGGAGCTTCTACCAGTACTTCACCGGCAAGCACGAGCTGCTGCTCGCGCTCTTCGAGGAGTCGGTGCACAGCACGGCGCGGCGTCTGCAGGAGACGATCGCCGACGAGGATGACGCCCTGGAGCGCCTGCGGCGGTTCACCGTCGAGCACTACCTGCTGTGCCGGCCCCTGCCCGACGACAGCACCGAGCGCAAGACGGTCATCCTCGGAATGGCGGAGTTCGCGCAGCAGCTCCTCACCGAGCATCCGAAGGAGGCGGCGCGGGCGTTCGCCCCCATGTTCGCCCTCCTGCACGGCCTCCTCGACGAAGCGGCGGCCCAGGGCGCCATCCGCAGCGGCCTCGACCACCGTGCGCTCGCGGGCACCATGCTCCAGGCCATCATGTTCAACTCGTTCGCCGTGACCATCAGCGGTTCACCGGTGCGCTCGGACGGCAGCGATGCCGAGGCGGTGTGGGACCTGTTCATGCACGGCCTTGCGGCCGGCCAGCCGAAGCGGAAGCGTTCCGCGCGCTGACGCCCGCGGGGCCACGGTTCGAGGCGGTCGACTGCGCCACCACGGCGCGCTGACGAAGGGGAGGCAGATGCCGAAGGGTTACGTCATCTTCACCGAGGCCATCAAGGATCAGGCCGGTATGGCCGCCTACGGCCGGGCCGCCACAGAGTCGCTGGCGGAGAGCGGCGGCCGTGTCCTGGCGGTCGAGGCCCGGCCGCAGGTCCTCGAAGGCGAGTGGCACGGCGACCAGACGGTCGTTCTCGAATTCGAATCGGTGGAGGCGGCCCGCGCCTGGTACGAGTCCGCCGCGTACGAGAAGGCGAAGCCGTTGCGGCAGGCCGCGGCCGACTCCCACGCCGTGATCGTGTCCGGCTTCGAGGTGCCCAAGGGCTGACAGCGAACGTGCCGTGACCGTGGTGGCGCCCGTCTGCGGGGCCCACCACGGTCACGGCACGTTCGAGCCGCGCTACTTCTCCGCGTCGCCCAGGCGCTCCGCCAGCACATTGAGGTCGTACGACTGACGGGCCAGCCAGAAACGCAGGAAGCCTGTCAGCGAGTAGCGCAGGAACAACGCGGCACCTACGACGCCGGCGCCGACCCCGCCCAGGCCCAGCGTGATGGCGTCGCGCTGCTCGAGCGGATCCGTGGTGCTGTGCGAGAGCAGATACGCCGCCACGCACAGGACGAGGGCGAGGACCATGAGCGCGGCCCCGAGACGCAGCCACAGCGAGGCCCGTCCGGCGGCGGGGTCGGAGATCTTCAGCTCTGCGAGTTCGCGGACGAAGCGGTCGGCGCGGTCCGCGTGCGGCTCGGTCGTGGTCATGTAGGGCTCCCGAGGTAGAGGTCGGACAGGTCGGTGCGGAATCCGCTGTCGGGCCGGCCCTGCCGTTCGATGCGGCCGCGCACCAGGACGGCCGCATGGTCGGCGATGCCGAGGACGGCCGCCGCGAACTGCTCGACGACCAGAACCGCCACACCCTGCCGGGCGATCTCGGCCACGTGCTCGTAGAGGTTGGCGACGACCAACGGGGCCAGGCCCATGGACAGTTCGTCGAGGAGCAGCACGGCCGGGTCGGTGGCCAGGCCGCGCGCGAGGGCGAGCATCTGCTGCTCGCCGCCGGACAGGGTGCCCGCGGCCTGCGAGGCGCGGCGGGCGAGGACGGGGAACCGGGCGAAGGCGACCTCCTCGATCTCGCCGACGCTCCGGCCGGTGAAGGTCATCATCAGGAGGTTGTCGCGGACCGACAGGTTGGGGAACACCCCGCGGCCCTCGGGGATCAGGCACACCCCCGCCCGGGCCAGGTCCCGAGGGTTCGCGCCGGTCACGTCGCGGCCGCCCATCAGGAGCCGGCCGGATGCGGCCGGGTGGACGCCCGCAGCGACGCGCAGGGTGGTCGTCTTGCCGGCGCCGTTCGGGCCGAGCAGCGCCACCACCTGGCCCGCCGCCACGCTCAGGTCCACCCCGTGCAGGACGGTGATCCCTTCGTGGGCGGCGCGGATGCCGCTCAGTTCGAGAAGCGCGGTCACGTATCCCCCAGAGAGGTCAGGCGCCCTGCAGGGCCGCATGCCAGGCTGTTCACGTCGCCCCCAGGTAGGCGGCGAGGACCGTTTCGTCGCTCCGGATCACATCGGGCGGGCCGACGGCGATGACCTTCCCGAGATCGAGTACGTGCACCTCGTCGCACACGCTCATGACGAGGCCCATGTCGTGTTCGACGAGGACCACGGCCATGCCGTCGTCTGCGAGTGAGCGCAGCAGGGCCGCGAACCGGTATGTCTCCTCGCCGTCCTGCCCCGCGGCCGGCTCGTCCAGGAGCAGCAGCGTCGGACGGACGGCGAGCGCCCGGCCCACCTCGACCAGGCGGGCGACCCCGGTGGGCAGCGTGTCGGCCGAGCTGCCGGCGACCTCCGCAAGGCCGAGCCGGTCGATGATGCCTGCGACGCACGCTGCCGCCTGCCGCCGTTCGGGCCCGAGTTCGGCGGCGACGAGCAGGTTGTCGCGCACGCTGAGGCGGCCGAACAGCTCCAGGCGCTGGAACGTGCGGGCCAGGCCGTGCCGGGAACGGCGTGCCGGACCCAGCCGGGTCACCTCCCGCCCGCCGAGCCGCACCTTGCCGGTCGAGGGCCTGCGCAGCCCGGACACGACGTCGAACAGGGTGCTCTTTCCGGCCCCGTTGGGCCCGATCAGGCCCGTGATCCGGCCCTCCTCGGCGTTCAGACCGACATGGTCCAGCGCGCGGTTGCCGCCGAACGTGACGGTGACGCCGCTAACCTCCAGCAATGCCACGGGCCAGCACCTCCCTGTCCTCCGCCCGCCAGGGCCGCCTGAGGCCCCACCACTCGACGGGGATCTCCGGTTCGGCCTTGACGGCGGTCTGCCGCGCCGTCGCGTACCGGCGCAGGCCCTCGCCGAGGACGTAAGCCCAGATGAGGAACGTCCAGCCGTTGATGACGTCGCCCAGCCGCAGCCCCCAGCCGAGCGCGAGCCCGGCAAGGAGTGCGGGCAGGGCGATGCGGTCCCGGCCGAGCGGCCCCCACTCGCGCCGGAACTGGGACACGATGCCCTGGGGGCTGTGGGCGAGGCCCATGCCGGCCAGTGCGGGCATCACCGAGACGAGGTTGTGCCCCCAGGACACGAGGCCCGTCAGGATGTTCGGCCCGACGAAGGCCGTCCCGGCGAACAGCCCGTTGCCGACGGCGCCCAGCCCGCCGATCACCGCGACCAGGAAGATCGGCAGCCCGGCCACCAGGTTGAACTGCTCGGCTGTGACGGTCCGTTGCTGCATTCCGTACAGTGCTCCGCCGAGCCCAGCGATCCCTGCGGACAGCGCGAACACCGCGACCTTGGCGACCAGCAGGTTTCCGCCGAGCGTGGCGTAGGCGGCCTCGCTGTCGCGCAACGCGATCAGCCGCCGCCCGAACCGGCCCCGGCGCAGCGCCGCCACAGCGAGCGACGCCAGAGCGAGACACACCGAGGCGAACACCAGCAGTTCGGCTGTGCCGTCGAGATGCAGACCGAACAGGTTCGGCCCGTTCACCTCCACCGACCCCTGGTCGAACAGCGCGATGCGCACCCCGAGCACCTCGAACGACGGCAGTGTGAAGATCCACCGGTCGAGTACGACCGCGAACGCCGCCGTGCCCAGGGCCAGGTACACCCCGGAGAACCGCAGCGCGGGCACCGCGATCAGTGCACCGACCGCCGCCGACACCAGGATCGCCGCGCCGAGCGCCCACAACTGCCCCTGCGCACCGAGATGCCCCCATACGACCGCGCCGATTCCCGCGATGCTCAGCTGACACAGCGAGATCTGGCCCGCGTACCCGGCCAGGGGTACGTACGACAGTGCGATGACACCGAGGGAGAACAGCGGCCCGTAGGTGACGAGGTCGGCGTCGCCGAGGACGGTGGCCAGGACCACCCCGAACGCCACGGTCGTCGCGGCGAACACCGCGGTGCCGCGCAGAGACGGGACCGGCACCTGGACCAGGCGCCGGTCCCGGCCGCGCAGCCGCCGGTGCGGGAAGACCAGCAGAGCCATGAACAGCAGCAGGGCGGGCGCGGCGAGGCGGAGTCCGGGCAGGTACTCGTTCTGCGGCAGATATCCCGTCAGATAGCTCTCCAGGCAGCCGACGACGACCGCGCCGATGAACGTCAGCGGCAGGCTGCGCAGCCAGCCGAAGACGGCGGCCGTGTAGGCGCTGACGATGAGCAGGGACAGCTGGGAGGCGTCCAGGGCGACGGTCGGCGCGATGAGGATGCCGCCGAGCGCCGCCAGCTGTGTGCCGAGGATCCAGGCGACGCGGCCGGCGCGCAGCGGGTCGGCGCCGGTGAGCTCGACGAGAGACCGGTCGTCGACCGTCGCTCGCATCTCCGCGCCGGTACGGGTGTGGTTCAGCAGGAACCACAGCCCCGCGGCGACCACGACCGCGACGGCCATGGTCAGGGCCTGGTGCCAGGTGACGGTGGCCGGCCCGATGTGGAAGGGCTCCCGGTCGGCGAAGAACGTGGTGAGGGGACGGGCCACGTTGGGGTCCCAGATCCAGCGGGCGGCGGCGATGGCCCCGCTGAGCAGGGCCACCGTCATCACCAGCCGTTCCGCCTCGCCGAGGTGCTGCACCGGGCGCATCAGCACCCGCTCGACCGCCAGGCCGAAGCCCGGCGCGAGCACGAGCAGCACCACGGCGAGCGCGACCGGCACCGGCCATCCCCATCCGACGGTGAGCTGCCAGTAGCAGAACGCCGCCAGCATGCCCGCCGCCCCGTGCGCGAAGTTGAACACGCCGGTGGTGACGTAGGTGAGCACCAGGCCGCTGCTGATGACCGCGTAGATCGCCGCCGTGCTCAGGCCGACGATCCCGAAGGTGAGGAACTGCTCCATCACTTCACGTCATTCATGGACTTGCCGACATCGGCGAGGGTCAGCGGCTTGCCGTAGTCGCCCTGGTACTTGTACTGCTTGACGTCGCAGCGGTAGGCGCCCTTGTCGGGCTTGAAGTCGGCCGGCTCCCAGCCCTTGGAGGTGGCCTTCTCGACGTTGAAGCAGTCCAGCGGAATGTTGGACTTGGTCACGTTGACGGGCGCCAGCAGGCCGCCGCCCGTCCAGGCGCTTTCCTTGCGGGCCGCCTCGTACACGCACTTGACGGTGAGGTCGTCGCCGCAGCTCTGGGCGGCCTTGGCGAACAGCAGCCAGGCCGCGAAGCCCCGCGCCCCCGGAAGCGTCACATGGGCGTCCGGCGCGTACTTCTTGAACAGGTCCAGCAACTGCTGTGTCGCGGGGTTGTCGGACGCTTTCTCCAGCGGATACACACCACTCAGGTCGGCCAGGTTGTTCTGGTAGTCGAGGGACCTGCCGGCGAGTTTGAGGAAGGCGGGGCCGTAGGCGTTGCTGTTGGCGTCGATCCAGTCGAGCTTGTAGTTCATGCCGGTGAGGATCTGCTCCAGCTTGGCGAGGCTGGTGAAGTCGCCCAGGAAGATCAGGCCCTTGACGCCCTTGCTCTTGATGGACTGCGCGTACGGCGTCCAGTCCGAGACGCCCGTCGCCGGATACAGGTCCGTGTAGGCGATGGTCCCGCCGGCGGCCTTGATGCCCTCCTGGTCCTGCGCGCTGAGGACCTTGGTGACCGGGGAGTCGCCCGAGATGATGCCGACGGCTCCCGCCGACTTGGGATACGCATCCTTCAGCAGCCAGTCGTAGTAGCCGGCGTAGCGGTTGTACGTGCTACCGCCGGTCAGGTTGAGCTGCAGGTCGGAGCCGCTGTTGGGGATCATGGTGACTTGGCTGGGGAAGTCGGGCAGCAGGCAGGACAGACGCTCTTTGGTGCCGAGGGCGTCCAGGGCCGAGCTGCCGCCGACGATCGCGAAGTCCTCCTTGCAGGATTCGAGCATCCGTTGGCGGACTTCCGTCATCTTGGTGTCGCGTACGGTGGCGACGAGCTTGCGGCCGTTGATGCCGCCCGCGGCGTTGCACCAGGACGTGAACACCTTGGCGGTGTCCCCGTACTCGGGGTTCTTGGTGAAGCCGACGTCGGACATCACCCCGACGTCGATGCTGTCGGCGGTGACTCCTTGCGCGGTCGCGCTCTTGGCGTCGCCGGGGCCGCAGATGCCCTTCAGGTCGCCGAAGTCGCCGCTTGCGGCGGCTTGTGCGGTCTTGGTGGGGTCGGCGTCACCGCGTGACTCCTCGGTGCCGCCGGATCCGCTGCGGCCGCATCCTGTGGCGAGCAGGGCGGCCACGGCCAGGGCGGCCGCGAGGGAACTCATCGGTTTCACGGGATGTCCTCCTCATGTTTCCCGACGTGCTGATGGCTCGATGGGCGCTATCAGGGGGCTCGCTCCGGCCGCGCGGCGACGCGGGCCGAAGCGCACGCGGGAAACGCCGGTGACAGCGCACTCCGTGCACACAGACGTGCCGTTGGTCCGGCCGTCCGGCGTCGGGTGGGCGGCCCACCGCTCCCGCCTCATGGCGTGCCTCGCCACTGCCGCCGACGGCGAGCCCGATGGGATCCCGGGAGCCTGGGCGGCGCGGTGCGGGGCGCCGACGGTGTGTGTGGTGCAGCTGGTCGAACCGGTGTCCCAACTGCCATATAGGTCCGAATAGCTTGCTCTCGGAATGGGGAACGTAGCTTCTCCTCAGAGGAGAAGCAATGGTTTCGACATGCCCAGGTGAGTTCTCATGCTGCGGCGCTCCATGTCTCACCGGCCCCGGCTCATCGCCCTGTCCACCGCAGCCCAGTGCGCGTCGTCGACCCAGAGGCCGGCGAAGGCGTCCACCGCCTCATGGGCGGACGAGCCGTCCTGCGTGATCCGCTTGATCTCCTGAGTCGGGCGGTTCGCCAGTGACCGGGCCAGGGCCCGCCAGCCCACCCCGAAGGAAGCGCGCGGCAGCACCTCGTCCACCAGGCCGATCCGTTCGGCTGCGGCCGCGTCCAGAATCCGGCCGGACCCCGCGAGCAGCAGCGCCCGCCCCCTGCCGATGAGGGCCGCGAGCCGCTCGGCGCCGCCCCATGCCGGCATGATCGCCAGGTTGACCTGGGTGAAACCGATCCTGATGTCGTCGGCGGCCACGCGGATGTCGGCGGCGACCGCCATCTCGGCCCCGCCGCCCAGGGCATGGCCGTTGAGCGCGGCGATCACAGGGGCGGGGAAGGCGGCGATCCGGTCGCAGATCCGCCGCATCCGCCACGCCATGGCGGCCGCCTCCTCGGTGGTGCGCAGGGCGGCCAGCTCCTTGAGGTCGCCGCCCGAGACGAACGCGCGGTCGCCCGCACCCGTGATGACGAGGGCTCGTGCGCCCGCCGCTGCGTCCAGGGCGTGCTCCAGCTCGCCCATGGTGTCCAGGGCTATGGCGTTGCGTGCGTGCGGGCGGTTGATGGTGATGACCGCCAGTCCCGCGTCCGTCTCCAGGTCGACCATGGAAAACCCTCCAGATCTCGGCGTTCTCGAAGCCGCGGATGTATCCGGCCGTGAGGCTGCACAGGCCCTGTGTGCAAGGACATTGCGGGTCAAGCCAAGTGAGAATAGCATTCTCGCATCCAGTGAAGGTGGATCTCGCATCCTGGAGAAACGGAGATGCACGGTGGCAATCGACGGGCTTACCGAACAGGCGACGCACAGGTCGCTGTCCCGCATCGAGCAGCTGGACGACGAGATCATCGCTCTTCTGCTGCGGCGCCGGGAGGTGGCGCGGGAGCTGCCCGCCCCGTCCGGGCCTCGCGCCACCGACCCCGGGTTCGCGGAGGCCGTGCGGGCCATCACCGGCCGATACCGCGAGCATCTCGGTGGCGGCGGTGAACTCGTCGCCCGCGCCGTGCTGGTGCTGTGCCATCCGGGCCAGCGACCGTGAGCATGCACCCCGAGTGACGTCGGGCCCGGTCAAGGACCGGACCCACTGTTGGGCCGCCGCCTCGTTCCGTGCGAGGCGGCGGCCCATCGGTCTTCCAGGTGCTCGCATCCAGGCGTGGCTACTCGTATTCGACCGTCACGGACGGCGTGTCCGGCACCCCCTGACACGTCAGGACGTACCCCTCGGCCACCTCTTCCTCGGTCAGTGCGTCGTTGACGCGCATGGTCGCACTGCCCTCCCTCAGCTTGGCCATGCAGGTCGCGCAGTTGCCCGCTTCGCAGGAGAACGGCGGGGCGAGTCCGGCGCGCCGGGCGCTCTGCAGCAGCGTCTCGCCCGGGTGCCGCGGCACCGACACCCGCTTGTTGCCGAGCAGGATGGTGATCGTCCCCTCTGTGGCGGCCGGCGCCGGGGCCGGCGCCGGACGGGGCGGGGGCGGCGGCGGAGCCTGCCCCCCGCCGAATCGCTCGCTGAAGACCCGTCCCGATCCCTGTAGCGCCGACTCCACCAGCTCCATGAAGGGCTCGGGTCCGCACACGTACGAGTCTGCGTCCATGTCGGCGCCCACGAACTCCTTGATGTCCGCCGCGCTCAGGAACCCCCGCTCGTCATCGAGATGGCGTACGACCGTCAGCCGGCCCGGATGGCGCTCCGCCAGTTCGGCCAGGCCCGCGTGGAAGATCGCCGAGGGCCTGTCACGGTCGGCGCACAGCAGCCGGATCCGGCGGTCGGTGGCGGCGAGCGCGCTCTTGGTGAGGGAGAGGACCGGGGTGATGCCGCTGCCGCCGCAGAAGCCGAGGAGCGGCGTGGTGGTGGCGGCAGGGCGGAGGCAGAACTGCCCGCGGGGCTCGGTCAGTTCGAGCTCGTCGCCCTCGGTCACGTGGTCGTGCAGCCAGTTCGAGACCTTGCCGCCGGGGACCCGCTTGACCGTCGTCATCAGCTCGCCGTCGGTCTCCGGAGCGCTCGACATCGAATAGGAGCGCAGCAGGTCCCGGCCGTCCACGCGGACCCGGAAGATGCAGAACTGCCCGGCGCGGTACGGCAGCGGCCCTCCGTGCGGGGCGAGCACGAACGTACAGGTATCGGCGGTCTCCTGGATGATCCGCGTGACGGTCGCGCGCCGGAACAGCGGGGGGCTCGGCATGGCGGACTCCTTCTGGTATGAAAGTTCTAGCCATACGAGAATATCGTTCTCGAAGACGAGATGGGACCCTCTCTGCAGAGCGACGGAGTTCCCCTTAGAGGAGGAACGTTGCGAAGGCTGTTCATCGGTGCGCTCGTCCTGCTGCTCGCGGGATGTTCGATGCGCTCCACCGCGAACGACGACGCGCCCTCCGCATCCACGACCGCCGAGTCCACCACCGGTGCGGACTCAGGCGACTTCGGGACGCTCAAGGACGTGTGCGGGCCCGGCACGCCCAGGTCCGCGACCGCGCAGGGCGTCACGGACAAGGAGATCAAGGTCGGCGTCTTCACCGACGTGGGCTTCAGCAAGAAGTCCGAGTACATCGACGCCGCGAAGGTGTTCACCTCCTGGTGCAACGGTGCGGGCGGGATCAACGGCCGCAAACTCGTTCCGGTGACTCGGGACACGAGGATGTACGAGGTCCGCGCGCGGATGCTGGAGGCCTGCCGCGAGGACTTCGCGCTCGTCGGCGGCGGTGCGGCTCTGGACGGTACGGGGGTCGAGGACCGGCTGAAGTGCCTGCTGCCCGAGTTCCCGGCGCAGTCCAGCATGCGCCAGGCCCTCGGCTCCGACCTCCAGGTGCTGGCCTCCGGCCCGGCGGTCGGGCACTCGCGCTACACAGGGCTCTACTCCTGGCTCCTCAAGGAAAAGTTCCCGTCCTCGGCGGGACGCATCGGCATGATCGCCGGGGACTCGCCCGTCACCAAGAACCTCGCCGCCATGGACAAGGAGACCCTGACAGCGATGGGCGGCAGGGTGACCTACTCCGACCTCTACCCCGCCCAGGGCGTGTCCGACTGGACCCCGTACGCCCAGTCGATCAAGAAGAAGAACGTCAAGGGCCTGGTCTTCCTGGGGGACTTCACGAGCCTCGCCAAGCTGGAGCAGGCCCTCACCGCCATCGACTACGCACCCGACTGGATCGATCCCACGAACAACGCCTACAACCCGGCGTTCCTGAAGCTGGCCGGCCCCGCGCTCGGCACGCAGAGGAACTTCACCGAGCTGTTCGGCACGTACCCGAGGGAGGAGGCCGCGGACAACCCCGCGACGCAGAAGGTCCTCGACCTCTTCAAACAGTACGCGCCCGATGCCGAGATCACCCTGCCCGTGCTGCGCGCCTTCTCCGCCTGGCTGCTCTTCGCGACGGCCGCGCGGGACTGCGACGAGCTCACCCGCGCATGCGTCTACGAGAACGCCGCCCAGCACACCGACTGGACCGGCGGAGGCCTCCAGGCCCCGGCCGATCTGACCAAGGTCGACGCGCCGCCCACGTGCTACGTCGTGGTGCAGTCGACGGCCGAGGGCTGGGAGCCCGCCGACATCAAGCCCGACCACGGCGCCTACCGCTGCGACGCCCCCGTCCACAAGTTCGAGGGCGACTACGGAAGGCCGCTCACCCTGGCCGACGTGGGCAAGTCGATGTCCGACCTGAAGCAGGACTCATGACCCCGATCAGACCCTCAACCGCCGTCACCGCACTTGTCGATGACGTGGTCGCGCATGTCGTGCAGGCCGCGGGTGTCCCGGTGTCCGCACTGGTCGCCGCTGTACCCCGGCCGCGCGCCGTCGTCGTCGCACTGCACGGCGGGGCCGCCTTCTCGGCGTACTACGACCACCCCGGACACCCGCACCTTTCCCTGCTGCGCACCGGCGCCGCCCTGGGCTTCACCGTTCTCGCGCTCGACCGCCCCGGATACGGCAGTTCGGCCGGCCACGCACACGAGATGGGCGGGCCGGAGCGCCGGGTGGAGATCGCCTACGCGGCGGTCGAGGCACTGCTCGCCGGGCGGTCGCGCGGAGCCGGAGTGTTCCTCGTCGCCCACTCCATCGGCTGTGAACTCGCCGTACGCATGGCCGCCGACAAGCGCGGCGCGGACCTGCTGGGCGTGGAGCTCGCCGGTACCGGCACGCAGCACAAGCCTCGGGCGCTCCGCCTCATGCAGGAGTGGCGGGGGGACGCCACCCGCCCGCGCCCGCCCGGTCGCATGCGCGACCTCATCTGGCACCCGGTGGACGCCTACCCCCCGGATGTCTACGGCGGCGCCCGCATCGGCTCACCGGCACCCGCGTACGAAGGCGACGTGGTGCGCACCTGGACGGAGGACTTCCCCCGGCTCGCCGCCCGCGTCCGTGTCCCCCTGCGGTTCACCCTCGGTGAGCACGAGCAGGTGTGGCGCAGCGGCCCAGCCGCTCTGGCCGGCATCGGCTCGCTGTTCACCGCCTCGCCCCGCGTCGTGGTGGACGAGCAGGTGGGGGCCGGGTACAACACGAGCATCGGCTGGACCGCCGCCTCGTACCACCTGAAGGTCTTGTCCTTCGTCGAGGAGTGCGCGTTGGCTGCCCCGGCGCGGCGCCGGGAGGCAGGAGCGCAGAGCGAGTGAGGACTGGTCCGCAGGCATATCGGCGGGGACTGGTACGACGTGATCCCTCTCTCCGGTGACCAGGCCGCCTGGTCACCGGAGACGCATCCGCCCCGCCGGGCCGTAACCGACGCGTGTCCGGCCGGCCGGGCCTTGTCAGGTGTTGCGTCCTCCGTTGACGCCGAAGACCTGGCCGGTGATGTAGCCGGCCTCCTCGCTCACCAGGAACGCGCACGCCGCCGCGATGTCTTCCGGCAGTCCCGGCCGCCGTACCGGGGTGCGTGCGGCGTGGTAGTCGACGCCGGGGCCGAGCAGGCCCTTCTCCTCGTTCCGCCGGGTCATCGGTGTGTCGATGAAACCCGGCGGGATGGTGTTCACGGTGATGCCCTTCGGGCCGAACTCCAGGGCGAGCGCCTTGGTGAAGCCGATGACGCCCGCCTTGGAGGCGACGTAGTGGGTCATGAGCGGTTGCCCGCTGTGCGCGCTCGACGATGAGATGTTGACGATGCGACCCCACCGGGCCTCCACCATGTCGGGCAGAACGGCCTGGCAGCAGCGGAAGGTGCCGGTGAGGTTGATCGAGAGAATGCCCTCCCAGGACTCCTCGGTGATCGACAGGAACGGCTCGAACCCTTCCCGCCCCGCGTTGTTGACGAGGATCCCGACCGGGCCGAACCGTGCCCGGACCTCCTCCATGCCGCGGTCCACCTGCGCGCGGTCGCCGACGTCGACGGCGAGGCCGATGGCGGAGCCGCCGTCGGCGCGGATCTTCGCGGCGGCCGCCTCGGCGCCGTCTCCGTTCAGATCGAAGACGGCGATTTTCGCGCCGTCGTGGGCCAGTCGTTGGGCGATGGCGAGGCCGATGCCGGAGGCGGCCCCCGTGACGACGGCCGTCTTGTCGGCAGTGGTGTGCGCCATTCCTCTCCTCCTACGCGAGAGACGAGATGACTCGGTGTCGAGAATGTTGTTCGCGGAGACGGAAACAGCTCTGCGTCGCTATGCGACCGCGGGCATGATCTCTTCGGCCACCCATTGGGTGTAGTCGAGGTACTCCTCGATGTGGTTGAGGCTGGGGATCGGCACCGCGCTCATCGTCACGCCCAGTTCCCTGAACCAGCCGAGGCGGTCGACGATCTCCTGCTTGGTCATGCCCGGCCGGGCGCGCGGGTCCTCCCGCACGGCGTGGCCCTCTCCGACGCGTGTGGTGGCGAAGCCGTAGAACACATCGGTCAGCCTGCCGCTGTAGTCGGGCTGAGACCTGATGAAGTCCAGCTTCGCCGGGATGTCCTCGGGCTTGGTGAGGAAGGGCCACCACCCCGAGGCGTAGCGGGCGATGCGCTTCAGCACGGCGTCGGCGTCACCGCCGAACCACACCGGCGGGTGCGGCTTCTGCACGGGCTTGGGCTCGAACGCGATGTCCCGGAAGGACACGTACTTCCCCTCGAACTCCGGTTCCTCCTTGGTCCAGAGCTCGATGATCGCCCGGATGTACTCCTCGCTCCTCGCTCCGCGTTCGTGGAAGGGGACACCCAGGGCTTCGAACTCCTCCTCCAGCCAGCCGACCCCGAAGGTCACGGTGACGCGGCCGCTCGACAGCCAGTCGATGCTTGCGAGTGCCTTTGCGGTGATCATGGGGTGCTGCAGCGGCAGGATCGCGATGCACGAGTTGACTCGTATCCTCTCCGTGGCCCCGGCCAGATAGGCCATGGCCGGATACGCGCTGAAGTAGTGGGGCCCGGAGAGCTCGACATGGGATCTCGGGATGACGTGGTGCTCGGGCACGCTGATCATGGCGTAGCCCAGTTGCTCCGCCCACTTGGCCAGGCGCGTCTGGTGCGCGCCGGTCACGGCCGCCTCCCACGGCTGGCATGTGGCCTTCAGTCGAAGCACATGCGGCATGGGAAAGCACAGTTGCATGTTCCCTCCCGTTCGTCCTCTTTGTCGCTGTAGTAGGCGAGACCGGTTCCGCTGGCGTCCGGATTCGCGATAAGTCGATGTTGAGAATGTAGTTCTCAATTCTCGGCAGTATAGCTACCGTCGTGGGTCGTGAGCCGATCGCCTGACATGAGGGGGCGTACATGAGCGAGCGGGCCGTGCTGGCGGGGAAGGTCGCGATCGTCACGGGGGCGGGAGGCGGGATCGGGCGGGCGTACGCGAAGGGGCTTGCGGAGGCCGGGGCCGCCGTGGTGCTGGCGGACGTCAAGGCTGAGGCGGCCGAGGCCGTGGAGCAGGAACTGATGAAGGCCGGCCATCAGGTGCTCGCGGTCCGCACGGACGTGTCGGACGAGGCGAGCGCCGACGCGATGGCGGCGACGGCCGCGGAACACTTCGGCTCCGTCGACGTCCTGGTGAACAACGCGGCCCTGATGGCGGAGATCGTCGGCAAGGGCACGCTCACCACGATGGACCTCGACGTGTGGCACACCACGCTGGGCGTCAACCTCACCGGGCCGCTGCTGTGCACCCGTGCCGTGGTGCCGTACATGAAGAAGCGGGGTTACGGAAAGATCGTCAACCAGTCGTCGGGCGGCGCCTTCATGGGGGCCAACGCGTACGGGATCACCAAGCTCGGCCTGGTGAGCATGACCCTGTCGCTCGCCCGCGAACTCGCCCCGTTCGGCATCCGTGTCAACGCGATCGCGCCCGGCAACGTCAACACCGAGGCCGGCGCGCTCTCTTCGCCCCCACAGCTGCGTGCGATGGTCGAGGCGACCGTGCCGTTCCCCTTCGGTGAGCCGGAGGACCTGGTACCCGGGCTGCTTTATCTGGTCTCGCCCGGGAGCGACTGGGTCACCGGTCACACCCTGAACATCGACGGCGGCTGGATTCCCCGTACCTGATCGCACCGCATCCGGCCGCACCACCCGAGCCGAACCCATCGAGCGACGGAGGAAGCATGGCGAAGCACATCCTGCACGTCGAGTCCTGGCCGGTGAGCCCGGAGGCCGTGGCGGAGTTCAACCGCTGGTACGACGAGGTCCATCTGCCCGAGGTGGTGGCGCTGGACGGTTTCGTCGCGGCCCGCCGGTACGCCCCCAAGGAAGGCTACGGCCCGTACGTGACGCAGTACGAGATCGAGGGGGACCCGGAGGAGGTCGTCAAGGGCGTCAGCGCCGCGTCGGCCGCCGGCAAGCTCAACATGTCCGACACGATGCGGATGGACCCGATTCCGAAGATGCGGATCATGGAGATCGTCACGGAGTACCGCCCGGAGTCCTGAGGTCCGGGCCGGGGCGCCGTCCGCTACCGCGGGCGGCGCCCCGCGTCGTTTCCGGAGCCGTGACAGGCGAGCAGACATATTGCTTCTCCTGTTCGGAGAAGATACTTTCCGAATTAGGAGAGCATCCTATGCATCGAGTCAGAGTGCGGAAGGAAGACCGCGAATCACGCGGTCATCGGTGAACGACTTCCCGTACCTCCCGGGACGGGACCGACCATCTGAGGAGACCCTGTGGACCGGCGCCCGCTGCCCCTTCTCACCCCGGAGAGCGAGTTCTTCTGGACGTCCGGCGCGGACGGCCGGCTCCGCTTCCAGGAGTGCGAGGCATGCTCCGCCCTGATCCATCCGCCCCAGCCCGTGTGCCGTCACTGCCGGGGGCACGGGCTGCGCGTGACGGAGGTCGCCGGCACCGGCACCCTGATCTCGTTCACCGTCAACGAGCGGTTCTCGGTGCCGGGGCTGCCCGCGCCGTACGTGGTGGCGCGGGTGGCGATCGACGAGGACCCGAGGGTGCGCCTCACCACCAACATCGTCGGCTGCGATCCGTCCGAACTGCGGCTCGGCATGCGGATGGAAGTGACGTTCGAGCACGTCGAGGACGTGTGGATACCTCTGTTCCGGCCTTGCTCCGCACAGCCCGAAGAGCCGGGCCCGCTGCCGGAGGACGAACTGCCGCCCGCGCGGCTGAAGCAGCTGGTCCGGCCCCCGGTCAGCACCGACCGGTTCGAGCACCGGGCCGCCCTCACCGGCGCCGGCGCCTCCCGTATCGGCCGCCGCCTGGGCGTGCCGCCTCTTGAACTGACCATCGAGGCCTGCGAGAAGGCCGTCGCCGATGCCGGCCTGACGATGGACGACATCGACGGCCTGGCCACCTACCCCGGTGCGGGGATCGCCGCCGGGTTCGGCGAGGGCGGCGTCTCCGCCGTCGAGAGCGCTCTCGGTATCCACCCCACCTGGTACAACGGCGGGGGCGAGACGTTCGGGCCGGGTGGCAGCGTCATCGCCGCCATGCTCGCCGTGGCGAGCGGGCTGGCCCGGCACGTGCTGTGCTACCGCACCTTGTGGGAGGCCACCCACGCCCAGCAGTTGCGCGAGGGGAGGCGCCCGTCGCCCGCCTTGGACCGGGTGGAGGGCTCCGGTGAATGGCGCACCCCGTTCGGAGCGGTCTCCGCCGCGAACGCCCTCGCACAGAACGCGCAGCGCCACTTCCACGAGTTCGGCACCACCCGCGAGACCCTCGGCTGGATCGCCCTCAACCAGCGCGCGGGCGCATCCGTCAACCCCGAGGCGATCTACCGCGAGCCGCTCACCATGGACGACTACCTGTCGGCCCGCACCATCAGCACACCGCTCGGCCTGTACGACTGCGACGTGCCGTGCGACGCGTCGATCGCGGTCGTGGTGTCGGCGGTGGACGCGGCCCGCGACCTGCCGAAGCCGCCGGTGCTGGTGGAAGCGGTGGGCACGCAGCTGATCGAGCGACTCGAATGGGACCAGTCGACGTCGGCGCACGAACCGCACGTCCTCGCGCAGGCCTACCACATGTGGTCCCGCACCGACCTCGGCCCGTCCGACATCGACGTGGCGCTGCTCTACGACGGGTTCACGATCAACTGCCTGTCCTGGATCGAGGCGCTGGGGTTCTGCGGCATCGGCGAGGCGAAGGACTTCCTCGACGGCGGCAAGAACATCGCCCGGGACGGCATCCTGCCCGTCAACCCGCACGGCGGTCAGCTGTCCCACGGTCGCACCCACGGCATGGGTCTGATCCGCGAGGCGATCACACAGCTGCGCGGCGAGGGCGGGGCGCGGCAGGTGGCGGGTGCCCGGACCGCGGTGGTCAGCACCGGCGGGCTCGCACCCAGCGGAGTGATGTTGCTGAGGACGGACACATGACCGCCGCCGGCCGTCCGGAGACGGTCCTCCGCGAGGAGCCCTCCGCCCCGGCCTTCGCCGCCCGGACCGCGCCGGACCCGACGGGCGCCCCGCGGGTACCCGAGAAGGAGGAGTGACGCACATGGCATGGGACTTCGAAACGGAGCCCGAGTTCCAGGCGAAGCTGGACTGGGCCGACACGTTCGTGCGGGAGGAGGTGGAACCGCTCGACCTGCTGTGGCACGGGCTGCAGTTCACGCCACCGGACGCCGAAAAGCGCAAGATCATCGACCCGCTCAAGGACGAGGTCCGCCGGCGCCGCCTGTGGGCCGCCCACCTCGGCCCGGAACTCGGCGGTGAGGGCTACGGGCAGCTGAAACTCGCCCTGATCAACGAGATCCTGGGCCGCTCCGAATGGGCGCCGATCATTTTCGGCTGCCAGGCCCCCGACACCGGCAACGCGGAGATCATCGCGCACTACGGCACCGACGAGCAGAAGCAGCGCTATCTGCGGCCCCTGCTCGACGGGGAGATCTTCTCGTGTTACTCGATGACGGAGCCTCAGGCCGGTGCCGACCCGGCCCTGTTCGAGACCCGCGCGGAACGCGACGGGGACGGCTGGGTGATCAACGGCTGGAAGTTCTTCTCCTCCAACGCCCGCACCGCCTCGTTCTTCATCGTGATGGCCGTGACCGACCCGGACGCAGGGCCGTACGAGGGCATGTCGATGTTCCTCGTCCCGGCCGGCACGCCCGGCATCCGCATCGAGCGGAACGTCGGCCTCGGCGACGAGCCGGTCGGGGACGGGGCACACGCCCTGATCCACTACGACAACGTACGGGTCGGCCCGGAGGCCGTCCTCGGCGGCCCCGGACAGGCGTTCGCCATCGCCCAGACGCGGCTCGGCGGCGGCCGCGTCCACCACGCCATGCGCACCATCGGCCAGGCGCAGAAGGCCCTGGACATGCTGTGCGAGCGGGCACTGAGCCGCCGCACCCGCGACGGGGTCCTCGCCGACAAGCAGTTCGTGCAGGGCTACATCGCCGACTCCTACGCCCAGCTCACCCAGTTCCGGCTCTTCGTGCTGTACGTGGCGTGGTCCATCGACAAGCACAACGACTACCGGAAGGTCCGCAAGGACATCGCCGCCGTCAAGATCGTCATGCCGCAGGTGCTGCACGACATCGCACAGCGCGCGGCGCAGGTCCACGGCGCGCTCGGCATGAGCAACGAGATGCCGTTCCAGCGGATGATCCTCGGCGCCGGCGTGATGGGCATGGCCGACGGGCCCACCGAGGTCCACAAGGTCACCGTCGCCCGCCAGGTCCTGCGCGGCCACCGGGCCACCGACGGCCTGTGGCCCACCGGCCATATCCCGTCCCGCACGGAGGCCGCCCGCGCCAAGTACGCCGCACACCTCGAACGGGAAGTGGGAAACCTGTGATCGACATCGAGCGGCTCGCGTCCTGGCTGGACGGGCAGAACCTGCCCGGCAAGGGCGAGCCCGCCCAGCACCGCTACCTCTCCGGCGGCACTCAGAACGAGATCTACGAGATCCGCCGCGGCGACCTGCACTGCGCCCTGCGGATCCCGCCGCCCACCGCGCCCGCCGACCGCGACAAGGGCATCCACCGCGAGTGGCGGATCATCGAGGCGCTGGACGGCACGGACGTGCCGCACACCCCGGCGGTCGCGGTGTGCACCGACCCGTCGGTCCTCGGCCGCACCTTCTATCTGATGGGCTTCGTCGACGGCTGGTCGCCGATGAACCTGAAGGACAAGAAGTGGCCCGAGCCCTTCGGCTCCGACCCCGAGGCCCGCGCCGGCCTCGCCCGGCAGCTGACCGAGGGCATCGCACTGCTGTCGAAAGTCGACTGGCGGGCCAGGGGCCTGCACGACCTCGGCCGGCCCGACGGCTTCCACGAGCGGCAGGTCGACCGCTGGACCGCGTTCCTCGACCGCATCAAGGGCCGTGAGATACCAGGCCTGGAGGAGGCGTCGGCCTGGCTGCGCGCCCACAAGCCGCTCGACTACGTGCCAGGGCTGATGCACGGCGACTACCAGTTCGCCAACGTCATGTTCCGCCACGGCGGCCCCGCCAGGCTCGCCGCGATCGTCGACTGGGAGATGGGCACCGTCGGCGACCCGAAGCTCGACCTCGGGTGGATGCTGCACAGCTGGCCCGAGGACACCTCCACACCCGAGGCCGCGACGGCCGGCTATGTCGACCTCACCGGCATGCCGTCCCGCGACGAACTCCTCACGCTGTACGCGCAGACGTCGGGCCGTCAGGTCGACGACGCCGACTACTACTTCGTCCTCGCCAAGTGGAAGCTGGCGATCGTCCTCGAGCAGGGCTTCCAGCGCGCCGGCGACGACCCGAAGCTCCAGGCGTACGGGCCGCTCATCCTGCGGCTGATGCAGGACGCCGCGGAACTCGCCGAGACGACGGAGTACCGAGGATGAGCGACGCAGCACCGGAGACGACCGAGGAACAGGTTCTCGTACGGGAGCGGGCCGGGAACGTCCTGGTGGCCCGCCTGAACCGGCCCGCGGCGCGCAACGCGCTCACCGCGGAGCTGATGGCCGCGATAGGCCAGGCGCTCCTGGACGCCGAGTCGGACCCGGAGATACGGGTCCTGGTCCTCACCGCAGGCGGCGACCGCATCTTCTGCCCGGGCATGGACCTGCGGGCATTCGCCGACGGTGCCGAGATGAACCTGGGCGCCGACGAGCCGCGCCAGGCCTACCAGCGGCTGCTGGAGGGCGGCGGCCGGGTGCCGGTGGTCGGCGCGGCGAACGGCACCGCGCTGGGCGGCGGCATGGAGCTGTTGCTGGCCTGTGACGTCATCGTGGCGTCCGCGGCGGCGAAGTTCGGGTTCCCGGAGGTGAAGCGGGGCCTGTTCCCGGCCGGCGGCGGTCTGGCGATCGGCACCCGGATCCCGTTCGCGGCGGCGATGGAGCTGGTGCTGACAGGCGATCCGGTGGACGCGGCCCGGGCGCGGGAGATCGGCCTCGTCAACTCCGTCGTCCCACCCGACCAGGTGCTTCCGGCGGCGCTGGAACTGGCAGGCCGGATCGCCGCCAACGCGCCACTGGGGCTGCTCGCCGCCAAGGAACTGCTGCGGCTGACGCTGACCGACCCGGACCAGGCCGCCGTCCGCGGCAAGGAATGGCAGCAGCGCGTCTTCACCAGCGAGGACGCCAAGGAGGGCGCCGTCGCGTTCATGGAGAAGCGCGCGCCCGTATGGCGGGGGAGGTGACCTGGTGAGGGCCGCGCTGTGCCGGGAGTTCGGGCCGCCCGAGGTGGTGCGCCTCGCCGACGTGTCCGCGCCGGTGCCCACCGCCGGGCAGGTACGGGTGCGGGTGCACGCGGCGGCGGCCAATTTCTCCGACGTCCTGCTGGTGGCCGGCGAGTACCAGGTGCGGGCGGAGCCGCCGTTCGTGCCGGGCAGCGAGTTCGCCGGCGTCGTCGAAGAGGTCGTCGGTGACGTGCCCGGGATCCGTGTCGGCGACCGGGTCGCCGGCACCGGGTTGGTCGGCGCGTTCGCCGAGCAGGCGGTGGTCGGCGCGCACGCGGTGACGCCGGTCCCGGACACCGTGGAGTTCTCGGCGGCCGCCGCGTTCGGCGTGGCGCACCGGACGGCGTACCACGCCCTGCACACGGTGGCGGAGCTCCGGCCGGGGCAGGAACTGGTGGTCCTCGGCGCGGGCGGCGGCGTGGGCCTGGCCGCGGTGCAGCTGGGCGCGCTGGCCGGGGCGCGGGTGACGGCGGTGGCGTCGTCGGCGGCGAAGCTGGAGGCCGCGAAGGCGAACGGCGCGAGCGTGCTGATCGACCACCGGTCGTGCGGCGGCCTGCGGACGGCGCTGAAGCAGGCGCTGCCCGCGGGGGCCGACGTGGTCCTCGACCCGGTCGGCGGCGGCCTCGCCGAACCGGCGCTGCGGTCGGTGCGCTGGGGCGGACGGTTCGTCAGCATCGGCTTTACGGCAGGGATCCCGCGGCTGCCGCTCAACCTCGTCCTGCTGAAGGGCGCGCAGGTGACGGGCTTCCAGCTGCGCGACGTGGCCACCCATCTGCCGGAGCGGTTCCAGGCCAGTGAGGCGCGCCTCAGGGAGTCGTTCGCCGAGGGCACCGTCCGTCCGCACATCGGCGCGGTGTACCCGCTCGCCGAGGCAGCGGCCGCGCTGCGAGCCGTGGCGGACGGGCGGGCCGTCGGGAAGATCGTCGTGGACGTGGCCGGGTCCGGCTGAGAGAGGGGGCGCCGCCCGGTGTGCGGCGCCCCGCCGAAGCGCCACTGACACATAGAGAAAATCGAGTTCTCAATCTTGTAAACACGACTTTCCAGGTGGGAGCATCGGGCCGTGGACACCTTCGCCGCACTGCATGACCTGACCGGGCGGACCGCCGTGGTGACCGGTGGTTCCCGGGGGATCGGGCGGGCCATCGCCCAGGCCCTCGCCGAGGCCGGTGCCGATGTCGTGATCGCCTCGCGCAAGCGGGAGTCGTGCGAGACGGCGGCCGCCGAGATCCACCAGGCCACGGGCCGGCGCGCACTCGCCGTCCCCTGCCACGTGGGCCACTGGGACGACTGCGACCGGCTGATCGCGGAGACCCTCGATGCGTTCGGGCGGCTCGACGTGTTCGTCAACAACGCCGGAATGTCACCGCCGTACAAGAGCCTCGACACGATCACCGAGGAGCTCTACGACAAGACCTTCGGTGTGAACCTGAAGGGGCCCTTCCGGCTCGCTGTGCTGGCCGCCACCCACATGGTGGAGAACGGCGGCGGCTCCGTCATCAACGTCGGCACCGCGGGCTCGCTCGTGGCGAGCGTCCATGAACTGCCGTATGCGTGCGCCAAGGCGGGGCTCAACGCGCTGACCGTGGGGCTCGCGGAGGCGTACGCGCCGAAGGTGCGCGTCAACGCGATCCTGCCCGGCCCGTTCCTCACCGACATCTCCCGCGGCTGGGCCCCTGAGGACCCGGACGACGCCCCGTTCGTGCCGCTGGGCCGCATGGGCCGCCCCGAGGAGGTCGCCCCGCTGGCGGTGCATCTCGCCTCGGACGCCTCCAGCTTCACCACCGGCGCGATCATCCGCGTGGACGGCGGCATCACCCGCAAGGTCTGACCCCGCGAGGGCCGTTCACGTACCGCAAAGAATTCGACCGTAAAGAGTCCGACCGCAAAGAATCCGATTTCCGGCAACGACGCAGGAGCGGAATGCCCGTGACCGATCAGAACCAGGCCACACCGGACAGGCGGCTGCTGATAGACGGCCGACTGGTAGGGACCCCGACGACGTTCGCCTCCGTCAACCCGGCCACCGGCGACATCGTCGGGCACGCCCCGGACGCGGGCCCCGCCGAGGCAGAGGCGGCAGTCGCCGCCGCCCGCCGCGCCTTCGACACCACGGCATGGGCCACCGACCGGGACCTGAGGGCCCGATGCCTCGACCAGCTCCACCAGGCCCTCGTCGACCACAAGGAGGAGCTGCGGGAGCTCACCATCGCCGAGGTCGGCGCGCCCCACCGGCTCACCCTCGGCGCGCAGTTGGAGGAGCCCATCGCCACCGTTCGCTGGTACGCGGACCTGCTGCCGGATTTCCCGCTCACCCAGGACCTCGGCATCGTGGAATCCCGGGGCGCGCGCCACCGCCGCTGGATCGAGAAGGAGCCCGCCGGCGTCGTCTCCGCGATCATCCCGTACAACTACCCGAACCAGATCGCCCTGGCGAAGATCGCCCCCGCCCTCGCCGCCGGCTGCACCGTCGTCCTCAAGGGCGCCCCGGACACACCGCTGATCACCCTCGCCCTCGGCGAACTCATCGCGGAGCACACCGACATCCCGCCCGGCGTCGTCAACATCCTGTCGTCGTCCGGCGCGGCGGCCGGCGAGGTGATGACCAGCCACCCGGACGTCGACATGGTCACCTTCACCGGCTCCACCGCCACCGGCCGCCGCATCATGGCCGCCGCCGCGCAGACCGTGAAGAAGGTGTTCCTGGAACTCGGCGGGAAGTCCGCCATGGTCCTCCTCGACGACGCCGACTTCGCGGCCGCCTCCATGCTCGCCGGGTTCATGACGTGCAGCCACGCCGGGCAGGGCTGCGCCATCACCACGCGCCTCCTCGTCCCCCGCGCACGGCACGACGAGACCGCCGAGCGGGTCGCGGGCGCCCTCGCCCACATCCCGTACGGCGACCCGGCCGACCCGGACACGTACATGGGGCCGCTCATCAGCGAACGGCAGCGCGACAAGGTGGACGCCATGGTGCAGCGCGCGGTCGCCGACGGCGCCAAGCTGGTGTGCGGCGGCGAGCGCGTCGACCCGGGCTTCTACTACAAGCCGACGCTGCTCGCGGGCGTCGACCCGGACAGCGAGATCGCGCAGGAGGAGGTCTTCGGGCCGGTCCTCAGCCTCATCCCGTACGAGGACGAGGACGACGCCGTGCGGATCGCCAACAACTCGGCGTACGGCCTGTCGGGAGCCGTGTTCAGCGCCTCGCAGGAGCGGGCGATCGCCGTGGCGCGGCGGATCCGCAGCGGCACGTTCAGTATCAACGGCGGCAGCTACTTCGCACCCGACGCGCCGTTCGGCGGCTACAAGCAGTCCGGCATCGGCCGGGAGTACGGCACGGCCGGCCTGGAGGAGTTCCTGGAGACTAAGACGTTCGGGGTGGTGGCACAGTGAGGCCTCTGGAGGGGATCCGCGTCGTCGAGGCGGCCATGTACGGTTTCGTGCCCTCGGCGGGTGCGGTGCTGGCCGAGTGGGGTGCCGACGTCATCAAGATCGAACATGCCGTCACCGGCGACCCGCAGCGCGGGCTGCGCCGCACCGGCACCTTCGTCATCGAGGACGGCGAACCCAACCCGAACATCGCGCACGCCAACCGCGGCAAACGCAGCATCGGCCTCGACATCTCCAAGCCGGAGGGCCTGGAGGTGCTGCACGAACTGGTCAGGGACGCCGACGTCTTCCTCACCAGCTTCCTGCCGTCCGCCCGGCGCCGGTTCCGGATCGACGTCGAGCACATCCGGGCCGTGAACCCGAAGATCGTGTACGCGCGGGGCAGCGCCCTCGGGCCGCGCGGACCGGAGGCCGAGAAGGGCGGATACGACATGACCGCCTTCTGGGCCCGCGCCTCCACCGCGGCCTGCATCACCCCGGAGGGCACCGACGGCATCCTCTCCGCCCCGGTGCCCGCGTACGGCGACACGATCTCCGGCACCAACCTGGCCGGCGGTGTCGCGGCCGCGCTGCTGAAACGGGAGCGTACGGGCGAGCCGTCCGTCGTGGACGTCTCCCTGCTCGGCAGCGGCGTGTGGGCGATGGGCCACGGCATCGCGCTGGCGCGGCTGAAGAAGAAGCCGTTCGTGATGGCCCCGCCCGGCGAACAGCGTGCCTACGCCAACCCGCTCAGCATGCTGTACCGCACGGCCGACGGCCGGCACATCTCGCTCGTGATGCTGCAGCCCACCCGCTTCTGGGCGGATGTGTGCCGGCACGTCGGGCTCGACCACCTGGTCGACGACCCCCGGTTCGCCACCGCCGACTCGATCGCCGAGCACAGCGAGGAGGCCGTGGCCGCGCTGCGGGAGGCCTTCGCCGGCCGCCCCCTCGCCGAGTGGACGCGGCGCCTCGCCACCCTGTCCGGGCCGTGGGCCCCCGTCCAGGACTCCGTCCAGGTCGGCGACGACCCGCAGGTGCTGGCCAACGGCTATCTGCGGCGCGTCGGCGCCCTCGAACTCGCGACCGGGCCCGTGCAGTTCGAGACCGAGGCGCCGGACCCGACACCGGCCCCCGAGTTCGCCGCCCAGACCGAAGAAGTCCTGCTGGAGCTGGGATACGACTGGGACCGCATCCTCGCCCTCAAGGCGGCCGGCGCGGTCACCTGACGACGCGGCACACATCTGTTCACGACCACAGCGGCGGTGTGGGGCTGCCTGCGCGCAGGACCCGCACCGCCGGCTCCGTCATGGGTCCGCAACCTGGCCCGGCGGCCATGGGAGTCGGCCCGAAGGGCCGAAGTTCTCGTCCGACAGCGAGGGGTTTTGTCATGCGTACGATCCCGTCCGAGCTGGTCAAGCGCTACGAGGCGGAAGGCTGGTGGACCCGGGAGACGATCGGCGATCTGCTGGCGCGGGGTCTGCGGGCGGCCCCCGAGACGGAGTTCCGGGTGCACTCGGAGGTGCGGCCCTGGGCCGGGACCTTCGCCGACGTGGAGGTGATGGCGCGCAGGCTCGCCGCGGGCCTGCGCGAGCGCGGCGTCGGTCCCGGGGACACCGTGGCCCTGCAGCTGCCCAACTGGGTGGAGGCAGCCGCGGTGTTCTGGGCCTCCGCGTTCCTCGGCGCGGTCGTCGTGCCCATCGTCCACTTCTACGGGCCCAAGGAAGTCGGATACATCGTGCAGGCCACCCGGCCCCGCGTCTTCGTCGGGGCCGAGCGCTTCGGGCGCCTGGAGTTCCAGGCCGAGCTGTGCGAGGACGTACCCGTGGTGGGCGTCGTGGGACGCGCCACGCGGCGCCGGCCGCACATCGAATGCTTCGAGGACCTGCTCGCCGACGAGCCGCTGGCCGGTCTGCTCCCCGTCGACCCCGCCTCGCCCGCGCTGATCGCCTTCACCTCGGGCACCACCCGCGATCCGAAGGGGGTCGTGCACAGCCACCAGACCCTCGGGTTCGAGACCCGCCAGCTGGCCGGCAGCTACCCGCCCGACCGCGGGCGGCAGTTCACCGTCGCGCCTGTCGGCCACTTCATCGGCATGATCAACGCCTTCCTCATACCGGTACTCGACGGTACGCCCGTCAACCTCGGCGACACCTGGAACCCGGCGCAGGCGCTCGCCCTGATGCAGACCGAGGGACTCGTCGTCGGCGGCGGCGCCCCGTACTACATGACGAGCCTGCTGGACCACCCGGACTGCACCCCGAGGCACGTGGCGCACATGAAGTACGCGGGCCTCGGCGGGGCGGCGGTCCCGTCGGCCGTGACCACCCGGCTGGAGAGCCTCGGCATCTCGGCCTTCCGCGCCTACGGCAGCACCGAGCACCCCTCGGTGACCAGCTCGGCGTACGACGCTCCCGCGGCCAAACGGCTGTACACGGACGGAAACCTGCTGCCGGGCGCGGAGATCCGGCTCGAGGAGGACGGCGAGATCCTCACCCGGGGCCCGGATCTGTGCCTCGGCTATACGGACCCGGCGCTCACCGCCAAGGCATTCGACGACGAGGGCTGGTACCGCACCGGCGACGTCGGGGTGCTCGACGAGGACGGCTACCTCACCATCACCGACCGCAAGGCCGACGTCATCATCCGCGGTGGCGAGAACATCAGCGCCGTCGAGGTCGAGGAGGTGCTGCTCGCCATGGAGGCGGTCGCGGAGGCCGCGGTGGTCGCCGCACCGGATCCGCGTCTGGGTGAACACGCAGCCGCCGTGGTGCGGTTGAGGGCCGGGCACGGGCTTCCGTCGATGGAGGAGATGCGCGCCCACTTCCAGCGCGCGGGCCTCGCACGGCAGAAGTGGCCGGAAGAGCTGCACGCCGTCGACGACTTCCCGCGCACGCCCAGCGGCAAGGTCAAAAAGTTCCTTCTCCGCAAGGATATTGCGACAGCTCAATGGTGAGAATAAGATTCTCCTATTCGACTAGGGAGGATCTCATGTCATCGCGCTGGCGGAGTATCCCCGAGCTGGTGCTGAGCGCGGCCGACCGCTTCGGCGACGCCGAAGCCGTGGTGGACGGCTCGCTCCGCCTCACCTTCACCGAGCTCGCCGACCGGGTGCGCCGGGCCGCGGGGGCCTTCGCGTCGGCGGGCGTGGAGAAGGGCGACCGGGTCGCCGTGTGGGCCCCCAACTCGGCCGAGTGGATCGTCGCCGCGTTCGGCCTGCTCACCGCGGGCGGGGTGCTCGTACCGGTCAACACCCGGTTCCAGGACGAGGAGGCGCACGACATCGTGCGACGCAGCGGAGCCAAGGCGCTGCTCGTCCAGAACGGCTTCCTGGACCGCGAGTTCACCGGTCCGCCCGGCGTCCCCGTGATCGACATCAAGTCGGGCTTCCTCGCCTCGGGCGCACCCCTGCAGCGCGAGGTCGACGGTGACGACCTGTCCGACATCGTCTTCACATCCGGGACCACCGGCCGCCCCAAGGGCGTCATGATGACGCACGACCAGACCCTTCGTGCATACGCCGAGTGGTGCGACCTGGCCGGGCTGCGCCAGGGCGACCGCTACCTGATCGTCAACCCGTTCTTCCACATCTTCGGCTACAAGGCCGGCTGCGTCGCATCGCTGATCCGCGGCGCGACCATCCTGCCCGTCGCCGTCTTCGACGTGGACCGGGTCCTCGACCTGGTGGAGAAGGAGCGGGTGACGGTGCTGCCAGGACCGCCCACCCTCTACCACTCGCTGCTCGAAGCCGGCGGCGGACGGGACCTGTCCTCGTTGCGCGTCGCCGTCACCGGCTCCGCCGACATCCCCGTGGAGCTGGTTCGCCGCGTCGTCACCGAGCTGCCCTTCCAGACCCTGATGACCGGGTACGGACTGACCGAGGCGGGCACCGTCACCGCGTCCCGGCCGGGGGACCCCTTCGAGGCGATCGCGACGACGGTGGGCACCGCATGTGAGGGATTCGAGGTCCGCGTCGCCGACGACGGCGAGGTGCTCGTGCGTGGGTACGGCGTGATGCGCGGCTACCTCGACGACCCCGAAGCCACCGCCGAGGCCGTCGACGCGGACGGCTGGCTGCACACCGGCGACCTCGGGGAGCTGGACGACGAGGGCAGACTGCGGATCGTCGGCCGCAAGAAGGACATGTTCATCGTCGGCGGCTTCAACGCCTACCCGGCCGAGATCGAGGGCTTCCTGCTCGAGCACCCCGCCGTCGCCCAGGTCGCCGTCGTCGGCGTACCCGACGAACGGATGGGCCAGGTCGGCAAGGCCTTCGTGGTGCCGCGCGGCGAGGTCACCGCCGAGGAGCTCACCGCCTGGAGCCGCAAGCGGATGGCCGGGTTCAAGGTCCCCCGGTACGTGGAGTTCCGCACGGAGCTGCCGCTGACCGCCACCGGAAAGGTGCTGAAGGAGCAGCTGCGCTGACCGCGCCCCTACCCCCAAGGAACCGCAACGCCATGAGCGACGACTCCGACGACTCCGAGGTCCGCACCTCCTCCGGCATCCCGGTGAAGCCGGTGTACACCGCGGCCGACCGGCCCGCCGAGCCACCGGACCCCGGCAGCTTCCCCTTCACCCGCGGCAACTACCCCTCCGGCTACCGGGGCCGGCTGTGGACCCTGCGTCAGTACTCCGGGTTCGGCACCGCCGAGGAGTCCAACCGCCGCTACCGCTACCTGCTCGACCAGGGCGGCACCGGCCTGTCCGTGGCCCTGGACCTGCCCACCCAGTGCGGCTACGACTCCGACGACCCCGAGGTCGGCGAGGAGGTGGGCCGGGTCGGCGTCGCCGTCGACACGCTCGCCGACGCCGAGATCCTCTTCGACTCGATTCCGCTCGACAAGATCAGCACCAGCTTCACCATCAACGGCACGGCGGCCGTCCTGCTCGCGCTCTACGTGGCCGCCGCCGAGCGCCGCGGCATCCCCCGCGCCAAGCTCACCGGCACCATCCAGAACGACATCCTCAAGGAGTACGCCTCGCGCGGCACCTGGATCTGGCCGCCCGAGCCCTCGCTGCGGCTGATCGCCGACACCATCGAGTTCTGCGCCGACCAGGTGCCCCGCTTCAACGCGATCTCGGTGGCCGGCGCCCACTTCCGCGACGCCGGCGCCAACGCCGTCCAGGAGATGGCCTTCACCCTCGCCGACGGCGTCACGTACTGCGAGACCGTGCTCGAGCGCGGGCGGATGACCATCGACCAGTTCGCCCCGCAGATCTCCTTCTTCTTCTACACGCACGGGGATTTCTTCGAGGAGGTCGCCAAGTACCGGGCGGGACGCAGGCGCTGGGCGACGCTCGTCAAGGAGCGGTTCAAGGCGAAGACCGACAAGGCGTGCATGTTCCGCTTCGGCTGCGTGGCCGGCGGAGCGTCCCTGTACGCGCCGCAGGCCCGCAACAACACCGTGCGTGTGGCGTACGAGGCGCTGGCCTCCGTCCTCGGCGGTGTGCAGTCGATGTTCACCGCAGCCTGGGACGAGCCGTTCGCGCTGCCCAGCGAGGAGTCGGCGACGCTGGCGCTGCGCACCCAGCAGATACTCGCGTACGAAACCGGTGTCACCCGCGTCGCCGACCCGCTCGGCGGCTCCTACTTCGTGGAGGCGCTCACCGACGCGACCGAGGAGCGCATCGTGCAGATCATGGACGACCTGGAGCGGCACGGCGGCATGGTCCGTGCCATCGAGGACGGATACCTGCAGGGCCTCATCGCCGACGAGGCCTACCGGACCCACTGGGACACCGAGTCAGGCGCCCGGCCCGTCATCGGCGTCAACCGCTTCACCTCCGACGACCCGCCACCGGACCTCGCCACGTACGAACTGGACGGCGAGGGCCGGGAGCGGCAGCTCAAGCGTCTGGCCCGGGTCAAGGCGGAACGCAGCACGGCCGACGCACGCGCCCGCCTCGCGGACCTGAAGCGCGCCGCGGAAGGCTCCACGAACCTCATGGAGCCGCTGATCGACTGCGCCCTCGCCTACTGCACGGTGGGGGAGATGTCCGACGCGCTGCGCGCGGTGTGGGGCGAGTTCCAGCAGCCGGTGGTGTTCTGATGCCGGCCCGTGTACGTGTACTCGTCGCCAAGCCGGGCCTCGACGGCCACGACCGGGGAGCGAAGATCGTCGCACGGGCGCTGCGCGACGCCGGGTTCGAGGTGGTCTTCACCGGCATCCGCCGCCGCGTCGACGACATCGTGGCCACCGCGGTCCAGGAGGATGTCGCCCTCGTCGGCCTCAGCATCCTGTCGGGCGCACACCTCGCACTCACGCGCCGCACTGTCGAGGCGCTCCGGGCGGCCGGCGCGGACGACATCGGCGTCGTCGTGGGCGGCACCATCCCGGCGGCCGACGTGCCGCGGTTGCAGGCGGCCGGGGCGGCCGCCGTGTATCCGACCGGCACCCCGCTGGACGAGATCGTCGCCGACATCCGCAAGCTCACCGCCCCTGCCCCTGCCTCTGCTTCTCCTTCTGCCTCTGCTTCTGACTAGGGACTCTTATGCGTATCGGAGTGATGAGCGGCCCCGAGCGGGGCGACAGCGCGCGCAAGGCGGCCCGCATGGTCGACGACGCGACGTGGGCGGAGGAGGCCGGGTTCGACACCGTGTGGGTGCCGCAGGTGCCCACCGACTTCGACGCCCTCACGGCCATCGCCCTCATGGGCACGGCGACGTCGCGGATCGAGATCGGCACGGCGGTCGTCCCCGTGCACGCCCAGCACCCCATCGCCCTGGCACGGCAGGCGCTCTCCGTGCACGCGGCGGTCGGGGGGCGGCTGGCGCTCGGCGTCGGGGCGTCCCACCACTGGATCGTCCGCGACATGCTGGGCCTGCCGTACGAGAAGCCCGCCGCGTACACCCGCGACTACCTCGAGGTGCTCGACTCTGCGCTGACCGGCACGGGTTCGGTGGACGTGGAGAACGAGACCTTCATCGTGCACAACCCGCTGGGCCTCGCCCCCGTGGCGCCGATGCCGGTCCTCATGGCCGCGCTCGGCCCGGTGATGCTGAAGATCGCCGGTGAACGGTCGGACGGCACCATCCTGTGGATGGCCGACGAGCGGGCGGTGGCCGAGCACGTCGTCCCGCGCATCACCAAGGCAGCCGAGAGCGCAGGGCGCCCGGCTCCGCGCATCGTCGCGGGCATCCCGGTCTGCCTGTGCGCACCCTCCCAGGTCGATGAGGCCCGCGAGCGCGCCAACCGCATCCTCGGTGAGGCCGAGATCTCCCCCAACTACCAGCGGCTGCTGGAGTACGGCGAAGCCCGCGACGTGGGCGACCTGTGCGCGGCCGGAGACGAGGCGGCGATCGCGGCCCGCTTCAAGCGGTTCGCGGACGCGGGCGTGACGGACCTGTCGGTGCGGCTGCTGCCGATCGGCGAGGGCCGGGACGCGTTGGTCGCCTCCAAGCTGCGCACCCGCGAGGTGGTTGCGGGCATTGCTGCGGAGTTCCGGTGACCGGCGCCGGGGAGGCGGGCCGGGGCGTCCGGCCGACTGCGGGTGCGGGCCCGCTCGCCGGCCTCCGTGTCCTGGAGGTCGGGCACATCCTCGCGGGCCCCTACGCCACGATGCTCCTCGCCGACCTCGGCGCCGAGGTCACCAAGGTGGAGCCGCCCGGCGGCGACCTGTCCCGCCAGGTCTCCGACTCCTACTTCGCCAGCCTCAACCGCGGCAAGCGCTCGGTCCGCCTCGACCTGACGACCCCGGCCGGGCAGGACCGCCTGCACGCGCTCGTCCGGGAATCGCACGCGCTGCTCGTGAACCTCAAGCCGTCCGCCATCCGCCGCTTCGGCCTCACCTACGAGGCACTGCGGCCGTACAACGAGCGCCTGGTGTGCGTGGCGCTCACCGGCTGGGGCATGGACGCGGGCGACGAGCCCGCCTTCGACTACGTGGTCCAGGCCGCCACCGGCATCGCCGCCATGACCGGAGAACCCGACGGCCCGCCCCTCCTCCCCGGCTACTCGTCCGCCGACAACTCCGCGGGCCTGACCGCCGCCCTCGGTCTGCTCGCCCATGTCCACTCCGGACGTGGTGGCCAGGTCGAGGTGTCCTTGCGTGACGTGATGCTCTCCCAGCTCAACTACCGTGCCGCCGCCTGGCTCAACGAGGGCACACCACCCCGGCGGCTGCCCGGCGGGGCGCACTCCTTCTACACACCGGCCCAGCTCTTCCCCACCGGTGAGGGGCACTTGGCACTGTTCGTCACCCACGACGCCTTCTGGCGCGCCTTCGCCGCCGAGGCGGGCATCGACGAACCCGCCTTCGCGGCGATGGCGCAGCGGGCCGCGCGCCGCGAGGAGGTGGTCGCGGCCGTCACCAAGGCGCTCGCCGCCGACACCGCCACGGGGTGGGAGGCCCGCCTGCGCCCGCTCCGGATCCCGGCGGCGGCCGTATGCACCCTCCCCGAGGCGCTCGCCGCGGCCCCCGACGCGGTGATCGAGGCCGGCGAGTTCCGCCTCGTCGGCAGCCCGATCCGGGTGGCGGGCCACGAGCCGTCGTACGGGTCGCCGCCGCGCCTGGGGGAGCACGGCGGCGGCTGAGGGGCAGAGAGGCACCGCTGACAAAGGCGGATCAGCGCAGAACCGTGCCCCCGTCGACGTTCATGATCTGGCCGTTGACCCAGCTGCCTTCGTCGGAGAGCAGAAAAGCCACCGTGCCGGCGACGTCCCCGGGCCGGCCGTGGCGGGTGCTGCGCGTGCGGGCGAGCATGGCCTGCAGCCTGTCGGCCGGCAGCCCGTCCCGGATCTCGTCGGTCAGGATGAGGCCGGGAGCGACGGCGTTGGCACGGATGCCCTCCGTACCCCAGCGGGAGGCGACGTGCCGGACGAGCGCGTTGATACCGGCCTTGGTCACGGCGTAGGTGGGCCGCTGGGGTTCGCCCCTGAACGCCGCGATGGAGGACGTGTAGACGACGGCGCCGCCTCCCCGGGCGAGGAGCGCGGGGACGGCGTGACGGGTGACCAGCATGTGGCCGCGCAGGTTGACGGCGATGAGGCGGTCCCATATCGCGAGGTCGATGTCCACGACGTCGGTGTCCTGGGAGACCGCGCGCATGTCGCCGGCGTTGATGTGCACGGCGTCGAGGCCGCCGAAGATCCGCACCGCGGACGAGACCAGGGACGCCACCGAGGTGTCGTCGGAGATGTCGAACTGCACGGCGGCCGCCTGGCCGCCGGCGTCGTGGACGGCCGCCGCGGTCCGCTCGGCTCCGGCGAGGTCGAGATCGCCGACCACGACCTTCGCGCCCTCCTGCGCCAGCCGCAGCGCCGAGGCGGCACCGAGCCCGGTGGCGGCACCGGCGACCAGGACGACCTTGTCCTTCAGACCTTCCATGGCTTCCTCTCCGTAGGCGCTGCTCCGAGCGCCCCTTGACGCATGGATCGCGGCTGGATTGCGGTACCTCACACGCTGTAGCCGCCATCGACGCCGAGGGCCTGCCCGGTGATGAACCCGGCGCGGTCCGAGGCGAGGAACGCGACCGCTTCGGCGATGTCCTGGGCATGGCCGAAGCGGCGCATGGGGATGTTGCGGCGGGTGACCGCCAGCGCCGCTTCGTCGAGTTCGCCGGAATCGATCAGGCGCCCCGCGATGCCGTCGGTCAGCATGCCTGGCGCGACGCAGTTCACGCGGACGCCGAAACGGCCCTCCTCGGCGGCCAGCCCCCGGGCGACCGCCTCGACCGCGCCTTTCACGCCCGATGAGAGCCCGTCGCGTACCGGGAACCGGCGGGTGGCCACGGTCGTGACGGCGACGATGTTGCCCCGGCTCTCCCGCAGCAAGGGCAGCGCGGGGTGCACCAGGTTGAAGAACGCCACGGCGTCCGCCTCGAGCTGGGCGCGGTACTGGGCCGGCGTCACCTTGCTCAGATGCACCATCGGCACGTGCGGGCCCGCCGCGTAGACCAGCGTGTGCAGACCGCCCCGTGCACCTGCCTCGCGGATCGCCGCTGCCGCGTCCACCTCTTCACTCAGGTCGGCCCGTACACAGCCGACGTGAGCCCCGTCCCTTGCCGCCTCGGTAACCAGGTCGCGCGCGGCCGCCTCGCTGGTGCGGTAGGTGAACACCACATCGCAGCCGCGACGTGCGAGGGTGCGTACGATCGCCGCGCCGATGCCGCCGGTACCACCCGCCACCAGTGCAACACCTTTGCGGTCGGCGAAGTCGCCGGTCACATGTGCCTGCTCCACCGGCAAACTCCCTACAGTCCGAGTGACTTGGCGATGATGACCTTCATGACCTCGCTCGTCCCCGCGTAGATGCGGGTGATGCGCGCATCCGCGTACAGCCGCGCGATCGGGTACTCCCGCATGTACCCGTAGCCGCCGAAGAGCTGCAGGCAGCGGTCCACGGACCGGGCCTGCATCTCCGTGCAGAACAGCTTCACCTTGGCGGCGTCGGAGCCCGACAGCCTGCCCTCGACCAGTTCGCGGACCGATCGGTCGAGCATCGCCTGCGCCGCCTCCACCTCCGCGGCGACCGCCGCCAGCTCGAACTTCGTGTTCTGGAAGGAGGCGAGCGGCTTGCCGAACACCGTACGGTCCTTGACGTAAGCGATCGTCGTGTCCAGGGCGGCCTGAGCCTGTGCCACCGAGCCCACCGCTACGGTCATCCGCTCCTGCGGGAGGTTGTGGCCTAGGTAGGAGAAGGCCTCGCCCTCCTCGCCCAGCCGGTTCGCCTCCGGCACCCGCACGTCGTCGAAGGCGAGCTCGACGGTGTCCTGCACCTTGATGCCGATCTTGTCGAGGACGCGGCCGCGGCTGAAGCCGGGCATGCCGTTCTCGACGACCAGCAGGGTCAGCCCGGCCCGCCGGTCGTCCGGGTCGTGCGACGTCCGCGCCACCACGATCACCAGGTCGGCCAGCAGCCCGCCCGTGATGAACGTCTTGGCCCCGTTCACCACGTAGTGGTCGCCGTCGCGCACCGCGGTGGTGCGGATGCCCGCGAGGTCCGAGCCGGTGCCGGGCTCGGTCATGGCGATGGCGGTCAGCAGCGTGCCGGCGGCCAGGCCGGGGAACCAGCGCTCGCGCTGCTCCTTGTCCGCGTACGCGAGGAAGTAGGGGAGGATGACGTCCAGTTGGGTGCGGACGGTGCCCAGGGTGACCAGGCACCGTGCCGCCTCCTCCTGCAGGACGACGTTGTAGCGGTAGTCGTCGAGCCCCGATCCGCCGTACTCCTCCGGGATGGCCAGGCCCGTCACCCCGAGGGAGCCGAGCTGCTCGAAGACCTCGCGCGGTAGCCGCCCGGCTTTCTCCCAGTCCTCGTAGTGCGGCACCACCTCGCGGATGACGAAGTCCCTTACGAGTCCCCGGAACGCCTCGTGGTCGGCGGTGAAGATGTCTCGCTGCACCCGTGCCCCTCCCTGCCTGTGACTCCGTCAGGACGCCAGCTCGACGAGCGTGGCGTTGGCCGTGCCGCCGCCTTCGCACATGGTCTGCAGGCCGTAGCGGATTCCGTGCGCCCGCATGTGGTGGATCATCCGTGTCATGAGGACCGCGCCGGACGCGCCGAGCGGGTGCCCGAGCGCGATCGCCCCGCCCAGCGGATTCACCAGCGCCGGGTCCGCGCCCGTCTCCGCGAGCCAGGCCAGCGGGATCGGCGCGAACGCCTCGTTCACCTCGAACACGCCGACGTCCGCGAGCGGGACGCCTGCCTTGTGCAGGACCTTCTCGGTCGCGGGGATCGGCCCCGTGAGCATCAGCACGGGGTCGGCGCCGGCGACCGCGCCCGCCCGGTAGCGCACCAGCGGCGTGAGGCCCAGCTCGCGCGCCTTCTCAGGGGTCGTGACCAGGAGCGCCGCGGCGCCGTCGGAGATCTGCGAGGCGTTGCCCGCGTGGATCACCCCGTCCTCCTGGAAGGACGGCTTCAGCTTGGCCAGGGTTTCCGCGCTGGTGCCGCGCCGCACGCCTTCGTCGGCCGTCACCTTCGCCCCGTCGACCGGGACGGGGACGATCTCGGCTTCGAACGCTCCGGCGTCCTGGGCGGCGGCGGCCCGCTCGTGGGAGAGCGCCGCGAACTCGTCCAACTGCGTGCGGTCGAAACCCCACTTGCGGGCGATCTTCTCAGCCGAGATCCCCTGGTTGAAGGAGAAGCCGTCGTAGCGGGCCAGCACACGCGGCCCGTACGGCATCCCGCTCTGCCGCGCCGCACCGAGCGGCACCCGGCTCATCGTCTCCACCCCGCCCGCCACCACCACCTCGTACTGCCCGGACAGCACGGCTTGGGCGGCGAAGTCCAGGGCCTGCTGGCTCGAGCCGCACGCCCGGTTGACGGTCGTGCCCGGCACGCTGTCGGGCCAGCCTGCGGCCAGTACCGCGTACCGCCCGATGTTGCTGGACTGGTCGCCGACCTGCGAGACGCAGCCCCAGACCACGTCGTCGACGACGGCCGGGTCGATGCCGGTCCGCGCCACCAGCGCGTTCAGCACCAGCGCCGAAAGGTCCGCGGGGTGCACCCCTGCCAGCCCGCCGTTCCGCTTCCCCACCGGGGTGCGGAGCGCCTCCACCACAACCGCCTCACGCATCGCTGCCTCCTCGTCGGGGACGGTCGCCGGCGGGTACCGCCCAGGCTCCCGTGAATTTCGGCTCGCGCCGGTCCGCGTACGCGGCGTACGCCTCCGCCACGTCACACGTCGCGAAGTTGACGGCCTGGGCGCGCGCCTCGGCGGCGAGGGCGTCCCGTAGCGTCCGGTCGGCGCCCTCGTTGAGCAGGGCCTTGTTCTGCGCCAGGGCCACCGGAGCCCCGCTCGCGAGGCGTGCGCACACGCCGTCCGTGAAGGCGTCCACCTCCTCGTCCGGCACGACCCAGGTCACCAGGTTCAGGGCGCGGGCCTGTTCGGCGTCGAGCGTCTCGGCGAGCAGCGCGAGACGCTTGGCCTGCTGCAGCCCCACCAGCTTGGGCAGCAGCCAGGAGCCGCCCAGATCGAGGGAGAGCCCGCGCCGCGCGAAGATCTGCGAGAACCGCGCGGACGGCGTGGCCACCACCAGGTCGCAACCCAGCGCAAGGTTCCAGCCCGCGCCCACCGCCACGCCGGTCACCTTCGCGACCGTCGGGATCGGCAGCTCGTGCAGCAGCAGGGCGACCTCGCTGAGCGTCCGCATCCGGTACGTGGGGTGCTCGCTGCGCAACCCGCCCGAGATGTCGGCGCCGGAGCAGAACGCCCCGGCCGCGCCCGTCACCACCAGGACCCGTACGTCGCGGTCGTTCCCCGCCGCGGTCAGGGCGTCGCGCAGCGCCCGCCACAGTGCGTCGTCGATCGCGTTGCGGCGGTGCGGCCGGTTCAGGGTGAGGGTGCGCACGCCGTCGCTGTCGTGGGTCAGCAGCACCGCCTCGCTCACCGTGGCTCCTTTCCGAGCGTTCCGGCGGCGCGCAGGGCGGCGATCTCGCCTTCCTCCAAGCCGAGTTCGGCCAGGACGGTTTCCGTATGGCTGCCGAGTTCCGGGACCGCGCCCATCGGAGGCTCGTAACCGGACAGCACGGGCGGCGGCAGCAGTGCCAGCGTCGGCCCGCCCGGCGTGGCGATCTCGCGCCAGCGGTTGCGCGCGGTCAGCTGCGGATGGTCGAGCACCTCGCTCGGGGTGTTGAGCTTGGCGTTTCCGATGCCGGCGGCGTCCGCCGCGGCCTGGACGGCCTTCAGCGTCCGCCCCGCGCACCATGCCGCGATCTCCCGGTCCAGCAGCCCTCGTTGGGCGACCCGGTCCGCGGTCGTGCGCAGCCGCTCGTCGTCCGCCAGGTCGGGGCGCTCCAGCAGCTCGCGGGCGAAACGCTGCCACTCGCGGTCGTTGGTGGTGCCCAGCACCACCGTGTACCCGTCGGCAGTCCCGTACGCCCCGTACGGCGCGACCGCCGGGGACCCCATGCCGACCGGCTGCTGGTCGACGCCGGTGTGCCGGGTGTACGTCAGCGGGTACCCCATCAGCTCGGCCATGGTGTCGAACATGCTCACCGACGCCGTGGCGGGGGAGCGGCGGCGGCCGCGCGCCCGCTCGTGCAGCAGTGCCACGACCGACAGCGCCGCGTACAGGCCGGTGCAGACGTCCGCCGCGGGCGGCCCCGGCTTGGCCGGTGCGCCCGGCAGCCCGGTGATCGCACACGCCCCGGACTCGGCCTGCACCAGCAGGTCGTAGGCCCGCTTGTGGGAGAGGGGACCGCCGGGTCCGTAGCCGTCGATGTCCACACAGATCAGATCGGGGTGACGTATGGTCAGGTCTGCGAAGGAGAGGCCGAGTTTGGCGGCCGCGCCGGGCGCGAGATTCGAGACGAACACGTCGGCGCGGTCCAGCAGCCGGTGGAGCACCTCCGTGCCCGCGGTCGACTTCAGGTCCAGGGTCACCGACTCCTTCCCCCGGTTCACCCACACGAAGTGCGCGGCCAGGCCGTGCACCGCGTCGTCGTAGTACCGCGTGAAGTCGCCGCCGTTCGGGCTCTCGACCTTGATGACCCGCGCCCCCAGATCGCCCAGCGTCCGCGTGCACATCGGGGCCGAGACCGCCTGCTCCAGTGAGACCACGGTGATGCCCGACAGCGGCCCGGCCACGGACTCCTGCGAAGCGCCGCCCTGCGTGCTCGTCACGTTCTTCCTTCCTCCCAGGCGCGCTGAGCCGAAGCCGTCAGCCGTTCGCGAACTGTGCCCTGAGCTGGTCCTTGAGCACCTTCTGGCTGGCGTTGCGCGGCAGTTCGCCGACGATGCGGACGTGGCGCGGCACCTTGAAGTTGGCCATGTGGGTACGCGCCCACGCGATGACGTCCGACTCGGTCGCCGTCGCCTGGTCGCCGGGCTTGAGGACCACGAAGGCGCAGCCGACCTCGCCGAGCCGCTCGTCCGGTACGCCGATGACCGCGGCCTGCTGGACCGGCTCGCAGCCGAGCAGCAGCTTCTCGATCTCGGCGGGGTACGCGTTGAAGCCGCCGACGATGTACATGTCCTTCTTGCGGTCGACGATCGACAGGTTTCCGTCGGCGTCGAGCACGCCGATGTCGCCGGTGTGCAGCCAGCCGTCCGGGCCGATCGCCGCCGCTGTGGCGTCGGGGTCCTCCCAGTAGCCGCGGGTCACGGTGTAGCCGCGTACCTGGATCTCGCCTGCATCACCGGCGGGCAGGGCACGGCCCCGGTCGTCCGCGACGCGCACCTCCACGTCCGGGATCGCGCGTCCCGTGGTACGTGCCACGGTCGGGGCGTCGTCCCCGATCCGGGTGGTCGTCGCCAGGGCCGATGCCTCGGTGAGGCCGTACGCACTCATCACGATGTCGAAGGACAGGTCGTCCTTCATGGCGTGGATCAGCGACTCGGGGATGGTGGTGCCGCCCGTCATGGACACCCGCAGCGAGGACACGTCGTGGTCCGCACGGTTCAGGTGGTTGATCAGGTCCTGGAAGATCGTCGGCGGCCCGAGCAGGATGCTGACCTTCTCCCGGCTGATCAGCTCCAGCGCCTGGCCCGCGTCGAAGAGCCGCATGGGGATCACGGTGACGCCGTGGATCAGCGATGCGAGCCACCCCGCCTTGTAGCCGAAGCAGTGGAAGAACGGCGGGATGACCAGGAACGTGTCGGAGCTTGTGAAGGTGTACTCCTCGGACATCCAGCCGTAGGCGCGCAGCGACTGGCCGTGGGTGAGGATCACGCCCTTGGGGTGGCCGGTGGTGCCTGACGTGAACATCACGTCGGAGATGTCGTCGGGGGTGAGGCGGTCGATGGCCGCGTGCGCCCGGGTGTCGGTCACACCCTCGCCCCGGTCGAGGAAGCCCGGCCAGTCCAGATCCGCCGCCCCCCGCGGGCCGAGGACCGACACGGTGGTGCGCAGCGCGGGCAAGTCCGGGTCCTCCTTGAGCAGCTCGGCGATGTAGTCGGTGCCGAGGAACGACGACGCGAAGAGGGCCTTGGCCTCCGACTTGCGCAGGATGTAGGAGAGTTCGGCCGCCTTGAAGCGGGTGTTGAGGGGGACGACGATGCCCCCGGCGCCCTGGATGGCGAGCGCGGCGACGATCCACTCCGCGGAGTTGGGGGCGCACAGCCCCACCCGGTCGCCGGGCTCGACGCCGAGCGCGAGCGCCGCCCGGACGCCGCGCACCATCTGCCGCTCCAGCTCGCGGAAGCTCCAGCGGACGTCTCCGTCGACGAGGGCCGGCGCGTCGCCGAAGCGCTGGGCGGCGCGCCGTATGACGTGCGGGATGCTGACGTACTCCTGGTCGTATCGCATGGTCGCCTCCGATGGGCTGAACGCTGGGTGCTGCTGACCTGCGAGAAACGGCGGCTATCCGGCCGACGGCAGGCGCAGCAGGCGTTTGGCGATGATGTTCCGCTGGATCTGCGAGGTGCCGCCGTACACGGAGGCGGCCCGGGAGTAGAGGTACTCGCCGAACACCTCGCCGCCCTCGCGGAACAGCTCCTCGGGGAGCACCCTGAGTGCCGTCTCGTACAGCCGCTGCTCGGTGCGGGTCATCAGCAGCTTGTCGACGGACGACTCGGGGCCCGCGCCCTGCCCGGCCAGGCGTTCGGCGGTACGGCGGCGGGCGTGGGCGACCAGCACCTGGTAGTCGGCGACGCACCGGCCGACCGCCGAGGCCAGCCCGTCCGGCAGGTCGTCCCGGCGTTCGTGGAGTTCGTGCCGCAGCCGCTCCAGGAGCAGCCCGTACTTGGAGAGGTGGCCGGTGTCGAGGGCGTTGCGCTCGTAGTTGACGGTGGTCATGGCGAGCGGCCAGCCGTCGCCCTCGGCGCCGATGCGCTCCCCTTCCTCGATCCGCACGTCGTCCAGGAAGAGTTCGCAGAACTCGTCGTCGCCGTTGGCGGCGCGCAGCGGCCGTACGGTGACGCCCTCGCGGTCGAGGGGGAGAACGAAAGCGGAGATGGAGGCGTGCGCGGGTGCGGTGCGGTCGGTGCGGACGAGCAGCAGGCAGTAGCCCGAGTACTGCGCGTAACTCGTCCACAGCTTCTGGCCGCGGACCGTGTAGTGGCCGTCGTGCCGCTCGGCGTACGTGCTCATCCCGGCCAGATCCGAACCGGCGCCCGGCTCGCTGAAGCCCTGGCACCACACGTCGTCGCCGGACAGCATCCGCGGCAGCAGGCGCAGCCGCTGCTCCTCGGAGGCGAACTCCATCAGGGCGTGGGCGAGATAGCCGATGCGCGGGACGCCCGGTGCGCGGCAGGCGCCGAGTTCGTCGCTGACCGCCACCTGGTGCAGCGCGGTCAGGCCGCGCCCGCCGTACCGCTCCGGTACGTCCAGGCCGACCCAGCCACCCGCGTGGAGCTGCCGGTGCCAGCGGTGCAGGAACACCGCCGCAGGCTCGTCCGGCCGCCGCTCGGGCAGCGGGTTCGCGGCCAGCCAGGTGCGGAACTCGCGGCGCAGCTGCTCGAGGTCGGCCGGGTCGCCGAAGTCCAGCGGGTCGTCGGTCACGGTGCCTCCTCGGGCGGTGCCTCCTGGGGCGGTCATGCCTGCTCCGGTACGGCGAGCGCGAGCGCGGGCAGCAGGTCCGCGGAACGGGTCAGCACGGTGGCCCCCAGCCGGACCCGGCGCAGATACAGATGGGCGCTGTGCTCCCAGGTCTGCGCGATGCCGCCGAACACCTGCATCCCGGTGCAGACCGCCTCGACGGCCGATTCGTTCGCCTCGGCCTTCGCCACCCGGGCGGCGGTGAGAGCGGCCGCGGGGGAGGCGTGGTCGAGGCACCAGGCCGCGTACCGCACGGCGCTCGTGCAGGCCTCCACCGCGACCGTGGCGTCGGCGAGCAGATGCTGCACGGCCTGGAAGGAGCCGATGGGCCGCCCGTACTGGGTGCGTTCGCGGGCGTAGTCGGTGCTCTGCGCGACGAACGAGCGGGCAGCGCCGACGAGTTCACTGGTGACCATCACCAGCGCCCATGCCTGCCAGTACAACCGCTGCTCGGCGTCGAGCCGCCCGAGGACGGCGGGAGTGGCGCCGGAGCGCAGGGCGCGGACGGAGCGCAGCGGATCGGTGGTCGGGGCGGCAGCGCCGAGGCCCACCCGGCGCACCGTCCCGTCGCCGGCGACCCACAGCGCTCCGTCGGCGCCCTGGCAGTCCCAGCCCACCAGATCCGGACCATCCGTGGTATCACGGCCTGGGAACCGCAGGTCGCGTGTGAGCGCGACGGTGGGCACACCCTCGTACGCCACGGGGCCGCCGTCGGTCGCCAACAGCCGCAGCAGCTCAGGGGCGAGCAGCACGGTCCCGAGGAAGGAGGTGGCCAGCGGATACCGGCCGTGTTCCTCGGCGAGCAGCGCGCACTCCTGCGCGGTGGCCGACGGCGGTGTGGACGCCCGCAGTTCGGCCAGGCCGAGCCCGTCCAGCGCCAGCTGCGCCGCCGCCCGGTCGGCGGGCTTCACCTCTGCCGAAGCACACCGGTACCGCCCGGTGAAGGCCCGCAGCGCCTCGCGTACCAGCTGGAACTCCTCCGCCTCCACGCTCTACGCCTCCTGGGTCCGGGACGCGTGCTGGGTCCCGGACGCGCGGCTCCTGCCGCCGGACGCCAGCCTGCTGACGATGTCCAGGTATTCGGGGCTCGCCATCGTGGACTGCTCGGCCATCAGCGCCGCCTCCATGCCGCCGCGGGAGACCTGCTCCACGACCACCGCGAGCGCCGCCTTGGTGGCACGCAGCGCCTGGGCGGGCTGGGCGGCCAGCCGGTGCGCCAGCGCCAGCGCCTCGCGCTCCAGCTCGGCGGCGGGGACCACACGGTTGGCGAGGCCCAGCTCCATGGCCTTCGCGGCCGGTATGCGGTCGCCGGTGAACAAGTACTCCTTGGCGCGCAGCAGGCTGGTGAGCAGTGGCCACAGCGTGACGCCGCCGTCGCCCGCCACGAGGCCGACCGACACATGCGGATCGGCGAGATAGGCGTCGTCCGCCATCAGGACGAGATCGCAGCCGAGCGCGAGGCTGCAGCCGAGGCCGACCGCCGGTCCGTTCACGGCCGCGACGACCGGGAGCGGGAAGCGGATCATCTCCGTCTGGATCGCCCGGTCCAGCCGGATGGAGCGGTCCCGCAGCGCGGGGTCGCTGTGGTGGCGCAGCAGATGGCCGAAGTCCCCGCCGGCGCTGAAGGCGCGGCCGGCGCCGGTCAGCACCACGGCGCGGGCCGCGTCGTCGGCGGCGAGCTCGCGCCACACCTCGGCCAGGCGGCGGTGGAGCTCTTCGGACACGCCGTTCAGCTGGTCTGGTCGGTTGAGCGTGACGATGCGGACGTCGCCGTCCGCGGTCACGGTCAGGACGGAGTTCTCCTCGCCCATGGGACCCCATCTCCGGAAATCGTGTGGCGGCTCTGCGGCCAACGCAACCTCAGCTCACGCTAAAGGCCAGCCAGAATGGGTGTCAACGCCCTTACGCGTTTTCGTAAACGTGATTCTCGCATAGGTGGGGTGACCCTCACGCAGGGTTCCCGGGCAAGGTCAGCCGGCGTCGGATACGGCCGTCTCGTCCCCCGTGCCCGCGAGATCGAGGCTCTCCCGTGAGTCGACCCGCGCCGCGGCCCGCGCGAAGCCGCAGACGTGGCGCTCCATGCGCCGCCGCGCCGCGGCCGGGTCGCCGTCCCGGATCGCCTTGGCGATCCCCGCGTGGGTGCGCGCGGTGACGTCGCGGATCTCCGCGTCCATGAACTGCTCGATGTCGGTCGCAGCGTAGATCGACTGCGACAGAGCGCCCATGAACCCCATGAGCAGCTCGTTCCCCGAGGCCCTGGCGACGGCCGTGTGCCAGCGCACGTTGGCGCGCAGGAACCGCGGAATGTCCTCGCCCGCCTCGACGAGTTCCGTGTGCGCCGCGTCGAGTTCCGCGAGGTCGTGGTCCGTGCGTCGGCCGGCGGCCAGCGCGGCGCACGCGGGTTCCATGGCCTCGCGGGTCTCGTGCAGGGCGTCCAGCCGGATCTGCTGACCGCGCACCACCAACTGCACGGTGTTCGCGAGAGATTGGTGGTCGGGACGGTGTACGAAGGCCCCACCACCCCGTCCCGGCCTGATCCGCAGCAGCCTCTCCACATCCAGGATGCGCAGGGCCTCCCGGACGGTGGCGCGGCTCAGCCCCGTCTGTTCCACCAACTGCCGCTCGGGCGGCAACGCCATCCCCTCGGGGAACTCGCCGGACAGGATCCGCTCGCGTATCTCGGCCGCCAGCACATCGGACGCCTTCGGCACGCTCAGTGCATCGAAGCGTGGCGTGGTGCGGTTCGGTGTGACACGTCCTGCGGGTGCTGCGGAGGGCGGCTCGGCGCTGTGCACGGTTGATCCTTTCGGGTCAGTAGCTCCTCGGCATACCCAGTGTGTGCGACCCAAGGTAGTTGAGGACCATCTCCTGGCTGATCGGTGCGATCTTGAGCAGCCGGGCCTCCCGGAAGTACCGGGCGACGGCGTACTCCTCGGCGTAACCCATGCCGCCGTGGGTCTGCAGCGCCCGGTCGGCGGCGGTGAAACCGGCGTCCGCGCACAGGTACTTGGCGGTGTTCGCCTCGCGCCCGCACTGCTGCCCGTTGTCGTAGAGCCAGGTGGCCTTCCGCAGTACCAGTTCGGCGGCGTCCAGCCGGGCCAGCGAGTCCGCGAGCGGGAACTGGATGCCCTGGTTCATGCCGATCGGACGGCCGAACACCTCGCGCTCGCTTCCGTACCTGACCGCCCGGTCGAGCGCGACCCGGCCGAGCCCGAGCGCCTCGGCGGCGATCAGCATCCGCTCGGGGTTGAGGCCGTCGAGGAGATAGCGGAAGCCCTCGCCCTCCTCGCCGACCCGGTCCTCGACGGGCACCCTCAGTCCGTCGATGAACAGCTCGTTCGAAGTGACCGCGTTCCGGCCCATCTTGGGGATCGGACGGATGTCGACGCGGCTGCGGTCGAGGTCGGTCAGGAACAGCGTCATGCCGTCCGTCTTCCGAGCCACTTCGTCGATCCGGGACGTGCGCGTGAGCAGCAGGATCTTCTCCGACTCCATGGCCTTCGAGATCCACACCTTGCGTCCGTCGACGACGTAGTGGTCGCCCTCGCGGCGCGCGAACGTGGTGATGCGCGACGTGTCCAGACCTGCGCCCGGCTCGGTCACGCCGAAGCAGACGTGCAGGTCCCCGGCGGCTATCCGGGGCAGCGTACGGCGCTTCAGCTCCTCCGAGCCGTGCACCACCACGGGGTGCATGCCGAAGATGGACAGATGGATCGAGCTCGCGGCGTTCATTCCGCCGCCCGAGCGTGCCACCTCTTCGAGCAGCAGGGTCGCCTCGGTGATGCCGAGGCCATGCCCCCCGTACTCCTCGGGGATGGTCAGCCCCAGCCAGCCGCCGCCCGCGACGGCGGCGTAGAACTCGGCCGGGAACTCATGGTCCCGGTCCTTCTGCATCCAGTAGTGGTCATCGAATTCGCGGACGAGTCCGGCGACGGCCTTGCGGATCGTTTCCTGGTCTTCGGTGAGTCGAAAGTCCACGGTACGCAGCCTCCGGGGCCTGGGGGTACCTCCCAGGCCCTCAAGGCACTGGGGGAGTGCGCGAAACATATCGAAGGTCAGACCAAAGTTGTAGAGGGCAGGCGCACGGGCGTGGGACACTCCCGTCGCCGTGCGGGCGTATGTTGTTGGGGCCGCGCCGGGCCGCGGATCCGTCACCCTGGGGAAAGGAGACCGTGTGGAGTCGTCTTCGAGCAGCTTGATCGCCGGAGCGCCGGCCAGGAGCGGGCGTCCGCGTGCCACCTCGCGGGCCGATCTGGAGCGGGTGGGCTTCGAGCTGTTCGGCCGCCAGGGTTTCGACGAGACCACCGTCGACGACATCGCCGGTGCGGCCGGCATCGGCCGACGCACCTTCTTCCGCTACTTCTCGTCGAAGAACGACCTGGTGTGGGGCGACTTCGAGCAGCAACTGGCCAGGCTGCGGGAGCTGTTGAACGCGGCAGACCCGAGCACTCCGGTCATGGACGCGCTGCGGGAGGCCGTCGTCGAGTTCAACCGGTACGACGCCACCGATGTGCCGTGGCACCGGCAGCGCATGGAACTCATCCTGACCGTGCCCACTCTCCAGGCCGACGCCACCCTGCGGTACGCCTCTTGGCGCGCGATCATCACCGAGTTCGTGGCGAGGCGCATGGGCCTGTCGCCTGCCGACGTGCTGCCCCGGCTCTTCGGACACGCTCTGCTCGCTGCGGCGATCGCCGCGTACGAACACTGGCTGGCCGTGGAGGACGCCCAGTTGGGCGACCTCCTCGACGTGGCCATTCGGCAGGTCACCGACGGTCTGGGCACGGTGTAGCCGGACTCCCCGGCTCCTGCCGGGTCACGGTTGTGTCCCCGGTGGTGCTTTTGTCGCGAGCCGCGGCGGGGTCCCTGCTGCCAGGACGATGCGGGGCCGGAGGGCGGCCGTGGAGCGGCCTTTGAGGGCGGAGAGCCAGACGCCGGTGCCGTAGGCGAGGTCGTCGAGGCGGCGGGCGATGCCGTAGCGGACGGGGTCCAGCCGGGTTGTGCCGCCGCGGTATTCGAGGGTGATGTCGGTGACGGCCGCCAGGGCCGTGGCACGGCGCATACGGCGGGAGGCCAGGCAGCCGACGGCGGCGAGCGGCCACCAGTGGCGGGTGAGCAGCGCCGAACCCTGGGCGAGGGCGGAGACCGCTCCGTCGGCGCTGAGCCGTGCCGCGAGGCGGACCGGATGCTCGGTGCCCTCCAGCTTGCGGGCGATGCGGGCGGTGGCGACGGCCCAGATGGTTCCGGCGACGGGGAGCGACCAGCGGCGCTGGGCGAACAGGGCGAGGACGAGTGCGGTGTTCCACGGGGCGAGCACGGCGGGGGCGATGTTCTCGGGGTGGCGCCGGGCGAGGGGGTGGGCGCCGGTGCCGTAGACGGCCTTGCGTGTGAACCAGTCGCCGAGGCGGACCCGGTGCTCGTGGGCGGCCTCGACGGACGGTTCGTAGCGGATGCGCCGGCCCTTCTCGACCAGGCGCCAGCACAGGTCGACGTCTTCGCCCACCCGCATCCGCCCGTCGAAGCCGCCGGCGCCGGTGAGGACGTCGGTCCGGGCGACCACGCAGGCGCTGGGGACCCAGGAGACGGGTGTGCCGGGGCGTACGGCGGCCGGGTGTGCCCCCAGGTCCAGGGAGGACCGGGTGCTTTCGTAGCGGCCGAGCCAGCCGGAGGACTCTGAGGTGGTCAGGCCGGTGATCCTGGGCACGGCCATGGCGACCTGGGGGTCGGCGAAGTGCCGCAGCAGGGTCGGCACCGTGTCGGGTGGCAGCACGATGTCGGAGTCGCAGAAGACCACGTAGGGAGTGGTGACCAGATGCAGTCCGGCGTTGCGGGCGCCGGCCGGCCCGAGGTTGACGCTGAGCGGGACCAGCTTCGCCCCGTGCTGTGCGGCGACGGCGGTGATCGGGTCGGGGCGGCGTGAGGCGTCGTCCACGACGATGACCGGGCTGTCCGCGGGGATGCTGTCCAGGAGGCGGGCGAGTTCGCGGGGGCGGTCGCGGACCGGGATGACGTAGGTGCAGCCGGCGCCGTCCCCGCTACCGCCTGGTGCAGCGTGCGGCGGCAGGGCGTGCACGGCTGGGTGGGCAAGTCCGTTTTCCAGCAGCCGGTCGGCGAAAATTGCGCTTGCGGCATCCCGCACACGTACCGTGCGCCCGGCCAGCAGCGGTCTCGCCCGGGGGCTCAGTTTGAGCAGACGGGTCGGCTGGCCGCCGAGGAGGGCCCGGCCGTGGTCGATGACACGGGTGTGCCGGTCCAGGGTGACCACGAAGCCTTGGGGGAGTGTCATGGGTGCACGGCTTTCGGGCGTGGAGTGGGGGATACGCAGGTGCGGGTGGATGGCGGCGCGGGGGGAGGGGTCGCGTCGATCAGACGGCCGCGGGAGTCCGTCCGTCCTGCGGTGATGCGGCGTACGGCGGTGGACACCATCGACTCGAGCGAGGCGCGGCCCTCCTCGGCGGTGGCGCCGGTCGGGTCGCCGAGGACTCCGGAGGGCGACACCGCGCGTACGCCACGGGTCATCAGCTCAGGCATGAGGGCGGCGAGAGGGCGGGTGTCGCCGGGCACCGCTTCGGGAAGACGGACATCGCCGGGTGCCAGGTGCAGCATCACGGAGGTCTCCGCACGGCCGGCGTGGGCGTCGCCGCCGGGGATCTCGCAGCCGAGCCAGGACACGTCGTGGCCCTCGTCACGGAGTCGGCCGACGGCCGCGTCGAGCGTGGGTACGTTGCCGCCGTGGCCGTTGACGAACACGATGCGGCCGGCCCACAGCGACAGTGACCGTACGGTCTCCACCAGGACGATGCGCAGCGCGTCGTGTCCGATGGAGACCGTCCCGGGGAAGCCGGCATGCTCCCCGCTCGCACCGTAGGCGATGGCCGGCGCCAGCAGCACACGGCGATCCGGTCGATCCGCAGCGAGCTGATCGACCGTCAACTGGGCTGCGGCGGAAGCGATGACGCTGTCCGTGTTCAACGGCAAATGCGGCCCGTGCTGCTCGGTCGAGCCGACGGGCACCAGCACCAGCGCACCGTCCGGGACGGCCGGCCACACCGAGCGCGCCAGCTCCAGCCCCCGAGTCGGCGGTGACGACATGCGCTAGGCCACCGGGCCGGCGGTGCGGGTGAAGCCGTCGGGGATGACCAGGTCGTCCGGCGACAGCTCGTGGACCGAGGAGTGCCCGAGGCCCAGTACGGCGGAGTCGAGCCCACCGCGCAGGATGTCCAGGACGTTCTCCACGCCGGCCTGCCCGCCCGCGGCCAGGCCCCACAGATAGGCGCGCCCGATCAGGACCGCCCGCGCGCCCAGCGCCAGGGCCTTCGCGACGTCCCCGCCGCGCCGGATACCGCCGTCGAGCAGGACCTCGATCTCGTCACCGACCGCCTCGACGATCGAGGGAAGCAGCCGGATCGTGGCGGGCGTGGTGTCCAGGTTGTTGCCGCCGTGGTTGGACACCGAGATGCCGGACACACCGGCGTCGACGGCCCGCTTGGCGTCGTCGACCCGCGAGACGCCCTTGAGCAGGAACGGGCGATCGCCCCACTCCTCACGCAGCCACTTGACGTCCTCCCAGGTGGGCGGCGCGGTCTGCATCCACTCGCCGTAGGCGCCGAAGAACGTGGGCGCCTCGCCGCCCGGCGGCTGGAGGTTGGGGACGCTCAGGTCCGGTATCCGTCCCGACCTGGCGAACGCCAACAGCCAGCGGGGGTGCGGCAGGACGTCGGGTGCGAACCTGACCATCGTCCTGAAGTCGATCTTCTCCGGGATCGGCGGGCTGCCCCAGTCCCGGCCGTGGGAGAAGGACCAGTCCAGCGTGGCGATCAGTGCCTTGGCCCCTGCGGCCCGGGCGCGTTCCATGCGCTGCACCATGGAGTCGCGGGTGCCGGTCCAGTACATCTGGTAGAAGGTGTTCGGATTGGCCTCGGTGACCTCTTCCACCGGCTTGCTGGCGAAGGAACTCAGGCCCATGATGACGCCCCGGTTCGCCGCCGCGCGGGCCACGGCCACCTCGCCGTCCGGATGGACGGCCTGCACGCCGGTCGGCGAGATCACCACCGGGATCGCGGACTCCACCCCGAGCACCGTCGTGGACAGATCCCGCTGGGCGTGATGGCCCACCACGCGTGGGGCGAAGCCGAGTTCGGCGAAGGCGCCGAGGTTGTCGTCGATCGTACGGCCCCGTTCCGAGCCGGCCACCAGGGAGCCGTACACGGTGCTCGGCAGATACTTCTTGGCGCGGCGCTGAGCCTCCGCGACGGTCTCGAACCAGGGATTCCTGACCATGTGCGGCTCTCTCTGTGAGGTGTGTGCTGCGGGCTGCTTGCTGTCTGGTGCTTGCGAGTCGGGGAGCGTGTCGCGCGACGCATGCGCACATCGGGCGCCGTGCTACGTGAAGCTCACCCCGGCCAACGGGTCTTCGGCGCAGGCGCTGACCGGTGGCCGGTCGAGGTCCGGGCGGCGCGTCAGCACCAGGTCCACAGGGCCGGGCCGCCGCGCGGGGGCGGTGCGGTGCGAGTGGTCGCCGGACGGCTTCGGAAGGTGACCGTGATCCTGGGGGCGCTGGGCCAGCAGCTGCTCGCCGTAGCCCTGGACGCATTCGGGGTCGGGGCCGTCCAGCGGCAGCCCGGTGAAGAACTTCGCCGCCATGCAGCCGCCCTTGCAGGTGTCGTAGAACGCGCAGGACGCGCACGCGCCACCGGACTGCGGCTCGCGCAGGCTCCGGAACAGCTCCGATTCCCGCCACACCTGGGCGAAGCCGCCCGGCCGGCGGACGTTCCCGGCCAGGAACTCGTCATGGATCGCGAAGGGGCACGCGTACACGTCGCCGACCGGGTCGATCAGGCACACCACACGCCCGGCACCGCACAGGTTCAGGCCCGGGAGCGCCTTGCCGTACGCGGACAGATGGAAGAAGGAGTCGCCCGTGAGCACCTGCTCGCCGTGCGCCACCAGCCAGTCGTACAGCTCCCGCTGCTGCTCCGGCAGCGGGTGGAGCTCGTCCCACACATCCGCGCCGCGCCCGGAGGGACGCAGCCGCGTCAGCCGCAGCTGCGCGCCATAGCGGTCGGCGATGGCCTTGAACTCGTCCATCTGCGGGATGTTGTGGCGGGTGCAGACGACGGAGAGCTTGAAGTTCTTCATCCCGGCGTCGGCCAGGTTGCGCATCGCGCGCAGCGCCGTGTCGTACGAACCGGGTCCGCGCACCGCGTCGTTGACCTCGGCGGTCGCGCCGTCGAGGGAGATCTGCACGTCCACGTAGTCGTTGGCGGCCAGCCGGGCCGCGACGTCGGGGGTGATGCGCACGCCGTTGGTGGAGAACTTCACGCCCACGTGGTGGGCGGTGGCGTAGTCGAGCAGTTCCCAGAAGTCGGGGCGGACGGTGGGCTCGCCGCCGCCGATGTTGACGTAGAAGACCTGCATGGCCTCCAGCTCGTCGATGACGGCCTTGGCCTCGGCGGTGGTGAGTTCGCGCGGGTCGCGCCGGCCCGAGCTGGACAGGCAGTGCGTGCAGGACAGATTGCAGGCGTAGGTGAGTTCCCACGTCAGGCAGATCGGGGCGTCGAGGCCGTACTCGAAGAGGTCGACCAGGCGTGAGGCACCCGGCGCGCGGCCTGAGATTTCCGGAGTTGAGGTCATGGGCTCGGGGTCCTTTCGACGACCATCGACGACTGCGCGAGCACGGCCAGGGCCTGTCCGTACCGGGGCAGATCCCCGTCGTCGACGCCGGCGGACGAGCAGGCCGCCCGCGCGGTGGGCGCCGTCGCGAGTGCCTGGACGACCGCGAGCAGCGTGCGGTCCTTGAGGAAGGAGAGCTTGCGCGTACCGAAGTGGTACAGCAGCGCACCGAAGGGTTCAGGCCGTACCGAGACCTGCGGGTGCAGGTCCCAGGCACGGTCCAGATTCAGCGTGGCCATGGAAGCGGCCTAGTAGACGCCGCACATGCCGTCGATCGAGACTTCCTCGATCAGGGCGTCGGCCTCGATGAGCGCATCGGGCGATGTGATGTCGTCGGTGGGGTTCTGCGCTGTCTCTGCGGAGTTGACCTCGTTCACGCGATTTCTCCTTGTGACTGCGGGCGAACACGGTGCAGGCCAACGGTGGAAAGTGCTGTGAGATCTCGAACATCGCTGACTGCACCCTGCAAACACCGCGAGAGTATTGGCATGGAGTGTCAAAAGAAAGAGGTCCGTCGTCATCGATTTCACAGGAATGATCGGAGGTTCGCCGTGCGAGAGTCCGTGCATGGACCAGTTCCACCACCCCGTCCGCAACCCCGCGGTACGTCTCCGGTGAGCCGCCGACCCGATGTCGTGGTGGTCGGCGCCGGTGCCGCCGGTGCGGTGCTCGCGGCGCGCCTGACGGAGGATCCCGACCGGAGCGTGCTGCTGCTGGAAGCGGGACCGATTCCCCACGGCAGTGCAGGATTTGACCCCGCACTGCTGGACGCGAGGGCCGTTCCGGGCGCGCAGCCGAACCATCCCGCCACGACCGCGTACCCCGTCCGTCTCGCGCCGGAGCGGCCCTGGACGGTCCCCCGCGGATGCGTGCTCGGCGGCTCGACCACCGTCAACGGCGGCTACTTCGTGCGCGCCAGGCGCGAGGACTTCGACCGCTGGGCCGCCGCGGGCAATCCCGCCTGGGCCTACGACAGAGTCCTGCCCTTCTTGCGCGCCTTGGAGAACGACCTCGACTTCGGCCCGAGCGAACTGCACGGCAGCCAGGGCCCGATGCGCATCCGGCGCAGCCGCCTGGAGCATCCGGCCGCCGCGGCTTTCCGCGACGCCGCCCACGTACTCGGCTTTCCCGCCGACCCTGACAAGAACGATCAGGTGTCACCCGGCTTCGGCCCTGTGCCGTCCAACTCCGTCGACGGCGTGCGCCGCAACACCGGGCTCAGCTATCTCCCGCCCGATGTTCTCGACCGGCCCAACCTCAGCGTCCTCGGCGACTGCAGGGCCCGCCGGGTCGTCGTCGAGTACGGCCGGGCCGTCGGCGTCGTCGTCGAACGCGACGGCAGGCGCTCCACCGTCGACGCGGGCACCGTCGTACTGAGCACCGGCGCCTTCGCCACGCCCCACCTGCTGCAGCTCTCCGGAATCGGACCACGCGCCGACCTCGAGCGACTCGGCATACCCGTCCTCCAGGACGCCCCAGCCGTCGGAGCCCGCTTCAGCGACCATCCGCAAGTCGTCCTGGACTGGACGCCACAGGAGGACCTGGGCGAACCGGCCGACTCCTGGCTCGGCGGCTGTCTGCACCTCACCTCCACGGTGCGCACGCCCGAGAGCCCCGGCGCAGAGACGGGCGATCTGGAGATCCTCCAGTCCCTGGTCCCCATGGCCGGGCTCGTAGGCGGTGCCGTGAGTGTTCCCGGCGCCCCGCTGTCATTCCTCGTATCCGCCCAGACACCCCGGCGGACCGGCCGCCTGCGCCTCCAGTCCGCCGATCCCGCCACACCACCGAGCATCGACTACGGCTACCTCAGCACCCCCGACGATCACCGCCTGCTGCGGAAGGCTGTTCGTGTCACCGCAGCCTTGCTCGACACCCCACCCTTCGCGGGTATTTCCTTTGGTCTCCTCGACCCGGGCCCGGAGATTCTCGGCGCCGACCGGGCTCTCGACCGCTGGATCGGCGACCACCTCGGCACCGCCCAGCACACCTGCGGCACGGTCCCTATGGGGCCCGCCGACGATCCCGAGCACGCCGCAGTCGACCAGTTCGGGCGGGTCCACGGCGTGCGGGGACTACGCGTCGCCGATACCTCCATCCTCCCGGACACGCCCCACCGCGGACCCGCGGCCACCGCTGTTCTCATCGGCGAGCTGATCGCCGACGCGATCCGCCGCGACCTTCCCTGAACGACCGTCACACGTGAAGCGTGTCGACAAGTCCCCAGCCGAGAGCGGTCGGAGCAGCCAGGCTGACGCCGGTGATCCCGAGGTACAGGGTCCGCCAGCGGCCGATGCGGCGCGGGATACTGACCGTGCCGCCGGCGCCGGGGATCAGGCCCATGGCGACTTCGGGGAGCCGGAAGGTGGTGCCCGGGGCGGCGAGGACGGTCCCGGCGAAGGCGGGCAGCTCGATGCCGGAACCCACACAGGTGCCGTGCACCCGCACCTGTATCCGGTCGCGCAGGTCATGGATCAGCCGGCCGGCGCCGGCGCGGGTCCGCACGAGGTGAGCAGTGACCGGGTCGGGGGCGGTGCCGAACTCGTCGAGGTCGCCGCCCGAGCAGAACGCCGGTCCGGCGCCGGTGAGCACCACGCGGAAGACGGTGTCGTCGAGTACGGCGAGGTGCAGGGCCTCGACCAGTGCGTCCCTCATCCGCCGGTCGTAGGCGTTGCGCCGCGCCGGGTGGTTGAGGGTCACCTCCAGGACATTCCCGTGCCGGGCGACCAGCACGGGGTCCGCCACACGGGGCGGCTGCGGACGTGGGCCGCGCGCCGCGAGCCATCGCTGGAACTCCGCTCCGCCGAGCAGGGTGGAGTACGCCAGCGATTCCGCGTCCAGGGCTTCGCGCACCGCAATCGTCTCCGTCGAGCGCAGGAGCCCGGCCAGCACGAGCGCTGCCTGGGGGTTCGCCGCCACCGCGTCCGAGAGCCCGGCCAGTGCGGCTGCCGGATCCGGCACGGGGACGAACGGGCGGCCGCTCGACTCCGACCCCTGATCGACCAGGGTCAAGTCGAGTGCCGCCGCGAGAGTTTCCGCCTGGGGCGCCGCCCCAGTGGCCCGTGCGACGCCCACGAGCAGCCGGTCGCACGCCTGGGCGCGGCGGATCGCAGCGTCGAGCACCGAGGGGGCAGCGGGCTCGTCGACGTCGACGGCCATCAGCGGTACGACCGGCCGGGCTGCCGTGTCGAGCAGCGGGGTGTGCGCCGCACCGGCCGCCAGCTGCGTCGGGCTGATCACGGGCACGGAAGTCATGGACGAGCACGCTCCTTCAAGGTCACGGCCGGCGACCGCGAGTGTATCGTCGGCCTCGTGCTCACTGTCATGTCAGGTTCCGGCTGGTCAGCGGCATGACCCTCACCAGGGACCCGGTGGCCGACTGGGCGTCCAGCGGCGTCGTCGCGCTCACCGGGCGCGCCGGCGGACCGCCGCTCGTACCGCCCGGTCGCGCGGCGTCCCGGGCCCGCGAGCTGTCCGACCGAATCCTCGCGCTGACCGCCGGCACGGCCGCGCCGGTCCGGTTGGACGGCGCGCAACTGCTCACCGAGCGGGCCGCGTTCACCGGCCACTCCCGGCGCGGCCGGACCTCCGCGGGCGGCGCCTGCCGGTTGCTGCCCACCGCCGACGGCTGGGCGGCGGTGTCGTGCGCGCGCGCCGACGACCCCGTGCTGCTCGGCGCCCTGATCGGCACCGAGCTGTCCGGTGACCCCTGGCCTGCCGTCGCGACCTGGCTGAGCACGCACAGCGGCGCCGAACTGGCGGAGCGGGCCACGCTCCTCGGTCTCGCGGCCGGTCCGGTCACCCCGTGTACCGCTGCTCGTCCGGCTCCACCACCGGTGCCGTCTGCGCATCGGCCCGTGGACGGCCTGCTCGTGGTCGACTTCAGTGCCCTGTGGGCCGGGCCGCTCTGCGCCCACCTCCTCGGCCTGGCCGGAGCCCGTGTGGTCAAGGTGGAGACACCGACGCGTCCGGACGGAGCCCGCCGCGGCCATCCCGGCTTCTACCGGCTGCTGCACGCCGGTCATGAGTCCGTCGTCCTCGATCCCGGCACCCCGTCAGGCCGGCGTGCGCTCGCCGCGCTCGTCTCCGCTGCCGACATCGTCATCGAAGCGTCTCGCCCCCGTGCACTGGCCCGTTTCGGCCTCGACGCGCACGCCACGGTGGCCGCCGGTGCCACCTGGGTCTCCATCACCGCCGCCGGGCGCGCGAGCGAGCGGGTCGGGTTCGGCGACGATGTCGCAGCGGGCGCCGGCCTGGTCGCCCGTGAATCCGACGGCACCCCGTTGTTCTGCGGCGACGCCATAGCCGACCCGCTGACCGGCCTGACCGCCGCAGCCCTGGCGTTGACCGCCCCCGTCGACGGCACCGGCATCCTGCACGATGTCGCGATGGCCGACGTCGTCGCCGCCACGCTGGACGACGAACCGCCCGAGCCGGCCACCGCGGCTCTCCCTGACGGCGCGGGCTGGGCGGTCGAGACCGCCCACGGATGGGTCCCCGTCGCGGAACCCCGTCGTCGCCAACCCGTGGGGGACGCGCCCCGCATGGGTGAGCACACCACCGAGGTGCTGCGAGGTCTCGGGATCCCGGCGCCATGACCCACGTCCTCAGCATCGACAACCTGCTGCTGCGCGACGCCGAGCTCGACGACGGCCGCCGCGCGGACGTCCGTATCGCCGCCGGACGGATCGCGGAGATCGCCCCGTCCCTGCCACGACGCCCAGGGGAGGAGATCGTCGACTGCCGGGGTGGTGCGCTGCTGCCCGGACTTGCCGACCACCATCTGCACCTGCACGCCCTCGCCGCCCGACAGCGCTCGGCCCGGTGCGGACCACCCGCGGTACGCGACCCGGCCGGCCTCGGCGCCGCGCTGGGCGCGGCGAGCCCCGACGAACACGGCTGGATCCGCGGCACCGGCTACCACGAGTCCGTCGCCGGCGACCTCGACGCGGCCGCCCTGGACCGCATCCACCCCCACCGGCCCGTACGCGTCCAGCACCGCAGTGGCGCGCTGTGGATGCTCAACACGAGGGCCGCGGCCGCGATCGCCCTCGCGGGCGGCGACCATCCCGGCATCGAACGGAACGCGGACGGTACGCCGACCGGCCGGCTGTGGCGTGCCGACGACTGGCTGCGCACCCGGCTCCCGCGCGCCCGCCCGCCCGGACTCGCCGACATCGGCCGCGAACTCGCCCGGCTCGGTATCACCAGGGTCACCGACGCCACCCCCGACCTCGCCCCGGACGCCCTCGGGGCCATCACCGCCGACATGGACAGCGGGGCGCTGCCCCAGCGGGTTCACCTGCTGGGAGTGCCGCTCGGTGCACGACTTGACGACTCGCCACCGCGCCGCCCCACGATCGGCCCCTACAAGATCGTTCTCGCCGACTCCGGTCTGCCCGCCTTCGACGACCTCATCGAACGCATCCGGGCGGCGCATGATGCCGGTCGCGGCGTGGCCGTGCACGCCGTGACCCGCGAGGCCCTCGTACTGCTGCTGGTGGCCTTGCGGGAGGCTGGTACCAGGCCCGGTGACCGCATCGAACACGCTGCCCTCGTGCCACGCGAGCTGATCGACGACATCGCCGCGCTCGGGCTGCGTGTCGTGACCCAACCCGGCTTCCTGGCCGACCGGGGCGACGCCTATGTCCGAGACGTGCGCGCCGACGACCGCGCAGACCTGTACCGCTGCCGGTCGCTCACCGACGCCGGCATTCCGTTGGGCCTGTCTTCCGACGCTCCCTACGGGCCGTTGGACCCGTGGGCCGTCATCGCAGCCGCCGTGCTGCGCACGAACCCGCTCGGCAGTGTCGTCGCGCCCGAGGAGACGCTCACGGCGGCCGCCGCACTCGACGCCTACCTCGGTCCCCTCACCGACCCCGGCGGACCACCCCGGCGCGTCGAGCAGGGAGCCGCAGCCGACCTCGTCCTGCTGCACACCGGGCGCGCCGCGGCACTGGCCGACCCCACCGCTGAGCTTGTCCGGATCACCTTCGTAGGAGCCTGACCGCTCGAGAAACCAGGGCTGCGGATGCCCGAAGCCGAGGACGTGCCGCTGGTGGTAGCGGCGGGGTCCGAAGTTCCTGCCGCGCCGAGACATTGCGATATCGCGCATGTGGAGAATAACCTTCTCGCATCGAGCAAAGGAGGATCTCATGTCGTCGCGCGTGCTGCCGTATCCGCTGTTCGACGCGGACAATCACCTGTACGAGACCGAGGAGTCGCTGACCAAGTACCTGCCCAAGGAGTACCGAGACGCGATCCAGTACGTGCAGGTGAACGGTCGTACCAAGATCGCGGTCCGGGGCCAGATCAGCGACTACATCCCGAACCCCACCTTCGAGGTGGTCGCCCGCCCCGGCGCGATGGAGGACTACTTCCGCAACGGCAACCCCGAGGGCAAGAGCCGCAGGGAGATCTTCGGTGAGCCGATGCGGTCCATTCCCGCCTTCCGTGAACCGGCGCCGCGCCTGGAGCTCATGGACGAACTGGGCATCAACAGGACACTGATGTTCCCCACGCTGGCCAGCCTCGTCGAAGAGCGCATGCGCGACGATCCGGAGCTGATCCACGTGGTCGTCCACGCGCTCAACCAGTGGCTGCACGAGACCTGGTCGTTCAACTACAAGGAGCGCATCTTCACCGTCCCGGTGATCAGCCTCCCCATCGTCGAGAAGGCCATCGAGGAACTCGACTGGTGCGTAGAGCGCGGTGCGCGGGCGATCCTGGTCCGGCCGGCTCCCGTTCCCGGGTTCCGCGGCCCGCGGTCCTTCGCGATGCCGGAGTTCGACCCGTTCTGGAAGCGCGTCGTCGAGCACGACGTCCTGGTCACGATGCACTCCTCCGACAGCGGCTATGCCCGGTACACCAGCGAGTGGGAAGGCAGCAGCCGGGAGATGCTGCCGTTCAGGACCAACACCTTCCGGATGGTGGCCGAGTGGCGGCCGGTCCAGGACGCCGTGGCGTCGTGGGTGTGCCACGGTGCGCTGTTCCGGTTCCCCGAGCTGAAGATCGCGGTCATCGAGAACGGCTCCAGCTGGGTGGCGCCGTTGCTGCAGACCCTGTCCGACGTCTACAAGAAGGCGCCGGACGGCTTCGCGGGCGACCCGGTGGCGGCCCTCAAGCGCAACATCCACGTCAGCCCGTTCTGGGAGGAGGACCTGGGTGAGCTGGCCGACCTCATCGGCATCGACCGGGTGCTGTTCGGTTCGGACTACCCGCACCCCGAGGGCCTGGCCGAGCCGGCCAGCTACCTCGAAGCGATCAAGCACATGAGCGAGGAGCACCAAGCCAAGATCATGGGTGGCAACCTGGCCAGGCTGCTGTCCGTATGACGTGGGAGGCCGTCCTCGAGACGGTCCTGAGCGCGCGTGACCGCCTCGGAGACGCCGGAGCGGTCCTCGACGGCGCCCTGCGGTTCAAGGGGGAAGGGCGTCGCCGAGCCGCAGCCGTGACCATGCCGAAGGGAACGTACGAACAGTGAAGGACTACGAGTCGGTCGACTTCTTCCGGGACGAGGGGCCCATCGAGGACCCCTACCCGTACTTCGACTCCCTGCGGGCACAGTGCCCCGTGCACCGGGAGAACCACCACGACGTGGTGATGGTGACGGGATACGAGGAGGCCGTGCAGATCTACAACGACACCGCCACGTTCTCCGCGTGCAACTCGGTCACCGGCCCCTTCCCAGGCTTCCCCGTCCCGCTCGAGGGCGACGACGTGAGCGAGCTGATCGAGCAGCACCGCGACGAGCTCCCGATGAGCGACCAGCTGCCCACCCTCGACCCGCCGGTCCACACCGACCATCGCGCGCTGCTGATGCGCCTGATCACGCCGAAGCGGCTCAAGGAGAACGAGGCCGCCATGTGGCACCTCGCCGACGGCCTCCTCGACGACTTCCTCACCGGCGGGGAAGGCGAGTTCATCCACGGATTCGCGGGACCCTTCACCATGCTCGTCATCGCCGACCTTCTCGGCGTACCGGAAGAGGACCGGGCGGCGCTCGCCGAGGAGCTGCGGCACGGACCGGCCGCCGGCGCGGCCATGGGCAGCACCAGCGAGGGCACAATGGCGCACTCACCTCTTGAGCACCTGTACGCCCGCGTCGCGCGCTACATCGAGGACCGCCGCCGGGCGCCGCGCGAAGACGTCCTCTCGGGCCTCGCCGCCGCGACGTTCCCCGACGGCCGGCTGCCCGAGGTATCCGACGTGGTACGCGTCGCCGCCAACCTCTTCGCGGCAGGCCAGGAGACGACCGTCCGCCTGCTCGGCACGGCCATCAAGCTGATCGCCGAAAATCCCGACCTGCAGCGGAAGCTGCGCGCCGAGCGTGACCGCATCCCCGCCTTCGTGGAGGAGGCGCTGCGCATCGAGAGCCCCGTCAAGGGGGACTTCCGGTTGTCCAAGGTCCCGACGACCGTGGGCGGCGTCGACATTCCTGCCGGTACGACGGTGATGGTGCTGAACGGGGCCGCCAACAGGGACCCGCGCCAGTTCGAATGCCCCGCGGAATTCGACATCGGGCGTTCGAACGTCCGCCGCCACCTCGCCTTCGGCCGTGGCGTCCACACCTGCCCGGGAGCGCCCCTGGCTCGTGCGGAGGCACGGGTGGCCATCGAGCGGCTCCTCGACCGCACCGGCGACATCCGTCTCTCGGAGGCGAAGCACGGCCCCGAGGACGCCCGCCGCTACCGCTATGTCCCGACCTTCATGCTGCGCGGACTGACCCGTCTCTTCCTGGAGTTCACGCCGGCCGACGCCCCTGCTGATCAGGGAGCCGCCCGATGAAGGTCACCGTCGACGACGAACGCTGCCGCGGTCACGGGGTGTGCTGCGTGGCCTGCCCCGAGGTCTTCGTGCTGACCGACGACGGCTACACCGTGGTGGAGACACCCGAGGTGCCCGCAGAGTTCGAGGAGGCGGTGCGCTCCGCCGCCGAGTCCTGCCCCGAGCATGCCATCACCACGAGCTGAGGATTCCGCCTCTCCCGTGCCACCGCGGGCCCCACCGGTGAAAGGGCATGCCCTTTCACCGGTGGGCGAATCCGCTGGAGCAGAAGGCCCAGATCTCGTCGGCAGTGATGGGGTGACCGCTCCCGTCGTCGGAGGCGCCGCCGCTGGACTGGGCGTTGAACATGACGGTCTGCATGGTCATGGCGGCCAGGCGGTTGGGCCTGGCGCCAGGGTGCAGCCGGCCGGCGGCTTCGGCCTCGGTCATCAGCTCGGTGAGCAGGGCGAGAAGCGGCGCGTGGGCGATCTTCACCTCGGCGGGGTGGGAGACCAGCAGCTTCGGGGCGAAATCGGTGAACAGCGGGCGCTGTGCGGTCGGGTCGGGGCGCGAGAGCTCGAACAGCAGCTGGACGGCGACCTTGAGGCGGTCCAGGGGATCCGACTCACCGGAAGCGGCGGCGCGGATCTGGTCGGCGGTCCGGTTCATGGCGTCCTCGAACAGGGCGAGCAGCAGCTCATGCTTGCCGTCGAAGTGCTGGTAGAAGCTGCGCAGTGACTGGCGCGACCGCTCGATGACCTCCTGCACCGTGAAGTCCGTGGTGCCCTTCTCCGCCATGATCGCCTGCGCCGCACCGAGGAACCGCTCCACCCTCTGCTCGGCCCGGCGTTTCGCGGCCTGAGTGGAACGCTCGATCGCACGCTGCTTCCAGGCCGGCTCTTCGCTCGGTGTGCTCACGGGCTGACTCGTCTTCTGCGCCATGGGGAGAACATTACTGCAGTGTAAGTGGAAGCCTTTTCCTGATCGGACGTCTTCAGAGGAACAGAGGAGACCGTTACTTTCGGTCAGTGAGAATGCTATTCTCCGCTGTATCCACCGGAACTCTGGCAAGGAGGCCGTTCGTGGCGTGGGACTTCCAGATCTACCGCGAGTTCGGGCAGTTGAAGCCATGGGGCGGCGGCTTCGTCACCGGAGGCCGGGATGCTCTTTGAGTTCGATCCCGACCAGCGGCTGTGGCAGGACACGGTCCGGGACGCGGTCACCAAGGAGTGTCCGCCCGCTCTGGTCCGGTCCGTGGTGGACGGAGGGGCGGACCCCGGGGTTCTCTGGCGCACCTACAACGACCTCGGCTGGACGGAGCTCACCGATCCCGCCGATGCGGTCGAACTCGGCATAGTCCTGGAGGAGTTGGGGAGGGCTGTCGATCCGACGCCCTATCTGGCGACGATGACGCAGTTCGCCCCGCTTGTTCCGGCGGGTATCCGGGCAGGGCAGTCCGGGGCCGCCGTGTTCGCAGGGGTGGACGCCCGCCGGGACCAGGGCGGCTGGGTGCTCGAGGGCACCGCGCGGCATGTGCTGGACGGCGACCGGGCTGACCGGCTGGCCGTGGTGACCGGCGATGCCGTCTTCGTGGTGCCCGCCGAGGAGGCGACGGCCGTCCGCACCCCCGTCTTCGACCCGCTGTTGCACGTCGCCGAGGTCACCTTCGCAGGCGTACGGGTCACCGACGACGCACGCGCCACAGCCGACCCGGAGCGCGCCCGCCACATCGCCCTCGCCGGCCTGGCCCTGACGATGGTCGGCGCCTGCCGCCGGATCCTCGACCTCACCCTCGAGCATGTACGCACCCGTCGCCAGTTCGACGCCCTCATCGGCTCCTTCCAGGCCGTCCAGCACAAGGCGGTCGACATGCACGTGGCGATCGAGCGGGCCCGTGCACTCGCCTACTTCGCGATGATGACGATCGCCGCCGACGACCCGCGCCGCCGTCTGGCCGCCTCCATGGCGAAAGCCGCGGCGGGGGAGTGCCAGGCACTGGTGTTCCGCCACGGCGTGCAGCTGTTCGGCGCGATGGGAACCACCTGGGAGAACGACCTTCAGTTCGCGCTCAAGCGTGCCAAGGCGGGCGAGCTGCTGCTCGGCGGCGCCGCCGAGCACCGGGCGCTGATCGCCGAGGAGAGTCATGCGGCTGACCTTTGACGACGACGTCGAGGCCTTCCGGGCCGAGTTCGCGGCGTTCCTGGAAGCCAACCTCCCCGCGGAGGCCGAGGCCACCGAACGGTCCCGGTCCACCGGGCACCTCCCCGAGTGGGCGAGGCGCTGGCAGCGGCTCCAGTTCGACTCGGGCTGGCTGCTCCCCGGCAACCCCCCGGAGTTCGGCGGGCGCAACGCCACCGTCGTCCAGCAGTTCGTACATCTGCAGGAGCTGTCCCGGCGCCGTATCTTCCACAGCTTCAACCCCCAGGGCGTCGGGATCATCGCAGCCTCGCTGCTGTCCTTCGGCACCGAGGAGCAGAAGCGCCGCTGGGCCGTGCCCATCCTGCGCGCGGAGATGACCGCCGCACTCGGTATGAGCGAACCCGGCGCCGGGTCGGACCTCGCGTCGCTGCGTACGCGTGCCGTCCTGGACGGTGACCATTTCATCGTCAACGGGCAGAAGGTGTGGACGTCCGGCGCCCACGACGCCGACGTGCTGCTCACGTTCGTGCGTACCGACCCCGAGGCTCCCAAGCACAAGGGGATCAGTGTGTTGCTGATCCCCACGTCCACGCCCGGGGTGACCCGCCGCCCGTTCGCCGCGTACACCGGTCCCGATGACAAGGACTTCAACGAGGTCTTCTTCGAGGACGTCCGCGTCCCCGCCGAGAACCTCGTCGGCCTGCTCAATCAGGGCTGGCGGGTGGCGAACGGCTCGCTCGGGCACGAGCGCACCCTGATGTGGCTGGGCGAGGCCGAGCGGATGGACGACCTCCTTCGCGACTTCCACCCTTCCACGCCCATCGACAAGGACTGGTACGCCACCTTGGTCATGGACCGGCAGGCGCTGAGCCTGCTGGGTTCCGCCGCCCTGGCCCGCGCCGCCCGCGGTGAAACCGACGTCCCGGCCCTGTCCGTACTGAAGGTGCTCGGCTCGGAGGCCTCGCAGAAGGCCCTGGAGCGGGCGCTGGAGGCGGCCGGGCCCGAGGGACTGGCCCATCCGGCGAACACCGCGCCTTACTACCACATGACCTACGACGACAACTTCGCCAGCTGGTTCCACCGCTACGCCCGGAGCTTCGGCGGCACGATCGCCGGCGGTACGTCCGAGATCCAGCGCACCATCATCGCCGAGCGAGTACTCGGTCTGCCGCGACGCTGAGGAGCCGCCGTGAACATCGTGTACGAGGTGAAGGACCGGATCGCGACGATCACCCTGAACCGGCCCGAGGTCGC
>NZ_JBSFWK010000043.1:0-76741 GCF_053594815.1 Streptomyces sp. NPDC002577 | reverse complement strand
CAGGGCACGATCGTGAAGGTGGCGGTCGAGGAGGGCCAGGAGGTCAAGGAAGGCGACCTCGTCGTCGTCCTGGAGGCCATGAAGATGGAGCAGCCGCTCAACGCCCACCGCAGCGGCACCATCAAGGACCTCAACGCCGAGGTCGGCGCGTCCATCACCTCCGGCGCGGTCATCTGCGAGATCAAGGACTGACGCGCCGTATCGTCTGACGCGCCGCGGCAGTACGCCTCCGGGCCCGCCGAACGTGAACCGTTCGGCGGGCCCGGGTGTTTGCCGGCCGTGCAGGCGCGCGGCTCCCTCGGCCACAGGGTGCGGTGGCATGCTGGGGCGAGGCGGTCCGGCGCAGTGAGAGAAGGCAGAGGTGGACGCCATGGCGGGCGCGAGGCAGGAGCGGCCCGGGACGACGGCTCCCCCGCGGCCCCTGCGGGCGGATGCGCGCCGCAACTACGAGCGGCTGCTGACCGAGGCCAGGACCGTCTTCGCCGAACACGGCACCGGCGCCTCGCTGGAGGACATCGCGCGCCGCGCGAAGGTCGGCATCGGCACGCTGTACCGGCACTTCCCCAACCGGCACGCCCTGGTGAGCGCCGTCTTCGAGGATGCGCTCTCCGAGCTGCTGGCCCACTCGCGGGAACTGCTCGGCGATCCGCAGCCGTGCGCGGCGCTCGTGACGTGGCTGCGTGCGGTCATCAGCCACGCGAGCGAGTACCGCGGGGTGTCGCGGGCGCTGATGTCGGCCTCCGGCGACGAGAGTTCGGCACTCGCCCGTTGCAGCCGGCCCCTCCGCGAGGCCGGCAGCGCGTTGCTCGTCCGCGCCCAGAAAGCCGGCGAGGTACGGGCCGAGGTGTCGATCGGCGACCTTCTCCAGCTGACCAACGCGATCGCCCTGGCAGCGGAGGAAAGCCCGAACGACCCCCAACTGGCGGACCGCCTCCTGAATCTGACGCTAAGAGGCCTGAAGCCGACCGAGGTGCCGCCGTCGAGTGGGGGCAGTTGACGTCTGCGTCTCACCGACGCCCGTAACGATTACGGACACAACGGACACGTACGTGAGACTGCCGTCCCACATGCTCGTCCGGCTCCGGCTCCGGCTCCGGCTCCGGCCCGGCTATCGGCGGCGTAGGTCCGCTACCCGTGCCCGGTCCCCTACCGTTCCTGCCTGCTCGCCGCCGAGGACGGTCGCGCCGCGGAACGCCGTCCCCGGGCCGCCGCCCGGCATCTGGTGCTGGCCGCGGCGAGGGCCGGGCAGGGGGCGCGGCTGCTGCCGAGCCGGTGCCGGCACGGCGTCGGCCCCCGGGGACGCACCGGCCACCGCGATCTGCACTCCCTGGTCGGCCAGGGAGTGGAGTTCCGTGGCCGCACGGTCGTCGTGGGCGGGCGGCTCGTCCGTCACCAGGCGGGTGATCACATCCGTGGGCACCGTCTGGAACATCGTGTCGGTGCCGAGCTTGGTGTGGTCGGCGAGGACGACGACCTCCGCCGCCGCCTGCACGAGGGCGCGGTCGACGCTGGCCGACAGCATGTTGGAGGTGGACAGGCCCCGCTCGGCGGTGAGCCCGCTGCCGGAGAGGAAGGCGCGGGAGACACGCAGTCCGTGGAGGGACTGCTCGGCGCCGGACCCCACGAGGGCGTAGTTGGAGCCACGGAGGGTACCCCCTGTCATCACCACCTCGACGCGGTTGGCGTGCGCCAGGGCCTGGGCCACGAGCAGCGAGTTGGTGACGACGGTCAGGCCGGGCACGCGCGCGAGCCGGCGGGCCAGCTCCTGCGTGGTGGTTCCCGCCCCGACGACGATGGCCTCGCCCTCTTCGACGAAGCTCGCGGCGAGGTCCGCGATGGCCGTCTTCTCGGCGGTCGCGAGATGCGATTTCTGCGGAAAGCCGGATTCTCGCGTAAACCCGCCCGGCAAGACCGCACCGCCATGCCGGCGGTCGAGGAGTCCTTCTGCCTCCAGCGCCCGCACGTCCCGCCGTACGGTCACTTCGGAGGTCTGGACGACGCGGGCGAGCTCACGGAGGGAAACCGCCCCGTTGGCCCGCACCATTTCGAGGATCAATTGGCGACGTTCTGCAGCGAACACGAAACTGACAGTAACCCCAACGACCGTCTGCTTTCAGCAGTTTGCGCCGAATAACAGAAGTTGTTCGCACGACAGGATGGAAAGTGGTATACCGCCGGTCGCTGCCGGAACGCCCGTGCGGGCACGCCGAATCGACGGCTGCCGACGGCAATCGATGCCGCTTTCTTGCGCAGTTGGGAGCAGGTGCGCCGGTGCCCTGGGGGAGGTGCGCCGCTGTCCACCGTCGGGTCGGCGGCGGACAGCGTCTCGGGCTCAGCCCTCGCCCGTGGCCTTCCGCGTGTGCAGCTGCCGTGCCACCTCGGCGATCGACCCCGAAAGCGAGGGGTACACGGTGAAGGCGTTGGCGATCTGCTCGACCGTCAGATTGTTGTCGACGGCGATCGAGATGGGATGGATCAGTTCCGAGGCGCGCGGCGCCACGACCACACCGCCGACCACGATGCCCGTGCCCGGACGGCAGAAGATCTTCACGAAGCCGTCGCGGATGCCCTGCATCTTGGCGCGCGGGTTGCGCAGCAGCGGCAGCTTGACGACGCGGGCGTCGATCTTGCCGGCGTCGACGTCGGCCTGCGAGTAGCCGACGGTCGCGATCTCGGGGTCGGTGAAGACGTTCGCCGAGACCGTCTTGAGGTTGAGCGGTGCGACGGCGTCGCCGAGGAAGTGGTACATCGCGATACGGCCCTGCATGGCGGCGACCGAGGCGAGCGCGAAGATGCCCGTCACGTCACCGGCCGCGTACACGCCGGGGGCGCTGGTGCGCGAGACCTTGTCGGTCCAGATGTGGCCCGACTCCTTGAGCTTGACCCCGGCCTCCTCGAGACCCATCCCGGAGGTGTTGGGGATCGCGCCGACCGCCATCAGGCAGTGCGTACCGGAGATGACGCGGCCGTCGGAGAGCGTCACCTCGACGCGGTCGCCCACGCGCTTGGCGGCCTGGGCGCGCGAGCGCGACATGACGTTCATGCCACGGCGCCGGAACACGTCCTCCAGGACGACCGCCGCGTCCGGGTCCTCGCCCGGCAGCACGCGGTCGCGGCTGGAGACGAGCGTGACGCGCGAGCCGAGCGCCTGGTACGCGCCCGCGAACTCGGCACCGGTCACACCGGAGCCGACCACGATGAGCTCCTCGGGGAGCTCCTCCAGGTCGTAGACCTGCGTCCAGTTCAGGATGCGCTCGCCGTCGGGCTGGGCGTCGGGCAGCTCGCGCGGGTGGCCGCCGGTCGCTATCAGCACTGCGTCGGCGACGAGCGTCTCCTCCGTGCCGTCGGCGGCGCGGACGATCACCTTGCGGGAGCCGTCGATCGACTGCCCGCCCTCCAGACTGCCCCGGCCGCGCAGCACGCGCGCGCCCGCACGCGTGACGGACGCCGTGATGTCGTGCGACTGGGCGAGGGCGAGCCGCTTCACACGGCGGTTGACCTTGCCGAGGTCGACGCCCACCACGCGCGCGGGGGTGTCGATGTGGGGCGTGTCGTCGGCGACGATGATGCCCAGCTCCTCGTACGAGGAGTCGAAGGTCGTCATGACCTCGGCCGTGGCGATCAGCGTCTTGGACGGTACGCAGTCGGTCAGCACCGACGCACCGCCCAGGCCGTCGCAGTCGACGACGGTCACCTCCGCGCCGAGCTGGGCCGCCACCAGGGCCGCCTCGTATCCGCCGGGTCCGCCACCGATGATCACGATCCGAGTCACGTACTCCATTCTCCCGCACCGCGTCGACGGCCTCTCCCCCGGGGCCGTCTTTGCGTGGCACATGGGGCTTTATGAGGCATGACGTCCATCATGGGGCGCAAGGTGCCCGCTGCCGTACTCTCGGACCATGTCGCTCTACGCCGCGTACGCCGGCAATCTCGACGCGCGGCTCATGTCCCGCCGCGCCCCGCATTCGCCGCTGCGTGCCACCGGCTGGCTCAACGGCTGGCGCCTGACCTTCGGCGGCGAGCACCTGGGCTGGGAAGGCGCACTCGCCACCCTCGTCGAGGCACCGCGTTCACAGGTCTTCGTCGCGCTGTACGACATCGCGCCGATGGACGAGGACTCCATGGACCGGTGGGAGGGCGTGGGGCTCGACATATACCGGCGCATGCGGGTGCGGGTGCACACGCTGGACGGCGAGGAACCCGCCTGGGTGTACGTCCTCAACGGATACGAGGGCGGGCTGCCGTCCGCGCGCTATCTGGGGGAGGTCGCGGACGCGGCCGAGTCGGCCGGGGCGCCCCACGACTACGTGATGGAGCTGCGCAAGCGGCCCTGCTGAAGCCTCTGGGGCCGGTTGCCCACCTCTTTCCGGCCGGGAAGACACCGTGCGGTTGGAAACGACACGGCAACGATCGCATCCTCGTTGGCATCAGCATCTACGCGCGTAGGGCCTGACCGGCTACGCTCATCGCGTGAACGCTTCTGTTATTCCGGACATCCAGGGCGACCCGTACGCCGCCGCCGACGCCGCCGCCGCGCGCCTGCGCGCGCTCACCGGTGCCGACAACCACGACGTCGCCCTCGTGATGGGCTCCGGCTGGGCGCCGGCCGTCGACGCGCTCGGGGAACCCGAGCACGAGTTGCCTGTCACCGACCTGCCCGGTTTTCCACCGCCGGTCGTCGAGGGCCACGGAGGCACGATCCGTTCGTACCGGACGGGTGAGAAGCGGGCACTCGTCTTCCTCGGCCGTACCCACTTCTACGAGGGCCGCGGTGTCGCCGCCGTCGCGCACGGCGTGCGTACGGCCGTGGCCGCGGGCTGCAAGACGGTCGTGCTGACCAACGGCTGCGGCGGCCTGCGCGAGGGCATGCGGCCCGGGCAGCCGGTGCTGATCAGCGATCACATCAATCTGACGGCGGCGTCGCCGATCGTCGGCGCGAACTTCGTGGACCTGACGGATCTGTACTCGCCGCGGCTGCGGGCGCTCTGCAAGGAGATCGACCCCACGCTCGAGGAGGGCGTGTACGCGCAGTTCCCCGGGCCGCACTACGAGACGCCGGCGGAGATCCGGATGGCACGCACGATCGGGGCCGACCTGGTGGGCATGTCCACCGTGCTCGAGGCGATCGCGGCACGCGAGGCGGGCGCCGAGGTGCTCGGCATCTCGCTGGTCACCAACCTGGCGGCGGGCATGACGGGCGAGCCGCTCAACCACGAGGAGGTCCTCCAGGCGGGCCGGGACTCGGCGACCCGCATGGGGGCGCTGCTGGCGCAGGTGCTGGGGCGTATCTGACGGCGGTCGGACCGACCACAGCCCGACCGGCAGTCTGAGCGCAGCAGAACCACGGAGAGGCAAGAGAGAACGTGCACGACGAACTCATCGCCCGGGCCCAGGCCTGGCTCGCCGAGGACCCGGACCCTGAGACCCGTGAGGAGCTCGGCGAGCTCATCGACGGCAAGGTCTTCGACGAGCTCGCCGCCCGCTTCGAAGGCACCCTTCAGTTCGGCACCGCAGGGCTCCGCGGCGAGCTGGGCGCGGGACCGATGCGTATGAACCGGTCGGTGGTCATCCGGGCGGCCGCGGGCCTCGCCGCGTATCTGCGGGCGAAGGGCCAGGGCGACGGCCTCGTGGTCATCGGGTACGACGCCCGTCACAAGTCCGCCGACTTCGCCCGGGACACGGCGGCCGTGATGACCGGCGCCGGATTGCGCGCCGCCCTGCTGCCCCGGCCCCTGCCCACGCCGGTGCTCGCGTTCGCGATCCGGCATCTCGGCGCGGTCGCGGGCGTGGAGGTGACGGCCAGCCACAATCCGCCGCGCGACAACGGCTACAAGGTCTATCTGGGAGACGGCTCCCAGATCGTGCCGCCGGCCGACGGCGAGATCGCGGCCGAGATCGCCGCGGTGGGCGGCCTCGGCGACGTCCCGCGCCCCGAAGGCGGCTGGGACGTGCTCGGGGACGAGGTGCTCGAGGCGTACCTGGCCCGTACGGACGCCGTGCTCGCCCCCGGTTCGCCGCGGACCGCGCGCGTCGTCTACACGGCGATGCACGGCGTCGGCAAGGACACCCTGCTCGCCGCCTTCGCGCGCGCCGGGTTCCCCGAGCCCGTCCTCGTCGAGGAGCAGGCCGAGCCCGACCCCGACTTCCCGACGGTCGCCTTCCCCAACCCGGAGGAGCCGGGCGCGATGGACCTGTCCTTCGCGACGGCACGCGAGGCCCGGCCCGACATCGTCATCGCCAACGACCCGGACGCCGACCGCTGCGCCGTGGCGGTGCCCGAGCGCGGCGGCGACGGCTGGCGCATGCTGCGCGGCGACGAGGTGGGCGCGCTGCTCGGCGCGCATCTCGTACGGCGCGGTGCGCGAGGCACCTTCGCCGAGTCGATCGTGTCGTCGTCGCTGCTCGGCCGGATCGCGGAGGCGGCCGGTCTGCCGTACGAGGAGACGCTGACCGGCTTCAAGTGGATCGCCCGGGTCGACGGCCTGCGGTACGGCTACGAAGAGGCGCTCGGATACTGCGTCGACCCCGAGGGCGTACGCGACAAGGACGGCATCACGGCCGCCCTGCTGGTCGCCGAGCTGGCATCCGAGGTGAAGGAGCAGGGCCGGACGCTGCTGGACCTGCTGGACGATCTCGCAGTCGAGCACGGGCTGCATGCGACCGACCAGCTGTCCGTGCGCGTCCAGGACCTGTCACTGATCGCGGAGGCCATGCGCAGGCTGCGGGAGCAGCCGCCGACGCGGCTCGGCGGACTGGCGGCGGTCCGGACCGAGGACCTGACGCGGGGCACGCAGACGCTGCCGCCGACGGACGGGCTGCGCTACACGCTCGAGGGCGCCCGAGTCATCGTCCGGCCCAGCGGCACCGAGCCGAAGCTCAAGTGCTATCTGGAGGTCGTCGTGCCGGCGGGCTCCCGCGAGGAACTGCCCGCGGCGCGTGCGCGGGCCGCGGAGCTGCTCGCCGCCATCAGGAGGGATCTTTCGGCGGCCGCGGGCATCTGACGGACCGGATGCGAAGCCGGTACCGGGTCCGGACCCGGTACCGGCCCGGCTCCCGTCCCGGGGCGCGGGCCCGGCACCGGGCCCGGAATCCAAACCCGAGGTCGCTCCGAAGTGTGATTTACGCACGGCAGTTGATGCAGCGACACGTCGCGCCGCGGGTCGGCCGGGGGACGGTTGACCGGTAGCGCACGAACAAGTCCCAGGAGCTGCCGCAGTGTCCTCGACCGCTTCCCCGGTGCCGTCCGAAGCGATCACCAAGCCGTCAGGCGGGCTCCTTCCGGGCTCCCGGCGTGCGCGGTCGGCACCGCCGTCCGCCGCCGGGCTCCGTACCCGTCTGCGCCGGTCCCTGCGGCGCGCGGCCCCCGCCCTGCTCGCGTACGCCGGGGTCCGTGCCACGGGACTCGTCCTGCTGATCGTGTGGGCGCGCGCCGCGAACCAGGACGTCTGGCACATGCTCGCCGACGACTGGGACTCCCGCTGGTATCTGGGGATCGCCGCCCACGGGTACGCGCACGGGCTCGGCACCAGGTACGACTCGAACAACCTCGCCTTCTTCCCGCTGTATCCCGTGCTGGTGAAGGCCGTCGCCGGGGTGACGCCCGGATCGCGGGCGAGCGTCGGCCTCGTCGTCGCCGTGCTGTCGTCGTTCGTCGCCGCATGGGGCGTCTTCGCCGTCGGCGACCGGCTGCACGGCAGCCGCGTCGGTGTGCTGCTCACGGTCGCGTGGGCGGCCCTGCCGGTCGGGCTCGTGGAGTGGATGGGCTACACCGAGTCGCTGTTCACGGCCTTCGTCGCCTGGTCGCTGTACGCGGTGCTCACCGGCCGCTGGGTGTGGGCGGGTGCGCTAGCGGCACTGTCGGGGCTGACACGGCCCACCGGTATCGCGCTCGCGGCCGCGGTCTCGTTGTCGGCCCTCTGCGCGCTCCGGCCGCGCTTCTCCGCGCGCGTCCTCGCCGGTGCCGTCCTCGCGCCGCTCGGCTGGCTGGCGTACGTCGGGTGGGTGGGCCTGCGCCTCGGCCGCTGGGACGGCTACTTCGCCGTGCAGGAGCTGTGGCACAACCAGTGGGACGGCGGCGTCGAGACGTTGAAACGGCTGCGCCAGCTGTTCGTGTACGACTCGACGCCCGAGCTGTTCCTGGTCATGGTCTCGCTGACGCTCATCGTGTGCGTCGTGCTCTTCGCGCTGTCGGTGAGGGACCGGCAGCCGCTCCCGCTGCTGGTCTTCACCGGCGTGCTGCTGGTGATCGTGGTCGGCAGCGGCGGCGTCTACTTCCCGCGCGCCCGCTTTCTGCTCCCCGGCTTCCCGCTGCTGCTGCCGCTTGCACTCGCCGTCGCCCGCACCAGCCGGCGCCGGGCGGCGGCGGCGATCGCCTGCGCGGTACTGGGCTCGGCGTACTGGGGCGCGTACATGGTGCTGGTGTGGCCGAGCGCGCCGTAGGGCGGGCTTTCCCGAACCGAGGGCTCCTCCCCGGGCCCCCGAATCGCCCTTCGGGCTCGTCCTCGATCGCCGGACGGGCTCGAAGCGCCTCACCCCACCGCCAGCAACACCACCAGCAGAACCAGTCCCACCACCGCGGGCCCCACGATCTCGTAGGCCCACCGCACCTCCGGCCCGCCCTGCGCCCCCTCGGCCGAGGCCCGTGCCTCGGCGAGCTCGCGCAGGTCGTCCATGGTCTGGTCCCCGGAAGCGCGCACCGGACCGGCCGGCACCGGGGACGTGCGCCCCCGCGGATCGGCCGCGGCAGCCCGCGTCTGGCTCCGCACCGCCTTCTTGCGGGCGCGCAGCGAGACCGGGACCGCCCACAGCTGGTACTTGGCGCCGGACTGGTCGAAGACCTCGTTGGAGTAGCCGGAGCGCAGGCCGGAGACCGATGCCCAGGGCAGCGTGATCGTACGGAACGGATTGCGGATGCGGAGGCGGTCGTCGTTCGCGTACACCGCGGGCCGCACCGTGAACGCGACGACCAGCGGCACCGCGAGCAGCAGGCCCGCGATGGCCAGCCAGCGCACCCGGGCCTCGCCGTTGACCAGGGCGTCGATGCCCAGCCACGCGCCGAGGGCGAGCAGCATCACACCGCCCGCGATCCCGGCGGGCGACCGGTGGACGCGATCCTTGGGCTGGGGCTGCGCCGCGGGAGACGGCGGCTCGGGGGTCGTCATGCTGCCGATTCTGCACGACAGGGTGGGCGGCCCGACTGTGTGGTGGCCGCCCACCGGAACGGCCACGCGGGGGTGTACAGCTGCTACGCGCGTAGATATGCTCGTCTGGTGACCATGCCCACCACCGCACCCACAGCCGCACACAGGCTCGCCGACGTCACCGCGTCCGACAGCACGCTGCGCCGCTTCCTCCACGGGCTGCCCGGCGTCGACGCGGTCGGCCTCGAAGCGCGTGCCGCCTCGCTCGGCACCCGTTCCATCAAGACCACCGCGAAGGCGTACGCCATCGACCTCGCCATCTCCATGGTCGACCTGACGACGCTCGAAGGCGCGGACACGCCGGGCAAGGTCCGGGCGCTCGGCGCCAAGGCGGTCCACCCCGACCCGACCGACCGCACCACCCCCGCCACGGCCGCGGTCTGCGTCTACCCCGACATGGTCGCCGTCGCCAAGGAGGCCGTCGCCGGCTCGGACGTGAAGGTCGCCTCGGTCGCCACCGCGTTCCCCGCGGGCCGCGCCCCGATCGCCGTCAAGCTGGCCGACGTCCGCGAGGCCGTCGCCGCGGGCGCCGACGAGATCGACATGGTCATCGACCGCGGGGCGTTCCTCGCGGGCAGGTACCTGAAGGTGTACGACGAGATCACCGCCGTGAAGGAGGCCTGCGGGACGCATGCCCGCCTCAAGGTCATCTTCGAGACCGGCGAGCTGTCGACGTACGACAACATCCGGCGGGCGAGCTGGCTCGGCATGCTGGCGGGCGCCGACTTCATCAAGACCTCGACCGGCAAGGTCGCCGTCAACGCGACCCCGGCCAACACCCTCCTCATGCTGGAGGCGGTGCGCGACTTCCGGGCCCAGACCGGCGTCCAGATCGGCGTGAAGCCCGCCGGCGGCATCCGCACCTCCAAGGACGCGATCAAGTTCCTGGTCCTGGTCAACGAGACCGTCGGCGAGGACTGGCTGGACAACCACTGGTTCCGCTTCGGCGCGTCCTCTCTCCTGAACGACCTGCTCATGCAGCGCCAGAAGCTGGCCACCGGCCGCTACTCCGGCCCTGACTACGTGACGGTGGACTGATCACCATGGCCATGGAAAAGAAGACACCCGCATTCGAGTACGCACCGGCGCCCGAGTCCCGCTCGGTCGTCGACATCGCGCCCTCCTACGGCCTCTTCATCGACGGAGAGTTCACGGGAGCGGCCGACGGCAAGGTCTTCAAGACGGTCAGCCCGTCCACCGAGGAGGTCCTCTCCGAGGTCGCGCAGGCCGGCGAGGCGGACGTGGACCGCGCGGTGAAGGCGGCCCGCAAGGCCTTCGAGAAGTGGTCGGCACTGCCCGGTGCCGAGCGCGCCAAGTACCTGTTCCGTATCGCCCGCATCATCCAGGAGCGCAGCCGCGAGCTGGCGGTCCTGGAGACGCTGGACAACGGCAAGCCCATCAAGGAGACGAGGGACACCGACCTGCCGCTGGTGGCCGCGCACTTCTTCTACTACGCGGGCTGGGCCGACAAGCTCGACCACGCCGGCTACGGCCCGGACCCCAGGCCCCTCGGCGTCGCCGGCCAGGTCATCCCCTGGAACTTCCCCCTCCTGATGCTGGCGTGGAAAATCGCCCCGGCGCTCGCGACCGGCAACACGGTCGTGCTCAAGCCCGCCGAGACCACTCCCCTGTCGGCGTTGTTCTTCGCGGACATCTGCCGCCAGGCGGGCCTGCCCAGGGGTGTCGTGAACATCCTTCCCGGATACGGCGACGCGGGCGCGGCGGTCGTCGCGCACCCCGACGTGAACAAGGTCGCGTTCACCGGCTCCACGGCCGTCGGCAAGGAGATCGCCCGGACGGTCGCGGGCACCCGCAAGAAGCTCACCCTCGAACTGGGCGGCAAGGGCGCCAACATCGTCTTCGACGACGCACCCGTGGACCAGGCGGTCGAGGGCATCGTCGGCGGCATCTTCTTCAACCAGGGCCAGGTCTGCTGCGCGGGCAGCCGGCTGCTGGTCCAGGAGTCGGTCCACGACGAGCTGCTCCACTCGCTCAAGCGCCGCCTGTCGACGCTCCGCCTCGGCGACCCGCTCGACAAGAACACCGACATCGGCGCGATCAACTCCGCCGAGCAGCTGGCCCGGATCACCGCGCTCGCCGACCAGGGCGAGGCGGAGGGCGCCGAGCGCTGGTCCCCGGCCTGCGAACTGCCCTCCTCCGGCTACTGGTTCGCCCCGACGCTCTTCACGAACGTCACCCAGGCGCACACCATCGCCCGCGACGAGATCTTCGGCCCGGTCCTTTCGGTACTGACCTTCCGTACGCCCGAAGAGGCCGTGGCCAAGGCCAACAACACCCAGTACGGGCTCTCCGCGGGCATCTGGACCGAGAAGGGCTCCCGTATCCTCGCGGTCGCGGACCGGCTGCGTGCGGGCGTCGTCTGGGCCAACACGTTCAACAAGTTCGACCCGACCTCGCCGTTCGGCGGCTACAAGGAGTCGGGCTTCGGCCGCGAGGGTGGCCGGCATGGTCTGGAGGCGTACCTCGATGTCTGAGAAGTCCGAAAAGATCGACGAGCGGCTTTCCGTCTTCAAGACCTACAAGCTGTACGTGGGCGGGAAGTTCCCGCGTTCCGAGAGCGGCCGGGTGTACGAGGTGACGGACTCCAAAGGCAACTGGCTGGCCAACGCGCCCCTTTCCTCCCGCAAGGACGCACGGGACGCCGTCGTCGCGGCACGCAAGGCGTTCGGCGGCTGGGCGCGCAACACGGCGTATCTGCGCGGCCAGATCCTGTACCGGGTCGCGGAGATGCTCGAGGGCCGCCGCGACCAGTTCGTACGCGAGGTCGCCGAGGCGGAGGGCCTGTCCAAGTCGAAGGCCGCGGCCCAGGTGGACGCGGCGATCGACCGCTGGGTCTGGTACGCGGGCTGGACGGACAAGATCAGCCAGGTCGTGGGCGGCGGAAACCCGGTGGCGGGCCCCTTCTTCAACCTGTCCACGCCCGAGCCGACGGGCGTGGTGGCCGTGCTGGCACCCCAGGATTCGTCCTTCCTGGGCCTCGTGTCGGTGATCGCCCCGGTGATCGCGACGGGCAACACCGCCGTGGTGGTCGCGAGCGAGAAGTCCCCGCTCCCGGCGCTCTCCCTCGGCGAGGTCCTGGCCACGTCCGACCTGCCGGGCGGCGTGGTCAACATCCTCTCGGGCCGCACCGCTGAGATCGCGACGCCGCTCGCCGCGCACCAGGACGTCAACGCGATCGATCTGACGGGCGCCGACGAGGCCCTCGCCAAGGAGCTGGAGATCGCGGCCGCGGACAACCTGAAGCGCACACTTCGCCCACAGCCTGTGGACAACTCCGTGGACTGGACGGCCGACCAGGGCACACACCGCCTGACGGCCTTCCTGGAGACGAAGACGGTCTGGCACCCGACGGGTTCACTGGGCGCGTCCGGCTCGTCGTACTGAGGCAGTACCGAGGCAGAGTCGAGGCAGTGATGAGTCGGTACCGAGGACCCGTACGCGACGGTGCCCGCACCGGTCCCGTACGGCTACGCTGACGCACCACACGCAGACGAGCCCCGCCTCCCCTCCGTCCCCGGGGAGGCGGGGCTCTGCGCTGCGAGGGCCGTCAGCCCGGCAGCAGACCCGCCGCCCTGTCCGCCACCGGGAGGGTCCCGAGCGAACCACCGCCGGTCAGCGGGCCCGTCACCTGTCTCGTCGACACGGGCTTGAAGTCGGCGATCTGCGTGCCGACCGAATTGCTCAGCGGGTCCACGCCCGCGTCGGCGAGCGGGTCGACCTTGCCGTTCTTCACCGCGCCCAGCGCGTGGTGCAGCGCCACGTTCGTCCCCTGCGCCGCCGCCTGGGGGTCGAGCTTGCCGAGCGTGCCCAGGCCGCCCGGCAGCGGCGCGGCACTGGCCGTGGCCGCGCCTCCCGCACCGAGTCCGATACCTGCGACAGTCAGCGCGAGCCCGGCGCGCAGCAGGCCACGCTGAGCGGACCTGCGCTGAGGAACTGCGTGTCGTGCCATGGGGGAAACCGCCTCCTTTGAGTAACCGATTCACTACGAAGCGTAGTTGACACGCGCCGTGCACACCAAAGACGACCCGCGGGGGTCGGCGCGGGCCGCGGGATGCCGCACACTGGTCTCTCGTGAGTTCCCATGCCCCTGCCACACGTGTCGTGCTGCTCGCCGGCCCCTCCGGCTCCGGAAAGTCGTCGTTCGCCGCCCGCTCCGGGCTGCCCGTGCTGAGCCTCGACGACTTCTACAAGGAGGGCGACGACCCGACTCTGCCGCTCGTACCGGGCAGTTCGGACATCGACTGGGACTCGCCCGAGTCCTGGGACACAGAGGCCGCCCTCACGACGATCGAGGAACTGTGCCGCGCGGGCCGGACGCGGGTACCGCGCTACGACATCTCGACGAGCGCGCGGACCGGCGAGGACACGCTCGACCTCGGGCATGCCCCGCTGTTCATCGCCGAGGGCATCTTCGCCGCCGACATCGTGGGGCGCTGCCGGGAACTCGGCCTGCTGGCCGACGCGTTGTGCCTGCGCGGTCGGCCGTCGACGACGTTCCGGCGGCGGCTGCTGCGGGATCTGAAGGAGGGCCGCAAGTCCGTCCCGTTCCTGATCCGCCGGGGCTGGCGCCTCATGCGCGCCGAACGCGCCATCGTGGCCCGCCATGCAGCGCTGGGCGCTCACCCCTGCGACAAGAGCGAGGCAGGTCTCCGGCTGGCGGCCGCCGGGCAGATCGTCGAGGCCATCCCGGCCGCCGAGGCCGCCGAGGTACGAGCCGAGGCCTGATCGGCCCCGGACAGAAAACGGGACCGGAAAGGCCCCCCCGGCCTTCCGGTCCCGCTATCCATTTCCCCCGTGGTCCCCCGTGACCCCCGTGGTCCCCCGCTGTTCCCCCGTACCCCCAGACCTCAGGCGACCAGCTCGCCGAAGGACTCCTCCTCGTCACGGCCGAAGCTCAGGACGTCGTCCTCGCGCAGCCGGCGCAGGGAGCGCCAGATGCTCGACTTCACCGTGCCGACACTGATGTCGAGAATCTCCGCGATCTCCGGGTCCGTACGACCCTCGTAGTAGCGCAGGACCAGCATGGTGCGCTGGAGTTCGGGCAGCCGGGCCAGCGCCTGCCACAGCACGGCGCGCAGCTCGGTGCCGCGCATCGCGTCCGTGTCACCGGCCGTCTCCGGCAGCTCCTCGGTCGGGTACTCGTTCAGCTTGCGGCGCCGCCAGGCGCTGATGTGCAGGTTGGTCATGGTGCGGCGGAGATAGCCCCCCACCGCGGCCTTGTCGCTGATCCGGTCCCAGGCCTTGTACGTCGAGAAGAGGGCGCTCTGCAGCAGATCCTCCGCCTCGAAGCGGTCACCGGTCAGGTGGTACGCGGTCGCGTACAGGGAGGCGCGGCGCTCCTGGACGTAGGCGGTGAACTCCGCTTCCGACCTGGCACGACGCTCCCCCGAGGCCTCCCCGTACGCGGCTCCCCCGTGAGCTCCCCCGTTGGTGCTTCCCCCCGCATGTGCGTCAACCACCGTCATGTACGCGGCGTGCTGACGCCCGGTGCCGCGAGCGCACCCCCGCCCGCTCACGGCACCGGACTTCTCGTGCTGACCGGTGCCCCGCACGTCGTGCAGACGCGTGACAACTGCGCTTGTCGTGGTGCTGTGCAGCATGTTCATCTCGCGCCCCCCGTCGGTGGAGTGGGTCTCGGTCCTTGCTGTGACGAAAACTCTGCCGGGGCGACTTCATGGCGGTGTCCGCCGACTGTCACAGACCTGTCACAGGGGTCCGGCACACGGGCGTGCCGGGGCGCTGTCAAAGATCCTTCACAGGAGTTCGAGGTACGGCGTGTGGACGGGAGCGTCGCAACTGTCGAAACCCCACCGTGTGATGAGTCAGAATGAGCCGTGCCTTCCCTGTTGCTGATCGAGGACGACGACGCCATCCGTACGGCCCTGGAGCTGTCGCTGACGCGCCAGGGGCACCGTGTGGCCACCGCTGCCACCGGCGAGGACGGTCTGAAGCTGCTGCGCGAACAGCGTCCGGACCTGATCGTGCTGGACGTGATGCTGCCCGGCATCGACGGGTTCGAGGTGTGCCGGCGCATCCGGCGCACCGACCAGCTGCCGATCATCCTGCTGACCGCGCGCAGCGACGACATCGACGTGGTCGTCGGGCTCGAGTCCGGCGCCGACGACTATGTCGTCAAGCCCGTGCAGGGCCGGGTGCTGGACGCGCGGATCCGTGCCGTGCTGCGCCGCGGCGAGCGGGAGGCGAACGACTCGGCAACGTTCGGGAGCGTGGTCATCGACCGTGCGGCGATGACCGTCACCAAGAACGGCGAGGATCTCCAGCTCACGCCGACCGAGCTGCGTCTGCTGCTGGAGCTGAGCCGCAGGCCGGGCCAGGCGCTGTCGCGCCAGCAGCTGCTGCGCCTCGTCTGGGAGCACGACTATCTCGGCGACTCCCGGCTCGTCGACGCCTGTGTGCAGCGGCTGCGCGCCAAGGTCGAGGACGTGCCGTCCTCGCCGACGCTGATCCGCACGGTGCGTGGCGTGGGCTACCGGCTGGACACGCCCTCGTGAGAGACGGCCGTGACGCCAGCTTCGTCCAACCGCTGCTCCTGCACTTCGACCACTCCTGTTACGCCGGCCACTTCAGCCCCCTGAAGCACAGCGCAACAGGTGGTTCTTTCGGCCGTGTTCCGGCAGAGAATGGAAGAGTGACCATGCAGGCAGGGGCGGCGACACCCGCGCTGCGGCGCGCGGGCGCGGAAGTGAGCGGTCGGGCACGGTGACGAAACCGCACGACAAGCTCCGCGGCTGGGCCGCGGCGCGCAAGGCGATCCTCTCGACGCTGCGCTTCACGAGTCTGCGCCTGCGCCTGGTCCTCGTGTTCGCCCTCGTCGCCCTGACCGCCGCCGTGTCGGCGAGCGGCATAGCGTACTGGCTCAACCGCGAGGCGGTGCTCACCCGCGCGCAGGACGCCGCGCTGAACGACTTCCAGCAGGAGATGCAGAACCGCGCGGGCGCGCTGCCGGCCCGTCCGACGCAGGAGGAACTGCAGCGCGCCGCAGGTCAGATGGCCGCCAGCGGCCAGCACTTCAGCGTGCTGCTGATCGCCGAGGACGAGCACGGCGACACCGTCGTCGGCAACTCCGACCTGGGCACCTTCACGCTGTCCGACGTACCGAAGTCGCTGCGCGACGCGGTGGACGAGAAACAAGAGATCACCGAGGGCAACAAGTACCCGTACCACCTGTACTGGCAGCGGATCGTCGACGACGGCACGCCGTACCTCGTGGGCGGCGCCACGATGATCGGGGGCGGGCCCACCGGTTACATGCTCAAGTCCCTGGAGCCGGAGGCCAAGGACCTCAACTCGCTGGCCTGGTCGCTGGGGATCGCCACCGGGCTCGCGCTGATCGGCTCCGCGCTGCTCGCGCAGGCCGCCGCGACGACCGTCCTCAAGCCCGTGCACCGGCTCGGGGTCGCCGCGCGCAGGCTCGGCGAGGGCAAGCTGGACACCCGGCTGCGGGTGTCCGGGACGGACGAGCTCGCCGATCTGTCGCGTACGTTCAACCGGACCGCGGAGGCGCTGGAGCAGCGCGTCGCGGAGATGACCGCGCGCGACGAGGCGTCGCGGCGGTTCGTCGCCGACATGTCGCACGAGCTGCGTACGCCGCTGACCGCGATCACCGCCGTGACCGAGGTCCTCGAGGAGGAGCTGGACGCCGAGACCGGCAGCGTCGATCCGATGATCGAGCCCGCGGTACGGCTGGTCGTCAGTGAGACGCGGCGGCTGAACGACCTCGTGGAGAACCTGATGGAGGTCACCCGCTTCGACGCGGGCACGGCCCGGCTGGTCCTCGACAACGTGGACATCGCCGACCAGATCACCGCCTGCATCGACGCGCGCGCCTGGCTCGACGCCGTCGAACTCGACGCCGAGCGCGGCATCATGGCCCGGATCGATCCGCGGCGCCTCGACGTGATCCTCGCGAACCTCATCGGGAACGCGCTCAAGCACGGCGGTTCGCCTGTGCGGGTAGCCGTGCGGACCGAGGGCCCTGACGGCCAGGTGATGGCCATCGAGGTGCGCGACCACGGGCCCGGCATCCCCGAGGATGTGCTGCCGCACGTCTTCGACCGCTTCTACAAGGCGAGCGCCTCCCGGCCGCGGTCCGAGGGCAGCGGGCTCGGGCTGTCCATCGCGCTGGAGAACGCCCATATCCACGGGGGCGACATCACCGCGGCGAACTCGCCCGACGGCGGGGCGGTGTTCACGTTCCGGGTGCCGCGGGATGCCTCAGGGGTGGCGGAACTCGAGCGGGAACGCGAACAGGAGCGGGAGCGGGGCGACGGATCGTCGTCCCAGGAGTGCGACGGAGGTGAGCGGTGAACGTACGGCGTCTGCGGGGTGCGGTGGCCGTTCCGCTGCTCGGCGTGGTGCTGGCCTCGGTGCTCTCCGGGTGCGGGATCCGGCCGACCGAGGTGCCGACCGACTTCGGTGCGGCACCGTCGCGGGTGCCGTGCGCCCTGGGCGGGGACGAGATCGGCACGCAGTCGGCGCGGGGCGTCTCCGTGCAGGTCTTCCTCGTGTGCGCGTCGCAGCTGGTGCCGGTCGACCGGACCGTGCAGCTCTCCGGGAACGTGGCGACGGACCGGGTACGGGTGGCGCAGGCGCTGCTCGACAAGCTGGCGGAGACGCCGTCGGCGCCGGAGAAGCAGGCGGGGTACACGACCGCTGTGCGTGGTGGCATGACGGTGTCCGGGCCGCGGGGAGGCGATCCGGAGGACACGTTGCGGCTGAGCAGCCCGCCGGCGGATCTGTCGGCGTACGCGCTCGCGCAGATCGTCTGCACGTACGCGGATTCCGCTGCCGCGGACGAGCACGGGGCGGTGGTGCTGGGAGGGCCCGGCGACGGGCCTGCGCGACGCTACGAGTGCACATCGGACGTCCGCACCCGTCCGGGCACGGCGCTTCCGTCCTCTGAGGCGGTTTCCGGGTCCTGAGCGACGGCGGGTGCCCTCGCGTCGCACCTGTGCCCCCTGGGGCGTACAAAAGGGCGCGAGCCCCCGCCGGAGGCGTACGTACCGCCGAATGAGGCATACCGCGGAACCGCGGCGCGAGCCCCGGCGTCATTGGGGGCGTGCGTCAAGGATCGGGCGACGGCAACGTCGCGTTCCGCGTTCGTGCGGCAGGAGGCGTCCTCCTCGTCGCACACCTCCTCCTCGTCGGATGGCTCACGCTGCGCCCCCTGAACGTCCCGTGGGTGAGCGCGGCGAATCTGCATCCCTTCGCCGGTATCCGAGCCGACCTGGCGCTCGGCCCGTTACAGGCCGCCCGCCGCATCGGCGAGGGTCTGCTGCTGCTCGCCCCGCTGGGCGTAATCCTGCCGATGGCCGGTGGAAAACTGTCCGCGTCGCCGCTGGGCTCCCTGGCCCGTACGGTCGCGGCCGGCGCGCTCCTGTCGCTGAGCATCGAACTGCTGCAGACCGGTGTACCGGGCCAGATCGTGGACGTCGACTCGCTGCTGCTGAACACCGTGGGCGTGGCGCTCGCGCATGTCGCCGTCGTGCCCGCCGCCCGGGGCCGGCTCCGCCGTAGGGCCGAGCGCACCCCCGCACCCAGGGAGGACGCCCCTCAGGGAACGACCCCGATGATTACCAGGGTCGGCCTCGCACCGAAGAGCGACGCTCTGCCCGTTTCGCGTCCGTAGCGTGGAAGGCAGATGAGGCAACCGCCTCCACGGTTCGCGAAGGAGCCCACGATGAGCCGCCTTGCCCGCCCCACCAACGGACGGATGATCGGCGGAGTGTGCGCAGCGCTGGCACGGCGCTTCGGCACCTCCGCGACCACGATGCGAGTGATCTTCGTACTCTCGTGCCTGCTGCCCGGCCCCCAGTTCCTGCTCTACATCGCGCTGTGGATCCTGTTCCCCAGCGAGGAGAGCGCCCGCCAGGCCTGGTAGGCGGCCCAGACAGCACGACGGGGTGCACCGAACATGTCGGTGCACCCCGTCGGTGTGTCCGGGTCAGCCGAGGCCCAGGGAGTTGTGCAGCGGCAGCTCCGGCGTGTGGAGGCCCTGCGTGCCGAGCTCCTGCGTGTGGAAGTTCTGCGGCGGCAGGCCGCCCAGGAGGCCGCTCACCCGGGTGTTGTCGAGCGGGGCCGGCAGCGTTGACGCCGCCACCTGGCCGGTGGCGGTCCCGACCGTGTACTGCGCCTCGTCGAGGGATTCGGGGCTGACCTTGGCGGGCAGCGTCCGCGCGGCCTCGCCGAGGTCCGTGGCGACTCCGGGGGCGGCGTTGGCCGCACCGGCGCCCGCGGCAGCGAAGGCGGCACCGAGCGCGGCGACGCCGAGGGTCTTGGCGGCAGACTGCTTCATCTTCACGTCCTCGTGACGGGGGCTTTGGATCTCAGAAACGTAACGACCGTTTCGTGTCCCCCGCAAACACCGGGTTTTCTCAAGAATTCGTCACGCCCAGGCCTCCGGCGGGTTGGCCGTCAGGCCCTTTTTTGCACAGAAGCGCTGGTCGACGCCGTCTGCTTGAACAGCCATTCGGACCTCAGCTCGGCATATCCCGGCTTGATCACGTCATTGATCATCGCCAGTCGTTCGTCGAAAGGAATGAATGCTGATTTCATCGCATTGACGGTGAACCACTGGATGTCGTCGAGCGTGTATCCGAAAGCCTCGGTCAGCAGCTCGAATTCACGGCTCATGCTGGTGCCGCTCATGAGGCGGTTGTCGGTGTTGACGGTGGCCCGGAAGTGCAGCCGGCGCAGCAGGCCGATGGGGTGCTCGGCATACGAGGACGCCGCGCCCGTCTGGAGGTTGGAGGTGGGGCACATCTCCAGCGGGATGCGCTTGTCCCGTACGTACGCGGCCAGCCGCCCGAGCTGCACCGAGCCGTCGTCCGCGACCTTGATGTCGTCGATGATGCGCACGCCGTGGCCGAGCCGGTCGGCACCGCACCACTGCAGCGCCTGCCAGATCGACGGGAGACCGAAGGCCTCGCCCGCGTGGATCGTGAAGTGGTTGTTCTCGCGCTTGAGGTACTCGAAGGCGTCGAGGTGCCGGGTGGGCGGGTAGCCGGCCTCGGCGCCCGCGATGTCGAAGCCGACGACGCCGGCATCCCGGTAGCGGTTGGCGAGTTCGGCGATCTCCAGGGCGCGGGCGGCGTGCCGCATCGCGGTGAGGAGGGCGCCGACGCGGATGCGGTGACCGTTCTCGCGGGCGATGCGCTCGCCCTCACGGAAGCCCTCGTTGACCGCCTCTACGACCTCTTCGAGCGTGAGGCCCTTTTCGAGGTGCTGCTCGGGGGCGTACCGGATCTCGGCGTAGACGACGCCGTCCTCGGCCAGGTCCTCGGCGCACTCGGCGGCGACGCGCTTCAGCGCCTCCTTGGTCTGCATGACGGCGCAGGTGTGCGCGAAGGTCTCCAGATAGCGCTCCAGCGAACCGGAGTCGGCCGCCTCCCGGAACCAGATGCCGAGCTTGTCCGGGTCGGTCTCGGGGAGGTGGTCGTAGCCCTGGGCACGGGCGAGTTCGACGACGGTGCCGGGGCGCAGGCCACCGTCGAGGTGGTCGTGGAGCAGCACCTTCGGGGCGCGGCGGATCTGATCCGGAGTCGGCATTTCGCGGGTCTGGCTTGTCATTTCCGCACTCTAACTCCTACGCGCGTAGATCTCTTGTCTCCAAGGATCGTCGATACGTAACGGTGACCCATCGGACAGGTGGAGTACACCAGTGCTTCTGACACTGTTCTGTCATGGCACAGCAAGCGACGTCGGCTCAGACGCCGAGGCTGGGAAAGGCGATCGGCCCGGAGCCGACCGCCGTGGGCGGTGTGGTGCTCCTGCTGCCCGGGGGTGACGAGGTCTCCGTGCGCCGTCCGTCCCCGCTCGCCGCGTCGTCGGCACGCGCCCTGGGGCGGCGTCTCGCACGCGACGGGCGTGAGCAGGGGCTTGCGGCGCATGTGGTCCGTTACCGGTACCGCGGCTGGAACGGAAGCGAGGCGCATCTCGCGCGCGACGCCTCATGGGCTGTGCAGGAGGTCGTACGGCGCTACGGCGACGTGCCCGTCTGCCTCGCCGGCGTGGACATGGGCGGCCGTGCCGCCCTGCACGCCGGCGGGCACGAAGCGGTCGACTCCGTGCTGGCGGTCGCGCCCTGGCTGCCCGAGGACGACGTGGCCGTGGCTCCCGAACCCGTGAAGCAGCTGGCGGGGCGGCGCGTGATGATCGTGCACGGGACCAACGACGAGCGTACGGACCCCGAGTTGTCGTTTCGGCTGGCGGCCCGGGTGAAGAAGACCAATCCCGGGATCTGCCGGTTCGAGGTGCACTCCGACGGGCACGGGCTGCATCAGTACTGGGCCGAAGTCCTCGCTCTCGCCTCGGACTTCGTGCTCGGCACGCTCTTCGGGCGCGACTTCTCGCGCCCGGTCGCGGACGCGCTGGCGGCTCCGCCGCCGCTGGGGTTGCGGATGCCGTTGGCGGCGGGGTTCGGGTCGGCGGGACGCCGCCGCTGAGTGCCACCTGCCGGTGGGTGGTTGGGTACGAACGCGGCCGCGGGTCGTCATGGGCTGGTACGCCACCTGCCGGTGGCTGGGTCGGTTGCGCCTGGCGGTGGGCAACCGCACCTCACCGTTGTGGGCAGGCGTTCCGCATGGCTGGGGGCACCTCCCAGCGGTAGCTGGGGGAGGGTGGGCACAACCCACGACGGCGGGTGCCGTGAAACGTGGGGCGCCCGGGCGGGGTGGGCGCAACCACCATGACGGGCGCCGGGAGACAGTGGTCCCACCCGGACTACGGGACCGCTCAGTCCGGCAGAAGGTGCCCCCGCCGCGACAGCAGGAATCGCTTGAAGGCCGCCACCGGTGGGGTGTCGGGGATGCCCGCCCGCCACGCCACCCCGATCTCGCGGGCCGCCCGCGGCGCAGTGACCGTGAGCTCGGCGACCCCGGGCCGCGCCACGGCCGGCGGCGGCAGCAGCGCCACACCGAGCCCGGCGGCGACCATGCCGCGCAGGGTCTCGGCCTCCTCCCCCTCGAAGGCGATACGGGGACGGAACCCGGCCTGCCGGCACAGGTCGTCGGTGATCCGGCGCAACCCGTACCCGGGTTCGAGGGTCACGAAGGTCTCGTCGGCCGCCTCGGCCAGCCGGACGCGCTTGCGGGAGGCGAGCCGGTGGTCGTCGGGCACGACCAGCCGCAGCCGCTGCTCGTCGAGGCGGCGCGCGACCAGGTCGGGCGCGTCGGGGACCGGCGAGGTCAGACAGAGGTCCAACTCCCCCGACCGCAGCCGCTCGATCATCGCCTCGCCGTAGTTCTGGACGAGACTGAACCGCACCCGCGGATGGTCGACGCGGAACGCGCGGATGAGCTCGGGCACGGTCTCGGAGCCCATCGTGTGCAGGAAGCCGAAGGCCACCTTGCCCGACGCGGGGTCGACGTCCGCCCGTACCTCCTCGGCGGCGCGTTCGATCTCGGCGAGCGCCCGCTCCACCGAGGTGAGGAAGGTGCGGCCCGCGGGCGTCAGCGAGACCGTGCGTCCGTGACGGGCGAACAGGTCGACGCCCAGGTCCTGTTCGAGGCGTACGAGGGCCCGGGACAGGGTCGACTGCGGCACCTGCATCTCCTGCGCGGCCCGCGTGACGTGCTCGGTGCGGGCGACCCCTGCGAAGTAGGCGAGACGCGGCGCGAGTATCGCCGCAATGTCTTCCGTGTCACTGGACGGTGACAGTCGCGGCTGTGACCTCTGCTCATGCTGCATGGGATCGATTATGGCGATTCCATGCATTGGACGCATGAATGCAGGTGATCGTAGGTTCGAGGCATGCCTCCTGCCAGTACCAAGGCGTCCACCACCATGGACGCCCGCCCCGACGCCTCTGCTCCCGACTCCCGTATGGCCCCGGGCGGTCCCGGTTACCGCCGGATGAGCTTCGCCCTGTTCCTGGCGGGCGTCGCCACGTTCGCCGTCCTCTACTCCACGCAGGCCCTGCTCCCGCTGGTCTCCGCCGACTTCGGCGTGAGCGCGTCCACGGCGAGCTGGACCGTGTCGGCGGCGACGGGTGGGCTGGCGCTGTGCGTACTGCCGATGTCCGCGCTCTCCGAGCGGTTCGGGCGGCGGACCATGATGACGGCGTCCCTCACGGTCGCGGTGGCGGTGGCTGTGCTGGTGCCGTTCGCCCCGTCGGTCGGCGCGCTGATCGCGCTGCGCGCGGTGCAGGGCGCAGCCCTCGCCGGGGTTCCGGCGTCCGCGACGGCGTACCTCGCGGAGGAGGTGCGCCCCAGGGCGCTGGTCACCGCGATCGGGCTGTTCGTCGCGGGCAACAGCGTCGGCGGGATGAGCGGCCGGGTCATCACCGGCTGGGTCGCGCAGGAGTGGGGCTGGCGTGTGGCCGTGGGTGTGGTCGGCCTGATCGCCGTGGTGTGCGCGGCACTGTTCCGCGTACTGCTGCCGGTGCCGCGCCACTTCACGCCCGGCACGCTGAACCCGAAGGCGCTGGGCCGCACGGTCCGCGGTCACCTGTCCGATCCGCTGCTGCGCCGCCTGTACGCGATCGGCGGGCTGTTCATGACGGTGTTCGGCGGCGTCTACACGGTGATCGGCTACCGGCTGACGGATGCGCCGTTCTCGCTTCCGCAGGGCATCATCGGCTCGATCTTCCTGGTCTATCTCGTCGGTACGGTGTCGGCGTCGGCGGCCGGGAAGCTGGTGGCGCGGCTCGGGCGGCGCGGGGCGCTGTACCTGGGGGGCGGTACGACGGCCGCGGGCCTGGTGCTGTCGCTCGCCGACACGCTGCCGCTGGTCCTGCTGGGCCTGGTCCTGATCACCGCAGGCTTCTTCGCGGGCCACGCGGTCGCGTCCTCGGCGGTGAGCCACACGGCGACCCGGGGCCGGGCGCAGGCCTCGGCGCTGTACCAGTCCTCGTACTACGTGGGCTCCAGCGCGGGCAGCACGCTGGGCGCGGTCGCCTTCCACGCCGGCGGCTGGTTCGGGACCGTGGCGCTCGGACTCCTCGCCGTGGCAGGCGTCGTGACGATCACGGCGGCCGGAACTCGGGCGGCTCGGGCGCAGGCCCGGCTGGTGGCGGTGCCCGTACGGCACTGAGGCCGCCGGTCACGGCTCGTTCCGCACACGACACCCCGCGCACCCGCCGACTGGCGGTGCGCGGGGTGTCGCGCGAGTATGCGGTGCGCGTGGACGCCGGACGGCGCCTGTTCGGCCCCTACGCGCGGAAAACGGCAGGTCCGGGACGATTGTCAGTGGGGTCCTGTAGCTTCCGGACTGCTGCGCCGCACAGGGCGACGGAGAGGCCACAGAGGTGCGTTCCATGAGTGACAGCACAGCGACGACGACGGATCTGGACGCCCGGCTGGAGAAGCACCGGGTCGAGCTGACGGGGTATTGCTACCGCATGCTCGGTTCCTCCTTCGAGGCCGAGGACGCCGTGCAGGACACGATGGTGCGCGCCTGGCGGAGCCACGACCGGTTCGAGGGCCGCTCGTCACTGCGCTCGTGGCTGTACCGCATCGCGACGAACGTGTGCCTGGACATGCTGAACGCGGGCAACCGCCGGGCCCGCCCCATGGACCTCACCGAGGCCACGCCGCTGGCGCAGGCGGCGCTCAATCCCCGTCCGGACCACACCTGGCTGGAGCCGATGCCGGACGGGCGCGTGCTGCCCGAGGTGAGCGACCCCGCGGAGGCCGCGGTGGCAAAGGAGTCGGTGCGCCTCGCGTTCATGGCGGCCCTGCAGCAACTGCCGCCGAAGCAGCGGGCGGTGCTGATCCTGCGGGAGGTGCTGGCGTGGAAGGCCAGTGAGGTCGCCGAGTTGCTCGGCACCTCGGTCGCCTCGGTCAACAGCGCGCTGCAGCGGGCGCGGGCGACGCTGGCCGAGAGCGGCGGCTCCCTGGACACGGCGACCGCCGACCCGCTGGACGAGGAGCAGCAAAGGCTCCTGGACCGCTATGTGGCGGCCTTCGAGGGGTACGACATGGCGGCGCTGACGGCGCTGCTGCACGAGGACGCGGTGATGACGATGCCGCCGTTCGACCTGTGGCTGCGCGGGTCGGCGGACATCACCGGCTTCATGACGACGCTGGGCGCGGCCTGCGAGGGCTCCCGGCTGCTTCCGGTCGTCGCCAATGGCACCCCGGCGTTCGCGCAGTACAAGCCTGATCCGGACGGCAAGGGCTTCGTGCCCTGGTCGGTGCAGGTCATAGAGGTGTCAGAGGGCCGGATCACCGGGTTCCACTGCTTCCTGGACACGGCGCGGTGGTTCCCGCTGTTCGGAGTGCCGCTCCATCTCGAGCCCTAGCCCGACGAGTTGGAGCAGTTCGCGTAGCTGCGGGGCCGGGTTGCGTACCCGGATCCGGCCGCCCGCGCGGCGCGCGGCCAGCTCAAGGCGGGCCAGCAGGTCGACGGCGGCGAGCCCGGGAGCGGCCAGCGCCGCGGCGTCGCACACGACGACGTCCGCGCCGGTGGCCAGCAGCTGCGCTCGTACGTCCGCGCACAGCCGGTCCGCCTCGGCGCGGTCGATGGCGCCGGGCAGGACCAGGGGTGGGGGTGTCGGAGCGTCCACGGTCGGTAGACCGGGCGTGAGCGGAGAAGTCATCGCGTGCCGCGACGCGGACGCTGTGGGATGGGCTCTCCGGCTCAGGCGATGCGTTCCAGCACGATCGGCGACGGCGTGAAGGCCGTGTCGGGCGCCGCGATGTCGTATGCACCCTCCAGCGACTCGAGCGCGTACTCGAAGCGCTCCGGCGTGTCCGTGTGGAGGGTGAGGAGGGGCTGGCCGGCGGTGACCGTGTCGCCCGGCTTGGCGTGGAGTTCGATGCCTGCCGCGGCCTGGACCGGGTCCTCCTTGCGGGCGCGCCCCGCGCCGAGGCGCCAGGCGGCCACGCCGACGCCGTACGCGTCGAGGCGGGTCAGTACGCCGGAGGACGGCGCCGTCACGACGTGCTGCTCGCGGGATGTGGGCAGCGGTGCGTCCGGGTCGCCGCCCTGTGCGGCGATCATGCGGCGCCATACGTCCATGGCGGAGCCGTCCGCCAGGGCCTTCGCCGGATCGGCCTCCGGCAGCCCGGCCGCGTCCAGCATTTCGCGGGCCAGGGCGAGGGTCAGTTCGACGACGTCCGCGGGGCCGCCGCCCGCCAGGACCTCCACCGACTCGCGGACCTCGAGGGCGTTGCCGGCGGTCAGGCCGAGCGGGGTGGCCATGTCGGTGAGCAGCGCGACCGTCTTCACGCCGTGGTCGGTGCCCAGCCCGACCATGGTGGAGGCGAGTTCGCGGGCGTCCTCGATCGTCTTCATGAAGGCGCCCGTGCCGACCTTCACGTCGAGGACCAGCGAGCCGGTGCCCTCCGCGATCTTCTTCGACATGATCGAGGAGGCGATCAGCGGGATCGCCTCGACCGTTCCGGTCACATCCCGCAGGGCGTACAGCTTCTTGTCGGCGGGGGCCAGGCCGTCGCCCGCCGCGCAGATCACCGCGCCGGTCGTGTCGAGGACGTGCAGCATCTCCTCGTTGGAGAGCAGGGCGCGCCAGCCCGGGATGGACTCCAGCTTGTCGAGCGTGCCGCCGGTGTGGCCGAGGCCGCGGCCGGAGAGCTGCGGGACGGCGGCGCCGCAGGCGGCCACCAGGGGCGCGAGAGGCAGCGTGATCTTGTCGCCCACGCCGCCCGTGGAGTGCTTGTCCGCCGTGGGGCGGGTGAGCGTGGAGAAGTCCATGCGCTCGCCGGAGGCGATCATGGCGGCGGTCCAGCGGGCGATCTCGCGGCGGTTCATGCCGTTGAGGAGGATGGCCATCGCCAGGGCGGACATCTGCTCGTCGGCGACCTCGCCGCGGGTGTAGGCGTCGATGACCCAGTCGATCTGGGGGTCTGTGAGTTCGCCGCGGTCGCGCTTGGTGCGGATGACGGAGATGGCGTCCATGGGGTTCCTTCCGGGTTTTCCGGTGGTGCGGTGGGTGGGTGGCCGTTTTTCTCCCCCACCCCGCCCCCTGGACCCCCGTTTGTCGGCGGCTTCGCCGCCTCGTCCTCAAGCTCCCCCAGCTGACGCTGGGAGGTGCCCCCGGACGGGCTGAATTTTTCAGCCCGTCCGGCGCTTGAGGACGAGCCCGAAGGGCGATCCGGGGTCTGGGGCGGAGCCCCAGTTTCGGGAAGGGGCGGGGTAGGGGAAGAAAAACCGCCCTACAGCAGCCGCTCCGGCCCGAACGCCTGCGGCAGCACCGCCGACAGAGGCAGCACCCCCTGCGGCGTCTCCAGCAGCAGCCCGGGCCCGCCGAACTCGAACAGCAGCTGGCGGCAGCGCCCGCACGGCATCAGGATGTCGCCCTTGCCGTCCACGCAGGTGAAGTGCGTCAGCCGGCCGCCGCCGGTCAGCTGCAGCTGCGAGACGAGCCCGCACTCGGCGCACAGCCCGAGCCCGTACGAGGCGTTCTCGACGTTGCAGCCGGTCACGGTCCGGCCGTCGTCGGCCAGGGCCGCGGCGCCGACGGGGAAGCCGGAGTAGGGGGCGTAGGCGCGGGACATGGCGTCCCGAGCGGCCTCCCGCAGGGCCTCCCAGTCGACTTCGGCGTCACGGGCGACGCCGTCCGCGGAGCTCACTTGCCCTGACCCTTCCGGTACGGCAGGCCGTCCGCCTTCGGCATCCGCAGGCGCTGCGCCGACAGGGCGAGCACGAGCAGCGTGATGACGTACGGCGTGGCGGAGACGACCTGGTTGGGCACCTCGTTGGTGACGGAGTACCAAGTGAACATCAGGACGCCGACGACCAGGGTGATCACGGCCGGGACGTACTTCTTCCGGATCAGCAGCCAGACCGCGCCGACCACCAGCAGGATGGCGCCGAGCAGCAGCAGCGCGTGGACGTTCTCGGAGCCGCCGCGCAGGTTGAGGCTGTCGGTGTAGCCGAAGAGGCCCGCGCCGAGGGCGAGTCCGCCGGGCATCCAGTTGCCGAAGATCATCGCGGCGAGACCGATGTAGCCGCGGCCGCTGGTCTGGCCCTCCAGGTAGAAGGGGTTGGCGACGATGGAGAGGAAGACGCCGCCGAGTCCGGCGAGGCCGCCGGAAATGATCACGGCCAGGTACTTGTACTTGTAGACGTTGACGCCGAGGGACTCGGCCGCGACCGGGTTCTCGCCGCAGGACCGCAGGCGCAGACCGAAGGCGGTGCGCCACAGGATCCACCAGGAGGCGGGGATGAGCGCGACGGCGATCAGGGTGAGCCAGGAGACATTGGTGACCAGGCCGCCGAGGAGTCCCGCGATGTCGGAGACGAAGAACCAGCCCTTGGCGTTCAGTTCTTGAAGCGCGTCGGAGAGTCCTGGCACCGTGAAGTCGCCGAGGGAGGTGACCGGCGGGGACTGCTTGGCCGAGCCGCCCTGGACGCCCTCGAAGGCGAGCGGGGCGAGGTAGCGGGTGGCGCCGAGCGCCAGGATGTTGATGGCCACACCGGAGACGATGTGGTTGACGTTGAAGGTGACGGTGACGAACGCGTGCAGCAGGCCGCCGAGCGCGCCGCCGAGGATGCCGACGAGCACGCCGGTCCACGGGCCCCACTGGTAGCCGGCCCAGGCACCGAACCAGGTGCCGAGGATCATCATGCCTTCGAGGCCGATGTTGACGACTCCCGCGCGCTCGGCCCACAGGCCGCCGAGACCGGCCAGGCCGATCGGTACGGCCAGCTGGAGCGCGGTGGACATCTGGCTGACGTTGGTGATGCCGTCGGCGCCGGTGATGATGCGGACGATCGAGGTCAGCGCGAGGGCGCCCGCGATGACCAGCAGCAGGACGGGGAGTGAGAGTCTGCGGCCGGCCGGTGCGGCGGACTGCAGCGAGGGCTGGTTGACAGCGGTTGCCGTGGTCATCGGCCAGCCACCTCCTTCTCGGTGTTGTTGTCGGCGGTGGCGCCGAGGACGTGGCCCGCGGCGAGCTCCGCGCCGACGCGGCGCTGCTGGCGGCGCAGGCCCCAGGTGCGTACGGCCTCGTACGAGACGACGACCGCGAGCACGATCAGGCCCTGCATGATGACCGCGATCTCCTTGTCGTAGGGCACCGCGGCGAATTCGAGCTCCGGGGATGCCTTGTCGAGCCAGGCGATCAGGAGGGCGGCGAAGGCGATGCCGACCGGGTTGTTGCGGCCGAGCAGGGCGATGGTGATGCCCGTGAAGCCGAGGGTGGTCGGGAAGGTCGCGCTGTAGGTGTGCGAGGCGCCGAGCAGGATCGGCAGGCCCGCGAGGCCGGCCATGCCGCCGGAGACCAGCATGGCGGTCAGGACCATGCGCTTGGGGTCGACACCGCTGGCCGCCGCGGCGGTCTCCGAGGCGCCGGAGGCGCGCAGGTCGAAGCCGAAGCGGGTGCGGTTGAGGACGACCCAGTAGCCGATGCCGAGGAGGACCGCGACGATCGTGAAGCCGTAGATCTCGCCGGCCGGACCCATGTCGATGCCGGGCACCCAGCCGGACTTGGCCATCTGGCCGGTCGTGTTGTTGTTGCCGACCTTGACGCCGAACATGTTCGGCAGCCACAGGTAGGCGATGACGGAGCTCGCGATCGCGTTGAGCATGATCGTCGCGACGACCTCGCTGACTCCCCGGGTGACCTTCAGGACGCCGGCGATGCCCGACCAGAACGCGCCGGCGAGGACCGCGGTCAGGACGAGCAGCGGGAGCTGCAGGACCGCCGGCAGCGCGACGTGGGTGCCGACGATCGCGGCCGCCATGGCGGCGAGCTGGTACTGGCCGTCCACGCCGATGTTGAACAGGTTCATCCGGAAGCCGATGGCCACCGCGAGCGCCGCCAGGTAGTACATCCCGGCCTGGTTGATGATCAGCACCTGGATGTCGGAGTACGTGGCCTGCTGGAACATCAGCAGGTACGGCTCGACCGGGTTCTTGCCCGAGGCGATCAGCACGACCGAGGTCAGGGCCACGGCGACGACGAGCGCGATGACCGGTCCGGCCACGGCGAGGAGCACCCGCTCCTTGTCGAACTTCTTCATCAGCGGGCCTCGTCTTCCGGGGCGTCTGCCGGGATATTCGCGGGAGCGTCTGCCGGGCTGTGCGCGGGAGCCTCTGCCGGGGTCTTGGCCAGGGCGGCCGCCGGGGCTTCTTCGTGTTCGAGGTGGCCGGAGGCGGCGCCGGTCATGGCCGAGCCGAGTTCCTCCGGGGTGATGGTGGCGGGGTCGGCGTCGGCGACGAGCCGGCCGTTGTAGATCACCCGGAGGGTGTCGGAGAGGCCGATCAGCTCGTCCAGGTCCGCGGAGATCAGCAGCACCGCGAGGCCTTCGCGGCGGGCCTGCCGTATCTGGTCCCAGATCTGGGCCTGCGCGCCGACGTCCACACCGCGGGTGGGGTGGGCGGCGATGAGGAAGCGCGGCTTGTGGCTCATCTCACGGCCGACGATCAGCTTCTGCTGGTTGCCGCCGGAGAGCGAGGCGGCGGTGACGTCGATGCCGGGGGTGCGGACGTCGTACTCCTCGACGATCCGGCGGGTGTCGGCCTGCGCGGCCTTCGGGTTCAGCCAGAAGCGCCACTTGCCGCGGGTGCTGGGCTCCTCGGTGACGTGGCCGAGGATCCGGTTCTCCCACAGGGGCGCTTCGAGAAGCAGGCCGTGGCGGTGGCGGTCCTCGGGGATGTAGCCCACGCCCTGCTCGCGGCGCTTGCGGGTGGGCCAGGCGGTGATCTCGTCCTCGGCCAGCGTGATGGTGCCGGAGTCGGCGTGCCTGAGGCCGATGAGCGCGTCGACCAGTTCGGTCTGGCCGTTGCCCTCCACTCCGGCCAGGCCCAGGACCTCTCCCGCGTGGATGGTGAAGCTGATGTCGTCGAGCAGCGCCTTGCCGCCGTCGGCGACCAGGCGCAGGTCCTCGACGGTGAGGACGGGGCGGTCGGTGACCGTCGACTCGCTGGTCTCGGGCGTGGGCAGCTCGCTGCCGACCATGAGCTCGGCGAGCTGGCGCGGGGTGGTCTCGGCGGGGACGGCGGTGCCGACGGTCGTACCGCGGCGGATGACCGTGATCTCGTCGGCGACCGACAGCACCTCGCCCAGCTTGTGGGAGATGAAGATGACCGACAGGCCCTCGGACTTCAGCTCGCGCAGGTTGGCGAAGAGGGCGTCGACCTCCTGCGGCACGAGGACCGCGGTGGGCTCGTCGAGGATCAGGGTGCGGGCGCCGCGGTAGAGGACCTTGAGGATCTCCACGCGCTGGCGGGCGGCGACACCGAGGTTCTCTACGACGACATCCGGGCGTACGTCGAGGCCGTACCGCTCGGATATCTCGAGTATCTTCCGGCGCGCCTTGCCCCCGATGCCGTACAGCTTCTCGCTGCCCAGGACCACGTTCTCCAGGACGGTGAGGTTGTCGGCGAGCATGAAGTGCTGGTGGACCATGCCGATGCCGCGGGCGATGGCGTCGGCGGGCGACGAGAAGGCGACCTGCTCGCCGTCGACCGAGATGGTGCCCTCGTCCGGCTTCTGCATGCCGTAGAGGATCTTCATCAGCGTCGACTTGCCGGCGCCGTTCTCGCCGACGAGGGCGTGGACGGTGCCCTTGCGGACGGTGAGGTGGATGTCATGGTTGGCCACGACGCCGGGGAATCGCTTCGTGATCCCGGCGAGTTCGACGGCGGTCACCTGACCGCCCGCCGCGCCGGCCGGAGGGCTGCTGGACGCGTTGATGACGCACTCTCCTGGGGAAGGGGGCCGTCTACGCGCCCCTACGGCATCGGAAGGGGCGATGCTCCGCGACAACGGGGTACGGGAAGCCTGGCTTCCCGCACCCCGTCGAGCGGACGTAACCCCGCGGTTACTGGCTGCTCGTGATCTTGCTGTGCCGGCTGGTCCTGGCCGTGTCGGCCGGGGCCGGCCGGATCAGCTGGTCTTGACCTTGATCTCGCCGCTGATGATCTTCTCCTTGGCCGTCTTGACGGCCTCCTGGATCTCGGTGTTGCTCTTGAACTCCGGGTTGGAGTCCGCGAGGCCGACCTCACCGGACTTCAGATCGCCCCTGACGATACCGGTCTCGGGCTTGCCGTCCTGGACCGACTTCGCAAGGTTGTACACCGCCTTCGCGACGTCCTTCGTCGCGGAGGTGAGGATGTAGTTCTTGTACTTGCTGAGGGCTTCCTGCTTGTACTGGTCGGAGTCGACGCCGATGGCCCACACCTTGGCGGTGGCGGCGGCCTCGATCACACCCTGACCGGACAGACCCGCCGCCTGGTAGACGACGTCCGCCTTCTTCTCGATCTGACCCTCGGCGGCCGTCTTGCCCTTGTCGGGGCTGGAGAAGCCACCCTCCTCAGCGGTCTGCGTCAGGTACTGCGACAGGACCTTCACCTTCGGGTTCGTGTCCTTGACGCCCTGCTCGAAGCCCGCCTCGAACTTGTGGATGAGCGGGACGTCCACACCGCCCACGAAGCCGACGACGTTCGTCTTGGTCGCCTTCGCGGCGGTCACACCGGCGAGGTACGAGGCCTCGTTCTCGGAGAAGACCAGGTCCGCGACGTTGTCCGCCTCGATCGTGGAGTCGTCGACGATGCCGAAGCTGGTCTTCGGGTACTTCGCCGCGGCCTCCTTGACGGCGGTCGCGTAGGCGTAGCCGATGCCGATCACCGGGTTGTAGCCCTGCTTGGCCAGCGAGACCAGACGCTGGGTCTTGTCGGCGTCCGTCTCGCCCTCGGTGGGCTCCATGTCCTTCGTCTGGTAGCCGAACTCCTTCTTCGCCTTCTCCAGGCCCGCGTAGGCTGCGTCATTGAAGGACTGGTCGCCCTTGCCGCCGACGTCGTACGCGATGGCAAGGCCCTTGTCACCGCCCTTGGAGTCCGACGAACCGGCGGAGGTCGAGGTGCTGCCACAGGCGGACAGCGCGAGGGCGAGAGAGGCGGTCGCAGCGCCCGCGACCGCGAGGCGGGAAACCCGGCGCATGTGTTGTGCTCCTGTCCGTACAAGCGCCTGGCGGTACAGCTGTGGCGCTAACTTTCCGCCGCAGAGTAACGCGCGTAGACCGGCGGGAAAACCCCTTCTGTCCACCTTGTTATACGGCCGTGCCCAAGCGGGGTGGACGAAGGCCCGAGCCGCGCGGACGAAGGGGCGGGCCGAGCGGAACAAAGGGACCGACGGGCGGACGGACGAAGGGACGGGCGGGCGCCGGGTGACGCACGCCCGCCCCTTCGTTCGCCGGCGGAGATCAGGTCATTCGGTTCGGTTACTCGGTCTTGACCTTGATGGAGCCGTCGATGATGGCCGCCTTGGCCTTGGCCACGGCGTCGGCGAGACCGTCGATCTCCTTGAACTTCGGGTTGCTCTCGGCGAGGCCGACGCCGTTCACCTTCAGGTCGAAGGTCTGCGTGCCGGTCAGCGGCTTGCCGTCCTTGACGGACTTCGCGAGCGCGTACACCGCACCGCCGACGTCCTTGAGCGCCGAGGTCAGGATGTAGTCCTTGTACTTGGCGAGGGCTGCCTGCTTGTACTGGTCGGAGTCGACACCGATCGCCCACACCTTGGCGTTGGCAGCGGCCTCGATCACACCCTGACCGGACAGACCCGCCGCCTGGTAGACGACGTCCGCCTTCTTCTCGATCTGGGCCTCGGCGGCGGCCTTGCCCTTGTCGGGGCTGGAGAAGCCGCCCTCCTCCGCGGTCTGCGTCAGGTACTGCGAGAGGACCTTCACCTTCGGGTTCGTGTCCTCGACGCCCTGCTTGAAGCCCGCCTCGAACTTGTGGATGAGCGGGACGTCCACACCGCCCACAAAACCGACGACGTTCGACTTGGTGGCCTTGGCCGCGGTCACACCGGCGAGGTACGAGGCCTCGTTCTCGGCGAAGACCAGGGACGCCACGTTGTCGCCCTCGACGACCGAGTCCACGATGCCGAAGCTGGTCTTCGGGTACTTCTTGGCGACGTTCTGCATCGCGGTGCCGTAGGCGAAGCCGATACCGATGACCGGGTTGTAGCCCTGCTTCGCAAGCGAGGCGAGACGCTGCTCCTTGTCGGCGTCCGTCTCGCCCTCGGTGGGCTCCATGTCCTTGGTCTGGTAGCCGAACTCCTGCTTCGCCTTCTCCAGGCCGGAGTACGCGGCGTCGTTGAAGGACTGGTCGCCCTTGCCGCCGACGTCGTAGGCGATGGCAAGGCCCTTGTCGCTCTTGCCCGTGCTCTCGGGCTTGTCCGCCTGGTCACTGGTGCTGCCACAGGCCGTGGCGGCGAGCGCGAGCGACGCGATCCCCACCGCGGCTCGGGTCAGTGTGGATATCCGACGCATCTGAAGTTCCCCATTCTCCAAAGCCCCGCGTGGGTGCTTAGCTCGGCGCACATTAACGCGCGTAGACACTCCAGGGAACGGGGTTTTCCGTGGCCGTTATCCATTCGTGCCGATGGCCGGTTACGCCCTTGTGAACCATGGGATCGAAAGGGGCGGTTAGGACAACAGCCCTCACGCTGCGCGTTCGGGGAGAGGCGTCTGCGTGAGGGCTGCGCACTGAACTCGGGCCGTGCGGCTGCGGATCACATACCCGCATCCAGCAGGGCCGCCGCAGTGAAGAGCTCGACCCCGACGGTGATCGCGTGCTCGTCGGCGTCGAAGTCGCCCTGGTGCAGATCGCGGATGCCGCGCTCACCGGGCGTGCGCACGCCGAGCCGGGCCATGGCGCCCGGCACCTTCTCCAGGTACCAGGAGAAGTCCTCGCCGCCGAGGCTCTGCTCGGTGTCCTCGACCGACGACGTCCCGCGGCGGGCGCTCATGGCGTCCTGCAGCAGCTCGGTGATCTCGGGGTCGTTGACGACGGGCGGCACCCCGCGGATGTAGTTGATCACCGACTTGGCGCGGTGGAGCCCGGCGATCTCGTCGATCGCGGCGTGCACGATGTCGGGCGCCTGCCGCCAGGCGTCCAGGTCGAGGCAGCGGACGGTGCCGGACAGCTCGGCGTGCTGCGGAATGACGTTGCACGTGTGGCCGGATTCGATACGGCCCCAGGTCACGGCGAGCCCGGAGCGCGCGTCGACCCGGCGGGCGACGAGCCCCGGCACATCGGTGACGACCTTGGCGACCGCCGTGACGAGGTCGGTGGTCAGGTGCGGGCGGGCGGTGTGCCCGCCGGGTCCGTCGAGGGAGACCTCGAGCCGGTCGCAGGCCGAGGTGATCGGGCCGTGCCGCAGCCCGATGCGTCCCGCGTCGACCTTCGGGTCGCAGTGCACGGCGAGGATCTTGCCGACGCCGTCCAGGACACCCGACTCGATCGCGTCGGCGGCGCCCCCGGGCAGTACCTCCTCGGCGGGCTGGAAGATCAGCCGTACGGGATGCGGGAGCCGGCCCTGGCGGTCCAGCTCGGCGAGGACGAGGCCCGCCCCGAGCACCACGGTGGTGTGCACGTCGTGGCCGCAGGCGTGGGCGCGGTCGGGCACGGTGGAGCGGTAGGCGCAGCTGCTCTTGGTGTCCGGGATCGGCAGCGCGTCGATGTCGGCGCGCAGCGCCAGCATGGGGCGCCCGGTGTCCCGTTCCGGTAGGTCGGCGCCTCCGATGTCGCATACGAGCCCCGTCCCCGTGTCGAGGACGCGCGGCCTCAGCCCTGCCTTCTCCAGGCGGGCCTTGATCGCCGCGGTGGTACGGAACTCCTGGTTGCCGAGCTCGGGATGCATGTGCAGGTCACGACGGAAAGCGATCAGCTCGGTGCGCAGCTCTTCGGACAGCACACCGGGGAGGGCTTCCGTCGCGGACTCGGCTCCGGGATCGTCGGACTCACGGGACGTCGGTTGCTTCACCCTTTGAAGGGTAGGGCGAATCGGGGTCGGACCAACATGCGATCAACGAAACTTCAGCCCGATTGAGGTAAGAAATCCAGCCCAGGTGTGCTTACGCGCCGCCGCGGACGGGTAGAAAGATTGCTTTCGCCGGGCCGGATTTTGACCGTCCGTGCCGCCTTCACCGCTCTTCGCCCCCCTCCCCGTTCTCGTCCTCGAGCGGCATGACGAACCCCGAGGTGTCCAGCTCGAAGTCGAACGGCGCCGGCACATGGAGCGGCCGACCGAAGGGCACGTTGGTCCGGGACCTGTACCCCTTCGGCGACGGGTCCCAGAAGGCGCTGATCTCCTGGGCCTGCATGTCGAGCACGAGATACACGGGGACGATGCGCCCGTACGTGTCCAGCTTGTCCAGCCAGTCGACGTCCTTGGTCGACTCCGAGGTCAGCTCGGCGACGAGGGAGAGCGTGGTGCCGTCGGCGTGCCGCCCTTCGGCTTCGAAGGCGGCCTCGTCTGCGACGAACAGGTCAGGTCCGAAGCCGCGCGCGGCGTGCGGGAAGACGAAAAGGAAGGGCGAAGTCTCCGTGATGTGCCCCTCCGGTTCGTGGGCTTCCAGCTGCTGGCGCAGTTTCCGCATGGGCCGCAGGTAGCGCAGCTTCGACCACGGCGACACGACGATCTTCCCCCGGATGAGCTCGGCCTTGTAGCCGTCAGGCGTGTCCAGTTCCTCGACGGTCCGGAGCAGGTCCTCGAAGTCTCCGGGAGTCGGGCCCTCTATGGTTTTCGGCCGCTCGATCATGGTGGTCACCGCGGTCCTCCACTGGATGCAGGGCATGTCGCTGCCACAAAGGTAGCGTCGGGAACGGTGCACGGCCCGGGGTGAGCGACCGGCCACTCGGATGAGGTAACCCTCGGTGACGCATCCTTCCGAGCCCACGCCGGTCACAGGGCGACCCCGACGACGGAACGGGCATCAAGCTCGAACCACAGCAGCTTTCCTCGCTGCCCGTACGGGTCGCCTCCGAGTGGGAAGCCGCCCCAGTTGTCGGCCCACTCCCGTACGAAGTCCAGACCGCGCCCTCCGTCCGCTTCCGGCGGGACCTGGGACGGCGGGCCGGGGCACCCGGGCGGGCGGTCGAAGGGCGCGGGGATGTGCGGGCTGGTGTCCCACACGCTCACCCGGACGCCGCGCGCGGCGGTGGCGCGTAACCGCAGGGCGGCGGGGCCCTCCGTGTGCCGGTAGGCGTTGGTGACCATCTCGGACGTCAACAGCTCCGCGGTGTAGAGCAGTTCCCCTATCCCGTATGCCGGGAGGATGGCCCGCAGGGTCATGCGGGCGATGCGCGGGGCGCGGGGGTCGTGGGGTAGGTGCAGGGCGTACGACCAGGCTTGGGCGGGTGTTGGGGATACGGTGACCATGAACGCCTCCTGCGAGCCAGGCTCTTGATGTGCTCGACCACTCCAACCCCGGCGGTGGGATGCCGCGGCGTCAGCTTCCACTGCGCCGACGCACGGTGCACTTCCGGCTTACGGAGCAGGGTGGTTGAGCGGTATGAGTCACACCGTAGGACGTAACGTGGAATACATTCCATGTTTCACAGGGAATGCAGCCCCTGTTTCCCGCGTGCGGGTTACGCCTGCATCGCGCGTACGAACGAGGAGAAGCAGCCGATGCCCCAGCCGAGCCCTCTGCCGACCGCGCGCCGACGTCGCCTCGGCACCGAGCTCCGCAGGCTGCGCGAGCGCGCGGACCTCAGCGCGACCGAGGCCGCCGCGCTCGTGGGAGCCACACAGTCCCGCATCAGCAACATCGAGGCAGGCCGGTACGGCGTGAGCGCCGACCGCGTACGCACCCTGGCCCGTCACTACGCATGCACCGACGGGGAACTCGTCGACGCCTTGGCCGCGATGACCGGGGAACGCCGACGCGGCTGGTGGGAGGAGTACCGCGACATCCTTTCGCCCACGATGCTGGACCTCACGGAGCTGGAGCATCACGCCACGGCGCTGCGCGTCGCCCAGGTCATCAACATCCCGGGGCTGCTGCAGACGCCCGAGCACGCGCGAGCGCTGTTCGCGCAGACGGTGCCCGCCCTCAAGGCTCATGAGATCGAACACCGGGTCTCGCACCGAGTGAAGCGTCAGGCAGTGCTCCACCGCGAGCAGCCGCCGCCGTACACCGCGATCCTCCACGAGGCCGCCCTCCGCATGCGCTTCGGCGACCGGGCCACGACTCGCGCCCAGCTGGCCCACCTCATCGAGATGAGCGAGCTGGACCACGTCACGCTCGTGGTGGTCCCCTTCGACAGCGGCCCCTTTCACACCTCTGGCCAGGGCATCGACTACTTCCACGGCCCGGTACACCAGCTCGACACCGTTCAGATCGATACGGACCACGGCGGGGAACTCATCGACTCACCCGCCCAGTTGGAGCGCTACCGCCTGGTCCTCGACCGCATGTCGACCGCCGCCCTCGCTCCGTCGAAGTCCCGTGACTTCATCGCCCAGCTGATCCAGAACGTCTAGAGGAGCCCACCTCATGTCCGAACTCCACTGGCAGAAGTCGTCCTACAGCCAGGAGGCCTCCTCCTGCGTCTACATTGCATCCGCCGTCGACGGCCTGATCCGCCTGCGTGAAAGCGACGAACCGGACGTCATCCTGGTGGCCGACCGTGCCCAACTCGGCGCCCTTATAGCAGCCGTCAAGTCCGGCACGACACGATGACAGCGCAGGATTTCTTCGGCGAAGACAACGCCGGGCAGGCCACCGAGGGGGAAGCGTGACCAATTTGCAGTGGCAGAAGCCCTCTTTCAGCTCGGAGGCCTCCTCCTGCGTCTACGTAGCCACCGCCCCCGACACCACCCTCCGCCTACGCGAGAGCGACGAGCCGGACGTCGTCCTGCGGACGGGCCGCGACGCGATGGCCGCGCTCATAGCGGCCGTGAAGGCGGGCACCACGAAGCCATCAGCACATGGATGACGCGTTCACCCTCCTTCGGCGGGCCGTCGACCTGCTGCCCGAAGAAGCCGTGGCAGAGAACGGCGTGACAGTCGGGGATGTTCGCGAGGAAATCGCGTGCCAGGAATGGGAGATGGTGCTCGACCTTCTCATCGAGATCGGGGATGTCCATCCCGTGTCCGTGAACTTCTGGGAGCTTCTCGCCGAGGCCGCTCGGCAGATGATGCTCGACCGCAGCCGCCGTTGGTGTGAGTGGCGGGGCTGGGAGGTCCAACGCGGCACTTTCCGGGCGAGGCTGAGTCTGCTGGGAGCCGAAGAGGGCGGACGTCAGAGTGCCTTTTCCGGGGACGGTCGGCTCAGGCCGCTGTGGGACATCGGTAATCGCACCGCCGACGGAAAACGAGATCTGAACATCGCAACGCTGTGGGTTGAGTTCGCGGAGGAACTCGGCCCTGGAGAGACCGCCGACGTCCGGCTGGCTCCCCTGTTCCCCGAGAAGTGGAGGCATCTGAAGCGCGGTCACGTGATCACCATGTACGAGGCCCGCCCTGTCGCCGGCACGGCCACGATCATCGAGGTCGTGCCGCCTCTCGCCTGAATTCTCGCTGCGTGGCTGACGCCTGTCTGCCGCAGGCTGGTTCCATGCCCGTCGGAAACCGGCAAGCCGCCGCCGGGCGAGCCGTGGTTCTAGGGCGGCCGGGCGATACGGAGTCGGCACACAGGTTGCAGAGCGCCCTCAGACCCCGTGCGCCACCGCCGACAACCGGTGCACGTCACGCGCCGTACCCGTAACCCCGGACAGGAAGCCCTGCGCCCGGGGCGAGGCGTGTTCCGTCAGCCAGGACGGGTCGATGTCGCAGACGGCGACCTTGACCTCCGTGCCGGCCAGGGCCAGCGGGAGGGTGTGGACGACCGTCGACGGGAAGCTGAGGATCGTACGGCCGATCGGGCCACGGCGGGCTATCAGTTCCAGGGGGAGGTCGGGGCGGACGATCTCGAGGCCCGTTTCGACCGCCAGGCGGTGGAGTTTGTCCGTGCTTTCGCGGCGGTGGGCGAAGTACCTGGTGGCGCCGTGGGTGCGGGCGAGGGATGCGACCGCCTCCAGATAGCGGTCGGGGTCGACGACGCCCGTCTCGACCAGGGAGGTGCCGACCAGGTCGGCGCCCTTGGTGATGCGGGGCGGGCCGAAGCGGGAGCGGGTCCAGGCGAAGTCGTTCGCGGTGATGTGGACGCCGTCGGGTGCCGTCTCTATCGGCATGGACGAGAAGACCTCGACCGTCCGCTTGCGGCCCGGAGTGAGGCGGCGGCGCGCCGATGCGGAGACCGGTGCGAAGACGATGTCGCGCGCCCCGGGACGCCCGCCGCGCCGGTGCCAGCGCACCAGGCGCTCGCCGCTGGCCAGCTGCGAGATGAACTCCATGGTGGCCGTGCCGTCGTCGACGACGACCAGGTCGCGGGCGCGCGTGATCGTCAGCAGGAGCTGTACGTAGCGCGAGAACGGGTCGCCGATGACGATCCGGCGCGCCGCCCGCAGCAGCGGGGTGAGCCCGCCGATGGTCTGGAAGGGCGCGGCTGGGCCTCCCCGCGCCTCCTCCCAGCGGACCTTGTAGCCCTCGTCGCGGGCCAGTTCCGCCATGCGCCGCAGCTGGCCGCGGGTCATGGGGTCGGTGGGCGACAGGACGACGAGGGTCAGGGCGTCAGGGGTGAGGGGGGCGGGGGCGTACACCCCCGGGGTCTCGTGGTCCGGCTCCCCGGCCGGGCCGGTGACGGGCTGGTGCCGTGGCCGTACGGAGGACGGCGGCGCGGCACTTTCCGTACGCTCCTGCGCGGTCCTGGGCGTGGCTGTGTGCGCCCACTCCAGGACGTTGAGGAGCTGTACGGGGCTCTCGACGAAGGCCAATGTCGAGCCGGCCGCCGGCCCGGTTCGGGGAGTCATCTGCCTCGTACCGCTCAGACGCCGACCGGCTCGCCCGCGGCGGCGGCGATCTCGGCCTCGGCGACGACGCCCGCGACGCGGCGGAGCTTCTTCATCGGGCCGAGCTCCGAGTCGTAGACCTTCTTGACGCCGTCACCGAGGGAGGCCTCGATGGTGCGGATGTCGCGGACCAGGCGCTGCAGGCCCCCCGGCTCCACGGACGCGGCCTGGTCGGAGCCCCACATCGCGCGGTCCAGGGTGATGTGGCGCTCGACGAAGGTGGCGCCGAGGGCGACGGCGGCGAGGGTGGTCTGCAGGCCGGTCTCGTGGCCGGAGTAGCCGATCGGGACGTTCGGGTACTCCTCCTGCAGCGTGTTGATGACGCGCAGGTTGAGCTCCTCGGCCTTCGCCGGGTAGGTCGACGTGGCGTGGCAGAGCAGGATGTTGTCGCTGCCCAGGACCTCGACCGCGTGGCGGATCTGCTTCGGGGTCGACATACCGGAGGACAGGATGACCGTGCGGCCCGTCGCGCGCAGGGCGCGCAGCAGCTCGTCGTCGGTGAGGGACGCGGAGGCGACCTTGTGGGCCGGGACGTCGAACTTCTCCAGGAAGGCGACGGCCTCGGTGTCCCACGGGGAGGCGAACCAGTCGATGCCCTTCTCCTTGGAGTACTCGTCGATCTGGCGGTACTCGTCCTCGCCGAACTCCACGCGGTGGCGGTAGTCGATGTACGTCATCCGGCCCCAGGGGGTGTCGCGCTCGATGTCCCACTGGTCGCGCGGCGTGCAGATCTCCGGGGTGCGCTTCTGGAACTTCACGGCGTCGCAGCCGGCCTCGGCGGCGGCGTCGATCAGCTTGAAGGCGTTCTCCAGCTCACCGTTGTGGTTGATGCCGATCTCACCGACGACGTACACGGGTTGACCCGGGCCGGCGGTCTTCGAACCGAACGTGCGCAGGCGGGAGTTGGTGCTCATGGCAGGAACTGTCCTTACTTGGTTAGGGAATCGAGAGAGGGGCCGAGGATCCAGCTGGCGATCTCTCGGATCGCGCCGTCGCCACCGGGGACGGTGGTGACCGCGCGTGCGGCGCCGCGCACGACGTCGTGGGCGCTCGCGACCGCCACGGGCCAGCCGACGAGGGCGAAGCACGGGAGGTCGTTGACGTCGTTGCCGACGTAGAGCACGCGCTCAGGCGCGATGCCCTGCTCCTCGCACCACTGCTTGAGTGCGAGGTCCTTCCGGTCGATGCCGTGCAGGACCGGGATCTTGAGCTTCCGGGCCCGGGCGGCGACGACCGGGTTCTGCTCCGTGGACAGGATCAGCATCGTCAGGCCGCTCTTGCGGAGGGCCGCGATACCGAGGCCGTCTCCGCGGTGCACGGAGACGAACTCATGTCCTTCGGAGTCGATCAGCACCCTGTCGTCGGTCTGGGTGCCGTCGAAGTCGAGTACGACCGCGTCGATGTCGTCGGCGGTCGGGAGGGCGCCGGGCCGGTCCGCGTCGAAGAGCGGGGCGAGGGCGCGGGCGCGGGCGAGGTCGTGCGGGTCGTCGACCTCGAGGACGCGGGCCGGGTCGGTGCGTACGAGCTCGGTGTGCCCGAAGAAGCGGTGGTTGTGCTCACGGAATCCGGCCGCGTTCATCGCGTAGGCGGCGCCGGTCTCCAGGAGGTCCTGGGGGCGGTCCTGGCGGCGGGGGCGGAAGGACTTGTCGTGGTTGACGCCGTAGCCGCCGCGGGTGGCGGCGTCGGCGACCAGCGTGCCGGTGCCGCCCTCGACGGCGGCGCGCTCGGCGCCGATCGCGGCCGGCTCGTCCGCCGCGTCCCGCCAGATGAAGCCGTGGAACGGGGCCACCGTGACCGCCGTGTCCGCGCCGTTCTCCGCGACCGCGGCCGCCACCCCGTCGATGTCCTCGCGGACCAGGAACGGGCTCGTGCACTGCACCAGCAGGACCACGTCCACCACCGCCCCGTGCAGGGCCTCGTGGGCGTCCATCGCGTGCAGGACCGCGGCCTCGCTGGTGGCCGTGTCGCCGGCTATCGCGGCGGGGCGCAGCACCACTTCGGCGCCCGCCTCACGGGCGCAGGCGGCTATCGCGGCGTCGTCCGTGGAGACCACGACGTCCGTGACGAGCCGGGTGGCACGGCACTCGCGGACGGCGCGGGCCACCAGGGGCACACCGCCGACCGGGGCGAGGTTCTTGGCGGGCACGCCCTTGGAGCCGCCGCGTGCGGGGATCACCGCGAGCACCCGGCGTACTGGCGCCGCGGTGCCCGCTTCGGGGTGCGTCATGGGAGAGGTCTCCTCGGTTCCTTGGGGTGCGTGGGGTGCGTCTGAGGGGGCGGTCACAGGTCGCCCATGCGCCGGATCACGGGTGCCACGCGTTGCACTCCGTGGCGGTAGGCGCCGCGGGCGGCGCGGCGCACGATCTGCCGTACCGGGCCCGGTTCCTTGTCGGACGCGGGCGCTCCGGGCAGCGGGGCGCCGTCGGGGCCGAGGTGGTGGCGGGCGAGGACGCGCGGCAGATAGCCAGGGGCGGTGACCGGCGTGTAGTAGGGCTTCAGGGGCGGGATTTCCGCCGTCTCCAGCAGCGTCGCGATGCGTTCACGCGCCGCGTCGAAGGCCGTCTCGTACGCTCCGTCGGCGGCGACGCCCTGCCGGGCGACCCACTTCTCGTCCGGCACCGGCTGGTGGCCGGCGTCGAGCTGGTCCCAGGAGGCGAGGCACCCGGAGCCGGTGAAGTGGTGGTTGCCGAGCGCCTCGCGCACGCCCAGGTCGGTGAGGACGACCGTGGGTATGCGCCGGTGCAGGGCCTCCAGCGCCGCCGTGGAGCTGACGGTGACCAGCAAGTCGGTGCGGTCGAGGACCTCGCCCATGTGCCCGTACACGAGGCGGCAGTTGGCGGGCAGTCCGCCGGGTATCCGCTGGGCGAGCTTCTGGTACGGCAGTTCCTCGATGTGCGTGGTGTGCTCGCCGGGCTTGGACCGCAGCTTGAGCAGGACCTCGCGGTCCTGGTGCAGGCGTGCGTGCTCGGCCAGGCGGCGCAGCAGGTAGGTGCGGTCGACGGCGGTGTCGGGCACGGAGGGCTGGGCGGCGAAGACCACGGTGTACGGGTGGTCCTTGCCGGCCTGGGCCTCGTACGGCTTGCCGCCGAGGAACGGCAGCGCGGTCTCCACGACGGACGAGGCGTCGGCGCCCACTCCCTCGTACACGGCGCGGAAGCGCTCCGCGTCGTGGCGGGAGTTGGCGAGGACGAGGTCCGCGCCGTGCCGCAGCAGCAGGCCGTCGGCGAGCTTCTCGTAGACGACGCCGACATAGCCGGTGACGACGACGGGGCGCTTCGCGCGGCCCTGCCAGGCGCGGGCGAGCCCGTGCAGCATCGCCTGGACGGCTCCGCCGACGAGAGCGAGGACGACGACGTCGTACGCGTCGTCATCCCGCTCCATCTCGCGCAGGAACTCGACAGCCGTGACCTCGCGCAGGTCGTCCGCGCGCACTCCGACCTCCCGCAGCTGGCGGGCCGTCGGGGTGGCACGCCCGCGGAGCAGGAAGCCGCTCAGCCGACTGTCCGGAACGGTCCGGTTCGCGGTGAGCGCGCCCCATTTCCACCGGGTGTCGGAATCGGCGAGTACGGCCACCCGCGGGGACTTCGTCGAAGTACTTGCTGGCACGTCGACGACGCTAGGAATCCATTCCGAGCCGCGGCCCAACCCGAATGCAACAAACGGTTAACAGCACATCGACGAATGGCGAATCGGGCCGGGAACAGGCCCGAAAAGTGCCTGGTTCACGGCATCGCCACGCGTCGTTCACCTTGCATCAAGCCGCGAGTCAAGACGAATGCCGAACCGGCACCTAACGTCATGCAGGTGGTCAAGCTCTCCGTCATCGTGCCGTTCTACAACGTGCAGCAATACGCGCCCGACACCCTGAAGAGTCTGCGTGCCAACGCACGCGACGATTTTGAATTCGTTTTCGTCGACGACTGCTCGAAGGATGAGACTCCGGGCATCCTCGAACGCGCCGCGAAGGAACTGCCGGGTGCCGGCGGCGTCGGCCGTGTGGTGCACGTCAGACACGAACAGAACGGAGGCCTCGCGACCGCCCGCAACACGGGTATCGACGCGGCAACCGGCGAATACCTCACCTTCCTCGACGGCGACGACTGGCTCGCGCCGGGGTACTACGCCCAACTCGTCGCCGCCATCGAGCAGCTGGGCTGCGACTTCGTGCGTACCGACCATGTGCAGTGTACGGCGAGGGCCCGCACCATCCACCGGGTTCCGCACGGCCTGCGCGGTGTGGCGATGAAGCCGCGTGAGGCGATACTCCCCGCCGACCGGTCCACCTCGGTCGACTACCCGTACGCCTGGGCGGGCATCTACCACCGCCGCCTCGTCGACAAGGGGCTGCTGCACTTCACCGACGGGCTGCGCACGGCCGAGGACCGGCCGTGGATCTGGCGGCTGCACCGCGAGGCGGAATCCTTCGCGGCCGTGAGCCTGCTCGGCGTCTTCTACCGGCGCGGCGTCGCGTCGTCGCTGACCCAGATCGGCGATGTGCGCCAGCTCGATTTCATCCGGGCATTCGACCAGGTGATACGGGAAACGGCCCAGGACCCGGAAGCGGAGAAACTGCTGCCGAAGGCCGTGCGCACCTATTGCGCCATCATTTCCCACCACCTCGGCACCATTGAAAGGTTCGAACCATCCGTGGCGCGCAAACTGAAAGCCATGAGCGCGGCGGCGCTGAAGCGAATGCCGCAGCACGTTCTGGACGACGCACTCGACTCCATGGACATCGAGCGTGCGACGCGGCTTCGCCGGCTGCGCAGGCGGCCCGTGCCCGCCGGGGAGGTGGCCGCGTGAGCTCCGCCGGCTTCCCCAGCTCCGGGCAGGGCGCGGCCGGTCGGCGCCGTACCACCCAGATCTTCATGGCGTCGACGCTCTACGGTGCCGCCACGCTCGCCGCCGCGCTCGACGCGGACTGCTTCGGTCCCGCCGACCGGCGCATCCTGCTGGTCTCCAACAACGCGTCGACTCCCGAGACGACGCCGCCCGTCAGCGAGATGCCCGGGTTCGCGTGCCTGCGCGACCGCTTCGACGACGTGCTGCTGTGGAACGAGGCCATCTCCCCCTTCCATCCGGGGGGTTGGGCGCCGCGCGCCGACGATCTGCTGCTCTGGGAGCGGTATCTGCGGCTGCTGTGGGAGCTGGGTGACGACGCCGTCGAGCTCGCCGTGGAGTCGATCCAGGTCAACCCGGCGCTGGCGCTGTGCCAGATCTTCACCGGCGCGCCCGTCGACGTCTACGCGGACGGGCTGATGAGCTACGGCCCCACCCGCAACAAGATCGACCCGCTGGTCGGCACGCGCATCCGGCGGCTGCTGCACCTGGACCTCGTGCCGGGCCTGAAGCCGCTGCTGCTCACCGAGTTCGACGTGCTGCCGGAGATCGTGCCGAGCGATGTGTTCGTGAAGGTACTGGCCCGACTGGGCGACGACGCCGAGGAGTCGGCGGCCTCCCTGCCCGTCGTGCAGGAACCCGCGCTGCTGCTCGGCCAGTACCTCTCGGCGCTCGACATCCTCACCGCCGAGGAGGAGGAGAACCTGCACGTCCGCATGGTGCGCGGCGCCGTCGAACTCGGCCACCGGCGCATCGTGTTCAAGCCTCACCCCACCGCCCCGGCACGCTGGTCGCGCACCCTGGAGCGGGAGGCGGAGAAGCTCGGCATCGAGCTCACGGTGCTCGACTCGCCCGTGCTCGCGGAGGTGCTCTACCAGCGGATGCAGCCCGCGCTCGTCATCGGCTGCTTCTCCACCGCGCTGCTCACCGCATCCGCGTTCTACGGCCTGCCGGTCGCGCACACCGGCACTGATCTGCTGCTCGAGCGGCTGACGCCGTACCAGAACAGCAACCGCGTCCCCGTCACGATCGTCGACGCGCTGGTGCCCGAGCTGGGCGACCGCGCGGCCGTGGAGGCCCAGCGGCTGGACGCCGAGGCGGTGGAGCTGACCGGCCTCGTCAAGGCGGTCGGCTACGCGATGCAGTCGAAGATCTACCCCGGTCTGCGGCCGGCGGCGGAGGCCTACCTCTCCCGGCACCTCACCTCCCGTACCTGGCGGTACTTCAAGCGCCGCCGCCTCACCTCGCTGGCGCTGCCCGGCGCGGTCCCCTCGCAGCTGGCGTTCATTCCGCGCAACGCGACGGTCCGAAGAGTCGCGCGCCGCGCACGGTCGTTCAAGCGGGCCGCTCTCGGATGACGGCCCCGGGCACGGCGCTCCCGAAGCATTCACCGGGAGCGAGCTCGACCCGTCCTTCCCCGGTCCCGGGCTCGTCCCGGGACCGGGACCCGGACCGGATCCGGGACCGGGGCACGTCCCCCGCGCGGCACAGTGCCCCGAGGCTGCGCGCCCTCGACGGGCTCCGGCTCGTCGCCGCGCTGATGGTCGCGGCCTACCACTACGGCGGCCGGGACGGTGAGATCTCCCAGGCCTGGGGAGCCTCCACCAAGACCGTGTTCCCCACGGCCCACACGTGGTTCGCCTACGGCTGCCTGGGTGTGCAGATCTTCTTCGTCATCAGCGGCTTCGTGATCTGCATGAGCGGCTGGGGACGCCCCCTGCGTTCCTTCTTCGCCTCCCGCGCCTCGCGGCTGCTGCCCTCGTACTGGGCGGCGGTCATCCTCATCGCGGCGGTCTTCGCGCTGCCCGCGGTCGCTTACGAGGCGGTGTCGCCCAGCGACGCACTGGTGAACCTGACGATGCTGCAGCAGCCCTTGGGCGTGGACCGGGTCCTCGGCGTGTGCTGGACGCTGTGGGCGGAGATCCGCTTCTACGCCCTGTTCGCGCTGTGCATCGTGCTGCCGGGGGCCACGCGCGGGCGCGTCCTGCTGTTCTGCGGGGTGTGGACGATGGCCGCGGCCGTCACGCAGGCGGCACAGGATCCGTTGCTGGACATCGTGCTCATGCCCGAGTACGCGCCGTTCTTCGTCGGCGGCATCGGCCTGTACCTCGTGCACCGCGACCGCCGGGACGTCATGGCCTGGGGCGTCGTCGCCGTCAGCTGGCTGATCGGCCAGCACTACGCGGTGTCCCGGCTGTGGCACGCCCCGGACCCGCACTTCTTCTCGTACCGCTCGTCCCTCGGCATCATCCTGGTCGTCACGCTCGGCTTCGCGGCCGTGGCCGCGATCGCGCTGTCCGCCCTGAGCTGGGCGAACTGGCGCTGGCTGACGGTCGCGGGCGCCCTGACGTACCCCTTCTACCTGGTGCACGAACACCTGGGCTGGGTGGTGGTGGGCGCGCTGCACCGGGGCCTGGGACTGCCGTCGTACGCGACGCTGGGGCTGACGCTCGCGGGGATGCTGGTGCTGGCGTGGGTGCTGAACCGGTATGTGGAGGGGTGGATGACGCCGCTGCTGCGGTCGCGGCTCGCGGCCCGGCTGCGCTGAGCCCCGACCGCCAGGACCGGGTGCTCCCCACGGGGACCCGCGGTGCACCCGGCTCTGCCCTGCAGCCGACCGGCGAGGACCGACCTGACGCGGAGCGGCCCGCCAGTCGGAACTGGCGGGCCGCGTTCGAGGCGGGGCCGTCTCCCGGGACACGGAACGGCCGGCCGGGAAGCCACGGCCGGCCGTCCGCTCACGCCCGGATGCCTCAGTAGTGCGCGAGCACCTGCCGCACCTCATGCCCGTAGTGCCTCGGCGACCGCCTTCTCCTCCGATGGCTCCAGCAGGTCGCGCTCGGGTCCCTCGACCTCGATCTCGAACCGGGCGAACCCGGCCGGCATCCGGTAGTCCAGGTCGTTGAGGGACACCTCCCGGCCGCAGCACGGCGTGGTCACCGTCAGTTGGGAGAAGGAGGTCTCGGCCGCCTCCCCCATCCGCTCCTGCCACCAGTCGTCGAGGGCGCTGGAGCAGTACGGGCAGCTGACGGATTCGAAGTTCCCGCCCTGGTCGACGAAGACCACCTCGTCGTGCGTACGGACGGAGTAGTCCCACCCGGCCGGCACCGCCGCCCTCACCACCGCGAGGGCGGCCGAAGCGTGGGCCTCGTCCGGCACCCACGACGGCTCCGTCGGGATGACCCGCAGGTAGTCGCTGCTCATCGGTCGGCTGTCTCCTTTGCGGCCTCACGGACGTCATCGACGCGGCAGTTGTCGTCGCCGAAGCACCTCACCAGGAGCCGGGCCTCCTCGTCGGTGACGGGCGCGGCAATGGCGTGGAGCGACCGTTGCCTCTCGTCGAGCTTGTCGTCGGCGTCCACCGAATCGTCGTCCTCCGGGGGGAGCCGCCCGAGCCGGCAGAAGTCCCGGACTTCGTCTCTCACGGTCATGATGTCCTCGACAGGGGTCCGAACGGGTCAGTCGAACTGTGGCATGTTGCAGCCGGTCCGCGCTCCCCGACGGGCACTGACACGGCGAGTGACCGGGCCGCTGGGCCACCGCCGCTCGTCAGTCGTAGTAGCCGGGCCGCGCGACCAGCACGGACTGGAAGTAGTGGCCCTGCTCCTCCTCCGGGTTCTCGTCCTCGACGAATGGACGCCACAGGGCGAGGAGCAACTCCGGAGCCGTGTAGCTGCGGCCTCCCTCGTCCTCCTCCAGCTCCGTCAGGACCCCCAGCCGCTCGATCACCTGCCGGGCCGGGGTGCGCAGCAGGTCGATGCCCTGGTAGCTGACCTCGACGTCGCCGTAGGGGCGGTACACCTGGACCGCCTCGACGAGACCGCCACTGGTCTCCACCCCGATGGACATCCCGCTGTCGTAGTCAGCGGTCCCTCGCGTCGGCACGCCCGTCGGCTCGGGCTCGCGATACCCCTCGATCGTTCGCAGGGCGGCCTCGGCCTCGTCGATGGTCATCCCGACCCGGACGGGGCCCACCCCGGACGGGGGCGTCAGCTCAAGAATCATGTTCCTCATTCCTCGCATGGCCGTGGTGGGCCAGGGTCGGTACACCCTGGCCCACCACGAGCCCCGTCATGGACCTTCCGCGCCCGTCAGCCGATCTGGCTCGGTACGGTCCTCAGCGCCTGGTAGGCCGGGTTGTTGGCCAGCCCGTTCACCATCTGCTGAATGGCGTCGTCGTACTTGGTGCCGAATCTACGGCGGATGTCGTCGATGTCCATCTGCACCGCCTCGTCGATGCGTCCTCCGTCGATGAGCTCCTTCTGCCACATGCGCCAGGCCTGCGACGCACGGTAGCGACCGGTGGAGTACACGGCGCGGTGGTCCAGATAGTCCATCTGGATCGCCGGTCCGTCGCCGTAGGCGAAATCGGTCACCGAGTCCGGCGGGATGTGGTTGATCTCGGTCCCGGGGACGTTGTTGCCGGTGGCGGGGTCCTTGAGGTTCTTGTAGACACCGCCCTGGTACTGGTGACCGGCCGGCGCCCGGTCCTGTCCGCCCGGGCCGCAGCCGTTGTGGACGAGGAGTTCGATGCCGCCGGCGAGCACGTAGTAGTCGTGAACGCCGCTGACCGTGAGGTTGTGCACCCGGGCATGGCGGCTGCTCTGCTCCACCGCCGTGATCTGGACCCAGGTGCCTGCCGAGGTGCGCAGCCACATTCCGGGCTCGAGGTCACCGGCCTCGACCCACCGTCCCGCGTCGGGCAGCCAGTAGGCGTGCCCCTCCGTGGAGGTGATCTTGCCGGTCTTCCCCTCGGACTTCACGGTGAGGGTGACGAGCTTCTTGTCGCCCTCGTGCGAGCGGGTGTCGGTGACGACGCGCGTACGGGTGTCGTCACCTTCCACATCGGTGGCCTTGACCTCGTCGCCGACGACCAGGGCGTCGATGGCCTTGGTGCTGCCGTCGGCCATCACGACCTGCGTGCCCGGTACGAAACTGTTGACCTTGCAACTCGGTGCGGCCGGCTGGTCCTTGGGCGCCGGACCGCCCGGAGTCGTGTCCTTCGGCCTGGGCGGCGTCGCGGCATCCACCACGTCGTCGACCTTGTTCTCGGCCTTGCGGACGTCGTTGGCCGCGTCGAGCGCGTCGATGCCCTTGTCGACGTACCGGCCCGCCTTGACGGCGCTCGCACCGTACCCCGCGAGCGGAATCGCCGAGGTCAGGGAGAGGGCGGCGTCGACGTAGTTGCCCTCGGCCAGGTACCACAGGCCGTTGGCCACGTCGGCGACCTCACCGACGACCGGGACCAGGCCGACCACGTCGAGTGCCGCGTGACCGATGTCGGACCACGACATTCCGAAGAGGTGACCGTCCAGCTCCACGAACGTGATCGGGTTGCCGCCCGCGAACGAGTAGCGGTTGCCGGTGAACGGGTCCGTGGCCAGCGCCATGTCGCCGAGCGCGCCACCGTACATGTCCCGGGTGAGGAACCTGTTCAGCCCCGGATCGTAGTTCCGGAAGCCCATGTCGTAGGTTCCGCTTGCCTTGTCCCACCGGGCCGCGTTGAACCGGAAGGCGTTGTACGTCTCCTTCTCCGGGTTGGCTTCATCGGGCTTGTCCGCCCCGGAGAACTGCTGCTTGTCGTCGGAGCCGTAGGCGGTGTACCCGTACGTGGCACGGGTGTTGCCGTCCTCCTTCGTGATGGCCTCGACGTCGCCACGCGGGTGGTAGGTGTACTGCGACAGCTCCTTGGTGCCGTCGTCCTTGTGCTTGATCTGGGTCAGCTGCTGGTTCCACGGCGCGTACTGGTAGGACTTGTCGGCCTTGCCGTCGACCGTCTCCCGCAGCACCGTCGAGTCGATGCCCAGGTACGTGAACGCGGTCGTCTTGCCCTCCGTCCCGTCGGTCTGCTGGGTGACGGTGCGGTCGAAGGGGTCGTAGGTGTAGGTCGTGGTCCGCGCCGCGGCTCCGAAACCGGCCCGGTGTTTCGCCGTGCGGTCGAAGCCGTCGTAGTAGTACTTCTCGATGGTCTGGCCGCCGGCCGAGACGGTGTCCAGACGTCCCAGCGGGTCGTAGTTGTAGGTGTTGGTGACACCGCCAGAGGCCGAGGACAGCAAGCGGTTGCGGTCGTAGCGGTGGGTCGTCTGGACGTCGCCGACCGACTGCTCGACGACGTTTCCGTTGCCGTCGTAGCTGTAGGCCTCCGTGGACGAGGAGTCACCGGTCTTGGCGACCTCGGTGATCCGGTCCTGCGGGTCGTACTCGTAGGTGTACGTGTTGTCGATGTAGTCCGACGTGTTGTCGGCGTTCATCAGCTTCAGCACGTCCTTGGCGCGATGGCCGTTGAGCGTGTACTCGAGGTCGTGCTGGGCGACGGTCGTCCCGTCGGCCTTCTTCTCCACCTGCTTCTTGATGGAGCCGTCGGGGTAGTACGTGAGGTCGACGGTGTTGCCGTTGGGCTTGGTCTGCTTCAGCAGCTGACCGCGGGCGGTGTAACTGAAGCTGGATATCTGCTGGTTTCCCGCGGTCGGCGAGTCGGCGTTGGTGACCTTGACGACCTGGTCCCGGATGTCGTACTCGAACTTCGACCAGGTCAGGTCGTGGGTCGAGGTGAGCGGATTGCCGTTCTCGTCGTAGGTGAGGGCGGTGGTGTTCTTGACCGAGCCCGCGGCGACTTCCTCCACCTTGGCGATCCGGTTCAGCCCGTCGTAGGCGAGCCGGTAGGTGTCGATCTTCGGGCTCGGCGAATGGTCGCCGACCTCGACCATGTTGCCGTTGGCGTCGTACCGGTAGCTGAAGTCCTTCTTCTCGTTGTCGGTGTCACCCGTGTTGTTCCGGACCAGCTTCACGGCGTCGGCCAGCACGGTCCCGTTCGCCGCATCCGTGAGGGTGACCTTCTGCGGGCCGTCCTCGACGAAGGCGTAGCTGCCGAGCGAGACCCAGGAGCCCGTGTTCTTGGTCTGGTCGACCGTCTTGGTGACGCTGCCGCCGTCATGGTCGACCGTGAACTTGGCGTCGGTGGCCGCGCCCGTCGTGTTCGGGTACCGCACGAAGACCTCGTAGGTACCGTTCTGCGGGATGTTGAGCTGCCATACGAACTTGTCGGCGCCAGTGCCCGACGGATGCGAGTACGTGTCGTAGCCGTACTGCTTCTCGGCCTGGGAACGCGTCCAGTTGCCCTGGAGAGCTGTGTTGTTGAAGTCGGAGCTGTCCACGACCACCGCGGCCAGGCCGACCGGAACGCCGTCCTCGCTGCGCGACTTCTTGTTGCCGGACAGGTAGTAGTCGGTGGTGATGGTCCGGCTCTGGGAGCCTCCCGCCGAGGTCAGGGTGCTCTTCGTCTGCTGACCGAGCTCGTTGTAGTCGTAGGACGTCACGATGTCCCACGGGTCCTCGGCGGTCTTCGTCCATCCGTTGTCGTAGTAGCTGTACTTGGTGACGTTGCGGGTGGTCTGGCCGTCGGAGGGCGGAGCCGAAACCTCGGAGAGCTTTCCGACGGAGTCGTAGGAATAGAAGGTGCGGTCCGGCGTGCCGTACTTCGGATCGTCCCTGTCGTAAGGGGAGATCTCCTCCTTCACCCGGTTGAGCGCGTCGTAGCGGGTCTCCGAGGTGAAGTCGTCGGAGTCGTCCGTGGTGGCCACACCGCGCGCGGTGATGGTCCTGGTGGGATTGCCCACCTCGTCGTACTCGTAACGGACCGTGCGGTACAGCGGGTTACCGGAGCCGTCCTTGTCGCGCACGACCTTGGACTCGACGAGAGCGCCGCGCTCGTCGTACTTCGCCAGCGACTCGTTGCCCTCGGGGTCGGTCATCGACACGCTCAGCCCGTCGAGGTCGAACTTCGACGAGGTCGTGTTACCGGCGGCGTCCGCCGACGTGACGATCCTGTGGTTCAGGTCGTACGTGTACTTCGCGGCGTAGTCGTCGGGGTCCGCGGTCGCGTTCTTGCGGGCGTCGACGACCTTGGTGACATTGCCGACGTCGTCGTACGTCGTGGTCACCTTGTCGCCAGCTGCGTTGACCGTCTCGATCGGCTGGTAGACCGCGTCGTAGCGGACGGTCGTGGTGAAGTCGCCGGCCTCCGGCGTCAGATTGCCCTTGGGTTCGGTGGTGGTCAGGACGTTGCCGACCTTGTCGTACGTGGTCGTGGTCTTCCGGACCGGATCGGTCGCCTCGTCCTTGGGCAGGACGGTCTCGGTGACCTGGTCGGCCTTGTCGTACACCGAGGTGGAGACCGTGCCGTTCGGCTGCGACACCTGGACGATGTTGTCGTTGGCGTCGTAGACCGGTGCAGGTGTCGTGATGAAGACGCCGCCGGCCTGGTCCTTCGGCTCCTTCTTGATCAGCGGGCGGCCGTACACGTCGTAGGTCTGGGTGACCTCGGCGTCCTCGGCGTTGACGATCTTGGTGACGTTGCCGCGTTCGTCGTAGGTGAACGAGGACTCGGCGCCCAGCGCGTCGGTGATCGTGGCGGGGTAGCCGGTCGGTCCGAAGCCGCTGTTGCTGGTCGGATTGCCGTTGGCGTCCGTCGCCTTGTTCAGCTGACCGTGGGTGTCGTACTCGTAGAAGGTCGTGTAGTCGTCCGCCGTGGCCGAAGCGACACCCTTGGGGTCCGTGACCGACGTGAGGTTGCCGCGGGCGTCATAGCCGAACTGCCACGTGCGGCCCTCGGGGGACTTCTTCTGGAAGATGTCGGCGATGTAGCCGTTCAGCCCCGTGGCGTACACGAGCTTGCCGGCCGCAGTGCCGTTCTTGTTGGCCTCGGCCCCCTTCGTCTCCAGCAGATAACCGGTCTTCTGGTCGTAGACCCAGGTGGAGACGGCGCCGTTGGCCTCCTCCAGCCTGACGACGTTGTTGTCGGCGTCCCAGCCGAGCTTGGTGGTCTCCGACTTGGCGTTGGTGATCTGGGTGGGCCGTCCGTAGCCGTCCATGAGGTGCGTGGCGGTGTGGCTCTCCGCATCCGTCACCTCGGTCTCGATGAACGAGCCCGCGGTGCCGTCCGGGTCTGTGTAGACGTACCCCGTGGTGCCGCCCAGCCGGTCGGTGATCGTCTGGGTGTTCCAGTGGAACTTCGGGTCGTCACCCTCGCTCGGGTAGTAGTAGTCCAGCGAGGTCGAGTTCCCGCGCGGATCGGTGACCTTGACCAGCTTGACGTTCTTGTTGCCCTGGGTCGCGTCGTAGACGAACTTGAAGACCTTCGGCTGGGACGATCCCACGCCGTCCGTCAGCTCGCCCAGCAGGCCCTTGTCGCTGTAGACGAACTCGAGTCTGCGGCCCGAGATGTCGGTCATCGACTTGACGTGGTCGATGATCTTCTGGTTGGTGAGGTTGTTGCCGGTGACCTTCGTACCGGCGTCGTTGATGTACGAGTAGGCGTCGCCCTTGGCGTAGTAGTCGACCGTCAGGGTCTGCCGGCCGGTCGGGTCGGTGATGTACCGCAGGAACTTGACCGGCTTGTTGTTGGACTTGCGCTCCTCGTACGTGTACGTCTGCGTGTTGCCGTTCTTGTCGACGATCGACGTGAGGTAGCCGTCGCAGTCGAAGAAGAACTGGGTGCGGTCCGGGCGGGTCAGCGACCAGGCCTTCGGGTCGCCGTCCTTGTCCGGGGTGCAGTCCACGCCGGAGCCCTGCTGCAGCAGGTAGTGCACGCCTGCCGGGGCCTTCCAGGTCCCGTCGTCCTGCTTGCGGAAGATGTGCGCGGTGCCGTCGCCGTCGGGCAGCGTCACCTCGGTCGGGTTCGGGTTCGGGTGGAAGTCCAGGGCCGCGCCGAGCCGCACCGGGGAGGAGGCCTGCGCCGACCAGCCGGGGCCGAGCACCGTGTCCGAGGTGTCCTGCGAGTTGTACGCGAAGCGGACGAAGGTGGACAAGCCCCTGCCGGGGTTGTTGAAGGCGTTGTACTGCCAGACCGTGTTGCCCGCGTACAGGTTCGTCATCAGCGACGAGCCGGCGCCCGTGTTCTTGCCCGCGTACGAGTAGAACTTCTCCAGGCCGAGCTGGTCGGAGGTCGGGTCCTCGACCCGGACGTTCTGCGCGAGCGCGGGAATGTTCTCGGTGGCCGACAGCCAGGTGCCCGCGGTCTTGTTCCGCAGGTCCCACTTGAGGACGTAGTCGAGGCGCTTGTTGCCCGAGTCGCTGTTGATGGGCGTCTTGAGCTGCGCCTTCACGGTGACCGTGTCACCGGGGTAGACGTCCTTGGGCAGCGCCGTCTCGAGCTGGTTGCCCCCGGTGGTGGCGTCCGTGCCGTCCGGCAGCGACCAGGTGTACGACAGCACCTGGTCGGCGGCCTTCCACACCGAGGTGGTGGTGTTGGTGAGGGTGACGTCGACCGAGTACTGGTCGCCGGGGATCATCCGCGCCGGGGTGTCGGGCGCGTAGTACGTCGAGTCGGTGCTCTTGTCGATGTAGGTCACGACCAGCTGCGGGCGCAGCTGGGGCTCCTCGGCCTCCGAGGAGAGGAAGACCGTGCGCTCCTGCGGACCGGTGGCCGACTCGTCCTGCAGCCTGATCGCCACGCCCTTGTTGTTCGCAGGGTCACTGACCCAGGACTGGGCGAGCGAGGTGAGGTACCAGGACTGGCGCGCGGGGTCGTTGGTGACGGTGCCGACCGTGTCGGCGACCGCGGCGTTCATGTCGCCGCCGGCCGTCGTCCACGCGGTGCTGCTCGTGGCGTTGTTCCAGGACGCGGCGGTCTCGTCGAAGTCCCTGGTCAGGCCGTGGGCCTCGTAGACCGCTCCCGCGCTGCCCGTGGTGGTCGTGAAGCCCCACAGGTCCAGCTGGGCATCCAGCACCCGGGAGCTCGCCGGGATCGCGCTCACACCGGGGAACTTCAGCAGCGCACGCGTCTTGCCGTACGTGGACGAGTTGTTGCCGACCGACAGCCAGTTCTGGTTCAGGCCGGAGTCGGAGATCGTGTCGTGGCCGGTGGTGGGCTGGGCGGAGGACAGGGTGGTGTCGGTCTGCCCGGACTGGAGCACCAGCGTCGTGCGTCCCGCCTTGGGGAGCTTGACGATCTGTGTCGGGGCCGGGATGACCGTTCCGTCGCGGGTCTTGACCGCGACCATGTAGTAGAAGACGTTCCCGAACGCGTCCGCGGAGTCGGCCGGTGTCGGTGTCGCCGTGGTGTCCGTGAAGTTCGTCCTGTCCTTGGCCACGGGGGCGACCAGGGTCTGCGGGGACGGCGTGAACGTCTGGTAGATGCTGCGGTGCACCTGGTACTCGACGATGTCGTCGCCGAGGTTCGCCGACGGGTCGCTGTATGCGGACCAGTCGAGCTCCGCGCCGGTGGCGTGGATCACCTCGGGGGCGTCCAGGGTGACACCGGGGCGGCCCCAGGTGAGCACGAGCCGCGGGTAGTTGGCGACCTCGCCCTTGTACGCGTACTCGGCTGCCTCGTAGCGCGGGCCGCCCTTGGGCGCGGTGCTGCTCTCGTCGGCTGCCTTGACGACGAAGCCGTAGTTCGCGTTGGCGCCGTCGATCCAGGACTGGACGGTCTTGGTGACGCTGAAGGAGTTCCAGGTGTTGCTCTTGTTGGCTTCCTTGACGGCGACTCCGCCCTTGGTCAGGCGGACGGCGTCGGCGAGGACGGCCGTCGAGGTCGAGGCGGGGCCGTCACCGAGGACGACCTTGCCCGCGGTGCCCGCCTTGAACGGGTGCGTGCCGAGCGTCTTCCACTGACCGCCCGTGCCGTTGCTCTGGTTGACCGTGTACGCCTTGGTGCCGCCGTTGTACGTCACCGTGTACGGGGCGTTGGTGGCCCGGTCGGACGCGGGGACGTAGTGCACGTCGACCCGGTAGTCGCCGTCCTCGGGGAGGTTCGGCTGCCAGGTGTAGGTGTCCCCGGCGGTGGCGTCCTTGTTGTACAGGTAGTCCTGGTTGACCGCGTACTGCGTGTACGCCGTGTTGGTCGAGGCCGGCCAGGCGCCCTTGGCGGCTGTGGTGCCCGAGTCGCCGTCGTCGACCTGGACGGAGGTGCCGGACAGCTCGCCCGTGATGCCGCTCGCGTTGTTCCAGGTGGCGGTGGTCTCGTCCCAGGCCTGGGTTGCGCGGTGCGCCTCGAGGAGCACCTCGGTGTCGCCCGCGGTGTGGGTCTGGTCGTAGTAGAGGCGCAGGTCGGCGGAGTCCAGCTTGGTCCCGGCGGGCACGCTGCCGAGGGGGAACTTCAGCAGGGCGCGGGAGCTGCCGGCGGTGGTGTTGCCGACGGAGAGCCGCCACAGGCCGTCGTAGTTGTCGGACGGCCCGTCCGAGGAGATCATCACGTCCTGCGACTGGCTGACCGTCGGCGAGATCGAGATGGTCGGGTCGATGACGACCGGGTAGCTGCGCTTGTCCGAGGCGAGCCACTTCGCGTCGGGGCGGAGGGTGAGCTCGTAGCGCCCGTCGCGGCCGGACGCCTTGAGCGTCTGCCGCACCGCGTCGGTGCCGACGGTGCCGTACGGCGAGTCGGCCTTCTTCTTCGCGTCCGTCATGAACGGCGCGGGGATGACGAGATCCGGCCGGTTCGGGCCGGAGGCGTCGGTGTAGAGGGCGATGGCGCCGCTCGCCAGGCGCTGGGCGTTCAGGCCCTTGGTGGTGAGCGTGAACTCGTAGGAGGGGGCGCCCTTCGGGGGCCCGTCGAGGACGATGCCCTCCTTCACGGTGCCGTTCCCGACCGTGTACGTCAGGTCGGCGCCGTCACCGAGGGCGTTCTCGTACGTGACGGTGTCGCCGTCGGCCTTGGGGCTGAGCTTCCCGGCCCCGGCGCCCTTGAGGCCGATGACGACCCAGTGGCCCTTGTCCAGCTCGAACCGGACGAGTTCGCCGGGCCGTTCGCCGAAGTAGGTCTTGGCGAGGTTGGTGGCGTTGGCGTACCGGTAGCCGTCGCGTTCCGTGCCGCGCACGGCCGTGTCGATGGGCTTCCAGTCCTTGCCCGCCTCGTAGTGCGTGGGCACGGAGGAGACTTCCGACTGGATCCTGCCGTCCGACAGCTGCCAGTAGCGGGCGCTGGGGGTGCGTCTGTCCTTGAGCTCCTTGACCCGTTTCGGCTCGGGTCTGACGCTGCCCCGGGGCAGCTGCTCGTTGCTGGGCACTCCGGCGTCGGAGAGCTTCGGCGGCTTCGCCGGCTCCTGCTCGTCGTCGATGCCCAGCCAGTCCTTGAGGCCGCCGAGTAACGCCCGGCCGTCGGCGGGCGCCGCGAAGGCCGGTTGCGGGAGACCCGCGGCAAGGACCGACACCATGCCGGTCATCGCCAGAACGCGTCGTGCGCGTGGTCCGAATCCGTACATCGCTGCTTGCCCCGGATCCTTTCGGGAGCGGACAGGGTGCGGCGGCCGCCCGAAGGCGGTCGACGGCAGCGAGTTCTACAGAAGATGCGCGTGGGCATGTCAAGCGTGGGGACATCGCGGCTATACAGGGCATTGAGTGCCTGAAGAGCATCAATTCCCTTTTAAACAGGAAGTTTTGAGCCAGCCTTTACGTGCTGGCCAGCGACAGCTTCACCGCGAACCCCAGGAACAGCGCGCCCGCAGCCGACGTCGCCCCGGCCGACAGCCGCTTGCGGCGGCGGAAGGCGTCGGCGAGCCGCGTGCCGCTGAAGATCAGCACGCTGAGGTAGAGGAAGCTCGCCACCTGCGCGAAGGCACCGAGGACGACGAAGGAGAGGGCCGGGTAGGCGTAGGCCGGGTCCACGAACTGCACGAAGAAGGCGACGAAGAACAGGATCGCCTTGGGGTTGAGCAGGCTGACCACGACGGCCCGGCGGAAGGGCCGCTCATAGGCGGCGGCCGCAGCCGGTGCCTCGTCGGCGAGGGTCCTCTCCCTCCGCGTACGCCACATCCCCCACGCGGCCCGCAGCATCCCGATCGCGAGCCAGCTCAGATAACCGGCGCCCGCGTACTTCACGATCCCGAACAGCAGGGCGTTGCCCTGCAGCAGCGAGGCGACACCGGCCGCCGAGAGGGTCATCAGCACCGCGTCCCCGAGGAACACACCGCAGGCCGCCGTGTACCCGGCCCGGATGCCGCGCCGCGCGGCGACCGACAGGACGTAGAGGGAGTTCGGCCCCGGAAGGAGGACGATGAGGACAAGCCCCGCGAGATAGGTCGGAAGGTTGGTGACGCCAAGCATGAGGCGGAGTGTCGCACGCGGGTACGGCACTCCGCCTTCGGGTATCGGGGGGTGGGACGACGGGACGTCAGCCGTCGCCGTCGAGGAGGGTGTCCACGGGCAGTTCGAGGGTGACGCCCACGGACTCTGGCACCGGGACGCTCTGGCCTCGCTTGTAGGTCTCGGGCTTGGGGTACTTCCCGTCGACGGGATCCCGAAAGAGCAGAACCTCGTCGTGCTTGCGGTCGGCCACGATGTACACAGGGATTCCGGCCTGGGCATAGCACTCGACCTTGGGGCCGAGATCGTCGGACCAGTTCGACGACGTTACTTCGACGACCATGCGGAAGACATTCGGGGCGTAGTAGTTCTTCGTGACATGGGCGTCGCGGAAGTCCGCTTCGACGAGGGAGAAGTCAGGGATCGCGAAGTCCTCGGGCAACGTGGGCAGCCAAAGCCCGACGCCCTGGACATACCTGAGCCCAGCCTTTCGGGCTCCAGCCGTGTGGAATTCCACGACCAGCCAAGACAACGACAGCGCATGCGAGCCGTCCGCCGGCGGTGTCACAGTGAGCCTCCCCTGGAGAATCTCCACGCGGTGCCCAGGCAGTGCACGGGAGAGCAGGTCGGCGGCTTCGCCCAACGTCAGCTCGTGTTGCAGTACAGCCACGGCATCCTCCATTTCGGAGCTCACTCTTCACGAGAGTAACCGGAGCCGGACGAGTTCCGCCCCCGATCACTCATACGAAGGAACCTCCCAGGTCAGAACGCATCCGACGGCACATACGTCCCCCAAACCTCCCGCAGCGCGTTGCACACCTCGCCCACCGTCGCGCGGGCCCGCAGGGCGTCCTTCATCGGGTACAGGACGTTGTCCGTGCCCTCGGCCGCCTTCTTCAGCTCCGCGAGGGCCGTGTCCACGGCCGCCTGGTCGCGCTCGGCGCGCAGCTTCGCCAGGCGCTCGGCCTGCTGGGCCTCGATCGCCGGGTCGACGCGGAGCGGCTCGTACGGCTCCTCCTCGTCGAGCTGGAAGCGGTTGACGCCGACCACGACGCGCTCGCCGGAGTCGGTCTCCTGGGCGATGCGGTAGGCGGAGCGCTCGATCTCGTTCTTCTGGAAGCCGTGCTCGATGGCGTTGACCGCGCCGCCCAGGTCCTCGACCTTGCCCATCAGCTCCAGGGCGGCGGCCTCCACCTCGTCGGTCATCTTCTCTATGACGTAGGAGCCCGCGAAGGGGTCGACGGTCGCGGTCACGTCCGTCTCGTAGGCCAGGACCTGCTGCGTACGAAGAGCAAGCCGCGCGGACTTGTCCGTCGGCAGCGCGATGGCCTCGTCGAAGGAGTTGGTGTGCAGGGACTGGGTGCCGCCGAGGACCGCGGCCAGGCCCTGGACTGCCACGCGGACCAGGTTCACCTCGGGCTGCTGGGCCGTCAGCTGCACACCGGCCGTCTGCGTGTGGAAGCGCAGCATCAGCGACTTCGGGTTCTTCGCGCCGAACTCGTCCCGCATCACCTTCGCCCAGATACGGCGGGCGGCGCGGAACTTCGCGACCTCCTCGAGGATCGTCGTACGGGCGACGAAGAAGAAGGACAGACGCGGCGCGAAGTCGTCCACGTCCATGCCGGCCGCGACGGCCGTGCGCACGTACTCGATGCCGTCCGCGAGCGTGAACGCGATCTCCTGCGCGGGCGAGGCGCCGGCCTCGGCCATGTGGTAGCCGGAGATCGAGATGGTGTTCCACTTCGGGATCTCGGTCTTGCAGTACTTGAAGATGTCCGCGATCAGCCGCAGCGAGGGCTTGGGCGGGAAGATGTACGTCCCGCGGGCGATGTACTCCTTCAGCACGTCGTTCTGGATCGTGCCCGTGAGCTTGTCCGCCGGGACGCCCTGCTCCTCGCCGACCAACTGGTACATGAGGAGGAGCAGCGCCGCCGGGGCGTTGATCGTCATCGACGTCGACACCTTGTCCAGCGGGATACCGCCGAACAGCACCCGCATGTCGTCGACCGAGTCGATCGCGACGCCCACCTTGCCGACCTCGCCGTGCGCGATCGGCGCGTCCGAGTCGTGGCCCATCTGGGTAGGCAGGTCGAAGGCGACCGACAGGCCCATCGTGCCGTTGGCGATCAGCTGCTTGTAGCGGGCGTTGGACTCCACGGCGGTGCCGAAGCCCGCGTACTGGCGCATGGTCCAGGGGCGCCCGGTGTACATCGACGGGTACACACCGCGCGTGAACGGATACGAGCCCGGCTCACCCAGCTTCTCGGCGGCATCCCAGCCCCCGAGGGCGTCCGGACCGTACACCGGCTCGATGGGCAGTCCCGACTCCGACTCCCGCGCCATGGTTGTGCCTCCCGCTGAGTTACTCACTGGTTAAGGACCGACCTCGCCACGGACTGTAGTGGGGGGCGTGCGGCCAGTGGAGAGGCGCACGCTGGGACCTTGCTCACAGACTCCCTGACGGTCTCGTCACACGCCTCCCGACAGCCCTCGGGGCGGCCGGCTCGCACGCTCTCCGACACGGCCTCTCACACGCTCTCTCTCCGGCTCTGCCACAACCATGCCTCCGCGTTCGCAACCGGGCGCGCCCGGGAAGCATCTGAAGGGGCATACGCAACGTACGGGAACGGTGGAATCCACGGGGGGATCCGATGCGCGCGTCCGTCACACATACACCCGTCGTACGCGCGTCACTGGCTGCGGCCGCCGCGCTCGCCCTGATGGGCTCGGTGGCCGGCTGCACCGCGCAGGCCGCCGGCTCGGACGAGAAGGCGCCGCCGGTGCGCACCTCTCCGACGTCCGCGGGCCCGGACAAGCCGTCCGCGGAGACCGGTGACGCCAAGCCGAGCGGTTCGCCCACCGCGTCCGCCACACCCGAGAAGCCCGAGATCCTCATGGCTCGGGGCGACACGGGCGGGAAGGTCCGCGAACTGCAGGCGAGGCTGCACGCGCTGAAGCACTTCGACCGCTCGCCCACCGGCTACTACGGCTCGGTCACGGCCGCCGCCGTCTCCGCCTTCCAGGGCGCGCACGGCCTGCCGCGTACGGGAAAGACGGACACCGAGACCTGGCGGAAGCTGCGGAGCCTGACGGACACCCCCACCCGCGACGAGCTCTACCCGCCCACGACGCTGCCGGTCGCGAAGCCCGATCCGCGCTGCATGACGGGCCGGGTGCTGTGCATCAGCAAGAAGAGCCGGACGCTGTCGTGGATGGTGGACGGGAAGGTGCTGTCGTCGATGGACGTGCGGTTCGGCTCGCAGTACACGCCGACCCGCGAGGGCACCTTCACCGTGTACTGGAAGTCCCGGCACCACGTCTCGACGATCTACCACACCGCCATGCCGTACGCGATGTTCTTCAGCGGCGGCCAGGCCGTCCACTACTCCGCCGACTTCGCGGCCCGCGGCTACAGCGGTGCCTCGCACGGCTGCGTGAACGTACGGGACGAGGCGAAGATCGCGAACCTGTTCGCGCAGGTGCGGACGGGCGACCGGGTGGTCATCTACTGGTGAGAAGGGGCGCGGGTGGGACCGGGGGAACGTGTCCCACCCGCGCCAATAGCGCCGAGCCGTGGGTACGGGGGGAACCCTGGCTCGCGCCTGGCCGATGACCAGTCGGCTCATTTCTTACAGCGCCGGAGCCCCCAGAAATGTCACACCCATTTTTCGAGCAGCAGAAAGGCGGGTGTTTCCGCAGGTCAGGGACCTGATGCCGGAAGAGGCACGGAGACGGCGGCGCCGGCCGCGGCCGGTTCGAAAGCCAAGATGGCCGGAAATCGACCACGCCGGGGCGAACGGGCCGCGACCGGGCAGGGCGGCCGCTGACGGCTTCTGCCGGGCAGGCCGACTGCTACTGGGCGACTGCGCTATTCGGCGACTGCTACTACTGGGCGGGCAGCGCGCTGTACGACGCCGTGGCCGTCGGCTCCTGCGTACCGTCCGACTCGAGAACCGTCGGCATGCCGGTGGGCGCGGAGGTCTCCGAGGCCGAGCCGACGGTGTCCGAGCCGCTGCTCTGGGCGGTTTCGGCCGTCTCGCTCACGTCGTCCTCGTCGTCGCTCTTGTTGCTGTTGCCCTTCCCGGAGCCGTCAGCGTCTTCGCCGTCGCCACTGCTGCCGGCCGAGCCCTTCGCGTTGTCCTCGGCATCGGCCTGCTTCAGGACCCGTCGACAGAAGGGGGCGACGCTGCCGGCGCCGTTCCCCTTCGCGGCGTCCTCGAGATAGGTCCACTTCTCGTCGTCCAGCTTCTTGCCGGCGCTGTAGTCGCGGCAGAGGGCAACGGTGTGCTTCCACCGCTCGGCGGCTTCCTCGCTGCGCCCGGCCTCGCCGTTGCCGGGCTGCTGGGACCCGTCCCGGCCGACGGCCTTCGGCGAGCCCGCGTCACCACCGGACGCGCTCGCGGAGCTGGAGGGATCGGGCGTGCCGGAGCCGCCGTCGGCCTCCGGGACGTCGGGCGTCAGGGACGCCGACGGGTCCTCCGGGGAGGCGACGGAGGAGACGGACACGTCCGGACCCCGCTCGTCTTCACCGCCGAACAGCGACGGCAGCACCCCGGAGCCGGCCGCCATCGCGACCCCGCCGATCATGCAGCCGGCCAGCAACGCTGCAAGTGCGAACCGCACAGGCCGGCCCCAGCCACGGGCGGAGGCCGGGGCAGCGCGGTGCGCGCCACGACGATCGGCGCCGGCGCGACCGAGGTGTACGGAACCGCCGTCGAGGAGGTCCGCGGCACGACCGGGCGCGCGGCCCCGCTTCTTCTCCGGATGGTGCACACGCTCCGGGCCCTCGGCGTCCCGCGCGTACTCCGCGTGCTGCACACCGCGCTCGGCACGCGCCTGCCGGAAAGCCGCCAACGCCGCGGATTCGCCCGGGAGTTCGGCAGCGACCGGGGAACGGCCCTCGTCCGTCAGCGCGCGTAGCGCCGCGGCGAGGCGGTGGGCCTGGGGCCGCGCCTGCGCGTCGACGGGCTCGCCGCTCAGCAGACGCTCCGCGGCGTCGCCGTCCAGCCAAGTGCCGGACGTGCCGTCGGACGGACCGCCCGCCGGGCGGTCGGGCGTGAAGGAAGGCGTGGGGCCGGGGGTATGCCCCGGCGTTCGGCCTCCGGGCGTCCGGGGGTTGCCCGCGGCGGAACCACCGGCGTCCTCGCCCCCCGGAAATCCACTGCGCTCGTCGGCCATCACATGTCCTTCTGCGTCCGCAAACGCGAATGCGTCACACCTGCGGACGTCACCGCTCGCCTGTGCGTCTCTCTCTGGGGTGGTACGGCGCTGAGTGCGTCCGTGTTCTCCGGGTCGTCACCGAGCAGCTCGGCGAGCCGCTTCAGACCGCGGTGTGCGGCGGTCCGGACAGCGCCGGGACGTTTGCCCAGCGTCTCGGCCGCGCTCTTGGCGTCGAGCCCTACGACGACCCGCAGGACGACGGCCTCGGCCTGGTCCTGCGGGAGTTGCGCGATGAGCGAGAACGCGTTGCCGGTGGCGAGGGCCTCCATGGCCTCACCGGCGGTGTCGGACTCGGCCGCCTTGCCCGCGAGCTCGGTCTCGTCCCCGCCTATCGCCGGGCGGCGCCCCCGCATCCGTATGTGGTCGAGGGCACGGTTGCGCGCTATGCGCGCCGCCCAGCCCCGGAACCGGTCCGCATCCCCGCTGAACCGGTCGAGATCGCGGGCTATCTGCAGCCACGCCTCCGATGCGACGTCCTCGGCATCGGGATCCCCCACCAGCGTCCGTACGTACCCCAGGAGCCGTGGATGCACGGCTCTGTACACAGTCCGGAAAGCGCTCTCGTCTCCGTGCTGTGCCGCAAGCACCGCGGCGGTCAGCTCCGCGTCGTCCCCCAGCACTACGCCCCTTATGCGCCTAAACCGGCGCCGCTTTCGCGGACCTGGTCGTTCGCCGTCGTGGTTCCTCGATCGTTGCTTGCGGTCCTGCCTCGCAGTCCGGCGCGAAAGGCACGCTACGGCCTGAAACGGGGCCTCGTCCATGTCAGTACAAGATGCAACTATCTCCCGGCGGAATGCGTGCCGAAACGGGGTGTGACAGAAAACGCACGCACGGCGCTGAACTGAGTACGGGCCGCCGCGCGGCCCGTGCCGCGCGACGGCCGGGGCCTCTCCTGTGGGGGGTGGCGGCCTCGGCCGTTGCCAGCGGCTCGCCTGACGGCGAGTCGAGCGGAGCCGGGTCGCCCGGCGTACCCGTAAAACCGCCAGGCCACCCAAGAACAGGCCGGGGACACGCCGCGGCGGCTCTCTGGGGGACAGGCGGCGCCCGAGAGGCAAGTCGCCCGGAATCGAGCGGGGTGCGCAGAGCGCCCGGCGGCCCGCTCTAGCCTCCGGCGCCTGCGGCAGTCGCCTCCCCTGACTCCGCCTTGGTGCTGCCACCGCCCTTTCCGGTGGACTTCTTTTCGGCCACCACGCTTTTCTTGGCGGCTGCCGCGGTTTCCTGCACCGTCTTCCCGCTGTTACCGCCGTTACCGTTGTTCCCGGTCCCGTCGTCGGCTGCGGCACTCTCGGTCTTCTTTTTCTTGGCGTCCTTCCCGGACGCCAACTGCTTGTCGCAGTACGCCTCGACCGACGCCTCGCCGCCCGCCGCGTCCACCAGACGCCGCCACTCCGCCGCATCGAGGCCGCGTCCCCGGCCCTTCCCCTTCCCCGTCCCCTTCCCGGAAACGTAGGCGCGGCACAGAGCCTTGCTGTTCTTGGGCCCGGCGGCCTTGTCGCGGCGGCCGTCACTGCCCGTCGAGGGGGACTCCGGCGGAGTAATGCCGCCACCGGAGGACGAGGGCCCGGCAGCCGACTCCGCGCCCGCAGTAGGCCGCTGGACCGTCCGCTGCGGACGCGGGCGCTCACTGTGGTCGTCGTCCACCGGCGCACCGAGCACGCCCATCGACGCCATCGCCACACCACCCAGCGTCAGGCTGCCCAGCAGCGCCCCGAAAACCGCTCGCAGCGAGCCTCCGGGCCTGCGCCGCCCGCGCGGCCGCCAGTCGTCGCGGCGGCGGGTGCGGGAGGGACGGGGCACCGCTCCGTCACGCGCCGCGCGGAAGGCGGCGATGGCACGCGCCTCCGCGTCGGTGTCGACCCGGCCGGCTCGCACGGCCGCAGCCAGGAGAGTCTCCAGCCCGGTCAGGGGGTCCTCCGCGGCATCCCGGGCAGGCTGCGGATCCGACGCAGAAGACGCTCCCGAGGTGTCGGACACGTCCGGCGCCTGCCGTGCCCGCGGCAGCCTCGGGGCCACCGACGCACCCGGTGCGCGCCCCGGGGCCGACGCTTCCGGCGCGCCGCCCTGCGGGGCGGGGGCACCCGGCGAGCCGCTCGCGGCCCGCTGTGTCCCGTCCCCGCCGCCACCCTTGTCCAACGTGCCTCACTTACCCAACATGCCCGAAGAGGAGTTCTAGTTCATCTCGAATCACCCAGCGTTCGCGGGCCCTCATCCGTCACACCACCCGCTTTGGCATCCGTCACACCCCGGGCGCCGAGCCGCTCGGCGAGGCGCCTGAGGCCGCGGTACGCGGACGTACGGACCGCGCCCGGCCGCTTGCCGAGCACCCGCGCGGCCGCCGGGCCGTCGAGGCCGACCACGACGCGCAGCAGCACGGCCTCCGCCTGGTCGCGCGGCAGGTCGGCGATCAGGGCGAGCGCGGCTTCGGTCGAGATGGACTCCAGGGCCTGCTCGGGGGTGCTGTGCGTGCTGGGCAGTTCGAGCATGTCCTGCTCCAGGGCCGCCGCGCGCGGCCGTGCCTTCTGCCGCCGCAGATGGTCCAGCGCGCGATGCCGGGCGATGGTGGCGGTCCAGCCGCGGAACCCCGCGCCGTCCCCGCGGAACCGCCCCAGGTCCCGGGCGATCTCCAGCCAGGCCTCGGCGGCCACGTCCTCGGCGTCGTCGCCCACGAGTCCGCGCAGATAGCCGAGGAGCCCCGGCTGCACGAGGCGGTACGCGACGGCGAAGGCGACCTCGTCGCCCCGCTGCGCCCGTGCAACGGCCGTGGCCAGCTCCCCGTCGGGCACCTGCACGCGACGGGGTTCCCCTCCGTGGACCAACCGCTTTCCTCTTCGCGCCGACGCGACACAGATCACCGTGCCCATGCCCCCACGATGATCAGCGTGCCGCCTCACAGAAATGTCACAGCTGTTGGCGTGTCGGGCGCAATCCGGCGTCTGAGACACGGGAGTTCGGCAGAAGCGGTCCTCCTCTCCGCCACGTGCGGGACTCGGCGCGATGTGTCCCCGGCCCTCGCCGGGGTCGGGTCAACTCGCCTTCCGGGCCCGCCCGTGGAGCGTCAGATAGAAGGTCTGCAACGACTCCTCCGGCCCCACGTCGAACCGGTTCACCACACGGCTCAACGGGCTCCACACCCGCCCGTCGGGCATCCGTACACCCACCGGCTGCCCGAAGTAGGCGCGCTGACTCTCGTCCAGGTCCACCCAGGCGCCGCCGGTCCGCCGCACCAGCACCTCGCCCACGTACGCCCCTAAACCGAACAGCGCCCCCGCCACTCGTGCCCGTTCCTGGCCGCCCTTGCGCAGGCCGTCGACGAGGAAGTCGACGAGGCGCAGGCTCGCGACGGAGTAGTCGAGCGGCAGCGGCAGACGGCGTGGTGCGCCGGCGGCCGTCGCCTGCGCGACGAAAACGGCGGCATGCCGTCGCATCTCCCGCGCCTTCGGCACGTGTCTTTGATCCTCACCCATTGCGGTCCCGTTCTTCGCGGCTCCCGAACTCCTGGTTGACCAAGCGGATTTCGCCTCGTGAACATCACGCGCCACAGACGTGCCGATTCTCACGCTCTGGATTCACGCATTCCGCACAACCAATTGAGCCCGTCATGAGTCGGCGACCTCTCCACGACCCTTCACGGCCTCAACTGATGGAGCTCTCTCGGCTCTTGGGCACGGCAGAGCCGGTTGTCAGTCCCGCCTGGCACCATGCGGTGCATGGACATGAAGGCCATGAACCCGCCGTACGGCTCTGACTCCTTGCACATCAGCCACTTCGCGGCCCTCTTCGGACCGCCGTCGCCCGAAGCCGTCCCCGTGCCGGTCGACTGGGACGAGGTCGAGTCCTGGCTGGGCCTGCGCCTGCCCACCGACTACAAGGCGGTGGTGTCGGCGTACGGCCCGTTGGACATAGGCGAGTTCATATGGCTGCACGCACCATGCGTCCAGGAAGGCCGGTTCGACTATGCGGCCTGGCTGCGCGACACGCACCGGCACGGCCGCGTCTCCTGCGAAGAAGCGCCCACGCGCGAGCCACGGGTGTTCCACCCCGACCCGGGCGGGCTGCTGGCCTGGGGCACCACGCGCGCGACGAGCAACCTGTTCTGGGACACCTCGGCGTCGGAGGACCCCGACGAGTGGCCGGTGGTGATGTTCCATCAGGACGCGGTGTACGCGGGGGTGGACCCCTGGCAGAGCTACGACGCCGCGCTGCTCGACGTACTGACGACAGCCGTACGCGACGGCCTCCCGCTCCCCGGCGGCGGCACCCTGGGACCGCTTCCGCCGACCGCGCACCGCACCGCGTTCCTGCCCGACCCGAAGCCCTGGACCCCGCCACCGCCCCGCCCCGTGGTACCGCCCGAGCGCCGGGCGGCGCTGACCGAGGGCACTGGCTTGGAGGCGCTCACCACCCTGGTGCCCCCGCCCGAGAACCCCTACCTCGGAGAGGGCTCCTGGGAGGAGCTGTACGAGAAACTGGGCACCCGGCTCCCCGCGGAGTTCGTCACCTTGATGGAGCGCTACGGAGCGGGCACCTGGACCGGCTGGCTGGACGTCGAGCCACCTTTGCAGCCGGGCCGCGGAGGCTTCGCCGACGAGTGCCTGCAGCGCCTGAAATGGCTGGCCGAGTTCCATGTGGACTACCCCCAGTTCCACCCGCACCCGGCCTGGCCGGCTCCGGGTGGCTTCCTCCCCTTCGCCTCGACCATCGACGGCGACCTGGTGGGCTGGCTCACGGAGGGTCCCGACCCCGACGCCTGGCCTCTCATAGTCGCCCCACGCCACGCCGACCAAGGCCCCCCACTCCCCGGCAAGCTGATCGAGACCCTTCTGGAGTGGCACCGAGGCCGCTTCTCAGCGGAGGGCTTCCCGCGGTTCAGAGGGGTGGCGGACCAGCTGGAGTACGTGAGATTCGAGGCGTGGCACGATCAGTGAGCGCGCACACCGCGATGGCCGTGACGAGGAACGCGGCCATGGCCTGCAGCAGAGTCGCCTCGTAGTACGGGCCGGTGGTCCAGCGGACGACGGTGTACGCCACGGCTGCGCCCGCCGGCACGGCGCAGCCGAGTTGCCCCAGCAGCATGAGGACGCGGCGGTGGTCGCGTTCCCCCGGCACCGGGACCGGGGCGGACCCGTCCCGCAAGGCGTACAGGCTCGCAAGAGTCGCTGTCAGCAGGCCCGCTCCGGCGGCCAGTTGCGGCGTACCGAAGGTGACTCCGTACCGCACGGCGAGCGCCGGTACGAGGAAGAGGGACAGCCAGCGGCGGAGGGCGTGGCCCACGAAACTGATCGCGGGCCCTGGGGGGTGGCGGGCCGGGAGCCGGAGAGCGATCAGACGGCAGACGATCAGTGCGCCGAGTGCGGCCACAGCGAGCGGCAGACGGTCGTCCAGCCTGCCGAGGTTGTAGAGCAGCGCCGTGTCGTACACGACCAGGACGAGGACTCCCAACGCACCCAGTGAGCCGATGAAAAGCAGGAGGCCGGGAGCGGTCAGCGGACGTGGTCGGACGGTGTCGCGGGCGGCCATGCGGGCCATGAGCGGCGGTGTGAGGACGGCCGAGACGGCCCGGATGACGAGGTCGTCCGCCGTGTAGGGGTTGTGCAGGTCCCATTCGACGGTGCAGAACACCGCCGTGTACGACAGCGCGGCCAGGGGCAGCAGCGGTGACCGGATGGTCCGCCGGTACACATCGGCGTCCAGCCAGCGCAGGACCGTCGCGAAGGCCAGCAGGACGAAGGGCAGCTCGACGAAAGCCTGTACGCGCAGGACGGACGGGGCGAGGAGTGCCGGTGCCGGGAAGTGCTCGGCAAGTGAGCGCAGGGCAGGGTTGTCCACCGCCAGTTCGAACCATCCGGTGGGCAGATAGCGCGCGATGAACGACGGGTTTCCGCCGTGCACGCGCAGCACGTACACGGTGAAGAGCACCTGGTTGAGGTAGACCGCCACGGTCACGGCGGCCAGGCCGGCGAGCGGCGGGACGGAGAGGGAGCGGGAGCGGGACCGGGAGCGAACTCCGGCCGGGACCGAGGCCGGGGCCGGGTCCGGATCCGGGCGGCGGGCCAGAGCCCGCGGACCCAGGGCAAGGGAGATCAGCACGGACGCCAGAACTGTGACGTCCACGAGGACCTTCACCGTCATCCCGTCGCTCCCCCGCTCCCCCGCTCCCCCGCTCCCCCGTTCCGCAGCCTGCTCAATTCACGTCGGCCGGAGGCTTGATGCTCCCGTCGAACACTCCCTTGTTCTCCTCCCTCACATCCTGCGCGTACGTGATGTTCTGGCCTCCATAGGGGATCAGGAAGCCGAACTGGAACCTGTGGGATGTGATGCGGTACGTGGCGGCGTCCAGGACCAGTGTCTGCTTGAGGCTGGAAAGGGTGAGCTGATCGTCGGTCGCCGAGACTCCGGCGCTGCGGAGCTGCTTCAGGGTCGGGTTCAGCTCTCGGACCGCGGCCTTGACGTAGGCACGGTCCTGCACCTGCGGCAGTTTCCGTGAGGACATGCTCACCTGAAGCGTGACTTCGCCGCCGTTCCGGGTCAGCGTGACATCGCCGCCGGATTCCTTGAGATAACTCCTGAACTCCCCGATGGCGGCGAGGGGGTCTTCGACCTTGTTCTCCATCTCCGGATCGGAGGCGGGTTGCTTCTTCCAGCCCGCGGTTCCCTCCTTCACGTATCCCGTGCCGTCGAGCACGAAGATCTCTTCGGGTTTGCGGGCGCCCTTGCTGGTGGTGGTCGTCCCTGTCGAGTGGAAGGCGTCGTCGGGGACCAGGGTCCGCCGCACCGTGGATTCATAGGAGGCGCCGCTCTGCTGCCCCTGCAGGACGAGGCTCTCTTTTCCCCGCACCGCGAACGTCCAGCCCTTCCCGGCGGCCATCGCTTCCTCGGCCCGGTCAAGGAACTCCTGCGGAGTCTCCGGCGGCTTCGGCGACGGCTGCTTCTTCACCCCGGCCGCACCGGCGGTCGCCTTCGCCGAGGCGACAGGGTCAGAGCCCGAGCCTTCGCCGTCACCGCCTCCACCGCAAGCGGACGTCGCCGCCAATACGCCGACTACGGCAGTGCTGATCAGAACGTGGCGCGGCCGGACGTGCACGGTGTGCTCCTTGCTGGGGGCGCGGGTCGCGGACGGGCGAGGTTCTAACCACCGGGCCTCAGCAGAATCAAGCCAACGAACATTCGAAACATTTACCCACTCCGGTTGTGCTGCCGACTCGGCACGGGCTGACGCAATCTCACAGTGACTTGGGGTGCAGGGGGTTTGAGGGTGCCGTGAATCCGGCATGGTGGAGCTATGTCGGAGACGCGCTGTATGGCTTGGTGGGTGCTCTCGGGGGAGCAGTTATTGCCGCGGCTGCTGCCTACATGGGCCCTCTGCAAGTGCAGCGCCGGACGCTTGAGCAGGTTCGGGAGGAGGCGGAGCGGGCGCGGCTTGACCAAGAGGCCGCACGCGCTGAGGCTCGACGGCTCGCGGAGGAAGAAGCACGCGCTGCCGAACAGCGTGAGCACGTAGCGAGGGCCCGTGCTGACCGGGACGCGGCCACCGCCCGCATTATTCGCATTCGCACGACAACCCGAGACTGGGAGCAGCTACTTGACCGCTATGTGCAAGATCTGATGTTGCAGCATGCCAGCACACCAGGCCCGTCGCTCCGAGACTTCGACGAGGAACTGCAGGTAGTGCGACGAGCCGCGCAATCGGCCGTCGACGAGGCGGTTCACGACGGCCTGCGCCTGCCCCAAACGCCTCTCAGTCCGGTATACATACGGTCCATAGGGTCGGAAGAGCCCAGGCCTGAAGATATTTCGGCCACCTACGCTCTTGACCGGACATCGACGCTGATGCGTCGGACCTTGCTCACGCAAGGTGCCCCGACTCCGGAACAGATAAGCGAACTGGAGCAGTCCTTGGACGAAGCCCGGAGGGCACGCCACGGACTGAATTCACTGCTGATGGAAGCAGTCGAACGCACCGTTGCTCCGGATCTACCCTCTGCGTGAACCATGCGCTTGGCACCGCTCAACGTTTGATGAGACGCACCCAACCTTCGGTGAGACGGAACAGCGATACGGCCAGTAGGCGCAGAAGGTAGCTGTCGACGGGTGGGCGTTGGCAGACTGCGCTGCCATGGAGCTGATCGGGCGGGGGCGTGAGGCGGATGTGTACGCCCTGGACGAGGACCGTGTGCTGCGACGTTTCCGGGACGGCCGTCCGGTTGAGGATGAGGCACGGCTCATGCGGTGGCTGGCCGCGCAGGGCTACCCGGCCTGCTAGCCTTCCGGAGGCCGTGCGAGAGAACGAGGAGGTGGTACCCGTGAACGTATCGACATGGGTGCTCTCCTCCGGGGTCACGGTCGGGCGATAGGTCGTCCGGGAGCGCCGTTCTGTGCACTCCCGAAAGGCACAACCATGCGTTTCACGTCTGAACAGCGCCTCGACGACGGCGTCCTCGAACGCGAATTCACCCTCGGCGAGATCCCGGGCATCCTGTGGACGCCTGAATCCGACGCACCGGCACCGCTGATCCTGCTCGGCCACCCTCCCCTCGGGCTGCGCAGGATGTACCCCCGACTGGTGGCCCGGGCCCGGCACTCTGCGGCGGAGGGCTTCGCCACGGCCACCATCGAGCTCCCCGGAAGTGGCGACCGGCCCCGTTGGCCCGCCGTCGAGCAGGCCCGCGCCGACCTGCGCCGGGCTATGGAAGCCGGCGAGCCGGTCAGCGACGAGATCATCGACGCCCTCATCCTCCCGCTCGTCGACAAGGCGGTCCCGGAATGGCAGGCCGCCCTTGACGCCCTCCTGTCGCTGCCCGAGATCGGTGGCCCGGTCGGGTACTCGGGGGGAGTGATCTCCATCGGCGTTCGCCTTGCGGTGGTCGAGCCGCGCATCGTGGCCGCCGGTTTCTTCGCCGGGAGTCTCGTGCCTCGCTCCATGTTCGAGGAGGCCCGGCAGGTCACCATTCCGCTGCATGTCCTGCTGCAGTGGGACGACGAAGGGAACGACCGGCAGGCGGCCCTGGACCTGTTCGACGCCTTCGGCTCCAAGGAGAAGACCCTGGAGGCCAATATGGGCGGTCACACCGGCGTCCCGCAGTTCGCGGGGGACGCCGCGGCCCGGTTCTTCACCCGGCACCTGAAGTGAGGCCGGGTCGTCCGGCCGGCCACAGACGGTAGGCGCTGTCGGCCAGAACGCCGCCATCGAGGACGGGTCCCGGCCTCTCCCCGATGGCGGCCGGCAGATGCACAAGCGCCCCGACCGGCCATCGGCGGTACCGGCCGGTCGGTCTCGTGTACGCACTGTCACTCACCACCGGCCCCCGTACCGCCTCACCTTCTGTCTCAGCCACGCCCTCATCTCCGCCTCCTCGTCCGGAGACGCCGTACGCAGATCGTGCGCCGCGATCGTGGCCACGAAGTGCACGAACCGCACGCGCCGCAGCTCGCCGTCCACTCCGATCACCTTTCCCGGGCCGTAGACATCGGTGCCGGTGTGGGCGACATACGCACCCTCTTCGAACTCCATGTGCGGCGTCCCCATTGCCATCGCACCGCCTCTCGCGCTGTGTGCCGAACCGCTCACAGAGTGGCGTCACCGCAGGTACGCTCGCCAGTGGACGCAGAGTGACAACTGCGATGTCACATCCCGGAGTTGCGTATGGCAATCGAGGACAATCCCGGATCCCGTTCCAGTTACGGAGAGGAGCTGCGCCGCCGACGCGAGGCGGCCGTGCTCACGCAGGAGGAGCTGAGCGTGCGGGCGATCATGTCACGCACGCACATCGCCCACATTGAGGCCGGGCGCCGGCGGCCGTCGGTGGAGGATGCGCGGCGGCTGGACGAGATCCTGCATACGGGCGGCGTCCTGGAACGCTTCCTGCCCACACTGGACGGCCGCAGAGTGGCCGAACACTTCGAGGCTGCCAAGGAGTTGCAGCAGCAGGCGACCGAGATCCGTGAGTACTCAGCCGAGCTCGTTCCGGGCATTCTCCAGACGGAGGGGTACGCCCGGGCCGTGTTCCAGACACGGTTCCCGCCCATGACCGACGAGGAATGTGACAAGGCCCTTGTCACACGCCTCGGTCGGGCCCGCATCCTCGAAGACCCCTGGTCACCTGTGGTATGGGCACTCTTGAACGAAGCGGTGTTGCGGCGGCCCGTAGGCGGTCCGGCAGTGATGGCTGAGCAGTTGAGGCACATCGTCGAGTTGGGTGAGCGGCGGCGCATTCGCGTGTACGTGCTCCCCTTCGGTACAGGGGCTCACCCGCTGATGGAGGGCGCAGTCTCTCTGATGTGGTTCGAGGACCTGCCACCGATTGTCTACGTCGAGGGCTGGAAGACGGGAAAGGTCTGGGAGCTTCCGTCGGTGGTGCACCAGTGCTTGTCCGCCTACGATCTCGCCTTGGGCGACGCTATGTCGCACCAGCAATCTCTGGACCTGATGCGATCCGTTGCAGAGGAATACGAGCATGAAGCGCGCTGAGCCCATCATCCCGGACGCCTCAGTTCTCCCGATATGGCGGAAGTCCAGCTACAGCGGTGCGAATGAGGGCAACTGTTTGGAGGTCAACGACACCGCCCTCCCCGCCTCCGTCCCCGTCCGCGACAGCAAGAACCCCCACGGACCGGCCGTCGTCTTCACCGCCCCCGCCTGGACTTCCTTCGTCACCGCGGTCAAGAAGAGCGCCCTCGCCTGAGCCTGCCGACGGCAACGGCCCGCCAGGCGAACTGGCGGGCCGTTGTCATTCTTTGTTCCAGGTCAGTCGAGCTGCTGGAAGAAGGGGCCTTCGGGAGCGAAGTTGCGCGAGCAGACGCCCACGTCCTCGCCCCTCAGATACGCCAGCATCCAGTCGCTGAACGACATCGCGTACTCCGCGAATTCGCCCTCGTCACTCCAGTAGACGAAGATCGACCACGGCTCGGAGGCACCCTTGGGGACCCGGAAGAACATGGTCTCCCCCGATGCGGAGGTACCCCAGGGAAAGAGCTCCCCGGGACCCGTTCCCACCGGATGGATCACCATCTCCTCCGGCGCGTGCGGCCAGGCCTCGATGTCCGACCTGATCAGCTGCCCCAGATTCGCCCGTGCCACGCCCGGGTGCTTGGTGACGACCTGATTGTTGATCCGCACGGGACCGTATGCGTCGCAGAACTCACGGAAGTCCCGGGGGAATTCGATACCGAGCTCGTTCTCGAGCCGGGACCATGCCTCGGGATCGAACGTCCCGTTCCGCGGTTCTCCGAGCAGCGCCTTGATGTCCTCAAGGGCGGCCATTGATATCTCCTAGCATGTGACGCCGTGGCGGGCCTTCCGCCCAGTGGCCTACCCATCCGGCGTGGCGTCGTCTGACTCTCCGGTCAACTGCTTCAGCGTTCCCGGGTAGTTCTCGCGGAGCATCCTTAGCAGAGCCGCACGTGCGACGGGGCCGCAGAACCACTGCGCCCTGAGCAGGTTCTCGCGGCTCTCCAGGAACTGCTCGTAGACCTCGAAAAACAGGGCGTTCTGGACGTACGTGTCCGGATTCTTCGCGAGACCTTCGACGAACTCGAAACAGCCCGCCAGCGCTTCCTGGTCGGCCGGTTCCTCCTTCAGCCGGGGCAGCAGGACCGGACGCACGAACGCCATGGGCAGGAAGTCGAACAGATCCGACTCCTCCCCGTCGGGCCATGCCTCGAAGTTCGATCGCTGAGGCTCGGGGACATCCCGCAGAACCTCAGCGGTGTGCGGCACCACCCTGAGATACACCCGGACGACGTCCGCGAACTCGATCTTCTCCAACTGACTTCTCCGCAGTTCCAGCATGGTGCGGGGGGCGGGGTCTGTCGCGCACCGCCGGCGGTGCGCGACAG
>NZ_JBSFWK010000042.1:0-79709 GCF_053594815.1 Streptomyces sp. NPDC002577 | reverse complement strand
AGCTATCTCGCCGGACTCCACCTGCGCGCCTCGATGATCTGGCTCAAAGACCTCACCCGGACCACCCATTGATCACGACTCGATACGCGCCCTAGTCGCGCAGGTGACCACCCCGAACGGCACGTTGCAGCTCGCCGAAACCGTAGGTCCGCCCTGTCTCTGAGCCCGGTTCAGACTGCCATGCGGCGGATCGCGACCACGGCCGCGTCGTCATTCAGATGGCCGCGGACGTGAGCCAGCAGGTCGTCCCGCAGGAGACGCAGCAGCTCCTCGGGGTCTTCCTTGGTCCACTCGGGCACCCGTTCGGTGAAGGGGTAGAAGACGCCGTCGGCATTGCGTGCTTCGATGACGCCGTCCGTGTAGAGGAGCAGCAGATCGCCGACCTCGAACGGGAACGTCTGGACGTCGTACTCGGCGATGCGGAAGAGCGCGCCGTACCCGATCGGAAGGTGGCTCGCCTCGGGCACGAGCGTGGTGATGCGATGCCCGTGGAGCACGAGCGGTGGTGGGTGGCCGCAGGCGATGAGGTGGACCACCGCATCGTGGTCGGGGATGTCGAGCAGCAGGGCGGTGGCAAAGTCCTCGCTCGCGTCCTGCTCCCCCTCTTCTCGCCACTGTTTCGTGTCCCAGCGCAACGCCGCGTCCAGGTGGACGGCCAGGCGTGGCAGCGTGGCCTGCCGATGGGCGGCCGCGCGAAAGGCGCCCAGCAGCAGGGCGGCGTTGTTGATCGCGGCCAGACCGTTGCCGCGTACATCGCCGATCAGGAGCCGGGTGCTGTGATGGGCGGTCCGCGAGGCCGCGTACAGGTCTCCGCCCAGGTCGGCTTCCTCCTCGGCCGGGAGGTACAGGCCCGCGATCCGCAGCGGGCCACTGCGCACGGGCAGCGGCTGCAGCAGGACACTCTGCGCGGCTGCGGCCACCGACCGCACCCGGTGCAACTGCCGCTCGCGCCGACTCCGCACCACGCAGAAGGCGACACAGAGGATGGAGACGACGACCAGGGCAGCGATCTGGGCCTGCACGTTGGCAGTGGACAGGGCTCCTCTGAGCACCCCGATCAGCACCTGTGCCGCTACCGCGAGCACCCCCATCAGCGCCGTCACGCGAGCGCCGGCGATGGCCACCGTGATCGCGGGAGCCGCTACCAGCAGCGGGGCGAGATGGATGTTCGCCGGAGTCAACACATCGGCCACACAGACCGCGACGATCAGCCCCAGCGGGATCACCATCAGCGCGGGCGCATGACCCGGCCGCCAGGAAGGCCGGAATTCCATCCACGGTCGAATGACCATGCCACAAGCCTTGCACCTTGCACCTACCTCCGCCGACGGGTGCCGCTCCGGCGCCGGGATTCGAGGGGCCTCGCCGCAGGATCGCCGTACGTCCGATGTACGAGGCGCGGACCCAGCCCCGCCGGGCGGCGCGACCGGCGCGTTCGGGCCGTGAGCCCGCAGCCGCCGGGCCGCCCGGACTGCACCATCCTGACCGAGCCGGTCACCTTCCTGCTCATGGCGCTCGGCCGCCGCGAGCCGTGGGGCGCCATCGCGCAGGGTCGCGTCCTCGCCTGAGGCCGCAAGCCCTGGCTCGCTCCCCGCTTCCCGACACTCTTCACCGCCCCCTGAATTCAACAGGTACCGCGTGACGGGGGCGGAGATTTGCCGTCCGCGGGACTGCTCACGTCTGCGCGCTGTGAGTGATGCTTAAGGAGTCATAGACCTGTGCCGCGGCAGTCGTGCCGTCCGTTCTCCCAGTCCCGGTCTGCCGGTGTCCGGCCTCTCGAGGTGACGATCAGTCGTGTCAGTACAGCAGCCAGCACGGCCCACGGAAGAGAGGGGACCGCGGTCACGTCGGAGTGTCCATATGACAGCTCCGCTCCGCTACCGTTCGCGGTTGGGCAAGGGGGCAGCGGACGCCACGGTCTGGTATCTCCGTCTGGTCGCGCTGCTCAATCTGGCGGCGGTCGTCTCGGTGCCGTTCCGCGAGGAAGTGCGCGAACACAACGTCGGTGAGTACTTCACCCCGTATCTGGCCACCGCGGGCCTGGTCTCGGCGGTACTGGCGTTGTTCCTGGCCGTCGTGATGCGGCGCCGCAAACGGGCCGCGTGGATCTTCAACATGCTGCTGGCCGGGCCTCTGTTCGCCCTCTACGTGCTGGCTCTCACGCAAGAGGAGTACCGCGAGCACGGCTTCAACTGGTTCTCCGTCGTTCTGACCGGTCTGTTCGTCCTGGCGTTGCTGGTGGGGCGCAAGGAGTTCCGGGCAGTGGGTGACCGCTCCAACGTGGGACTGGCATTGGCGGTCCTGGTCGGCGGCATCCTGGTGGGCGGTGCCATCAGCACTCTGCTGGTGAAGGTCACCAACCGGCTGTCGGGGGCATCTCTGGAGGACCTGATCTTCTACGCCCTGCTGCGTGGTGTGAGTGTCGGTCCGCTCGCTGACCGGTTCACCACCGTGGACGCTCCACGTTGGGTGGATGTGCTGATCAACGTGCTGATCGCGCTGATCTTCCTCCTTGTGCTGTACGCGTGCTTCCGCGCTCCGCGCGGTCGCGAGCGTCTCGGCGAGGAAGACGAACAGCGCCTGCGCGTGCTTCTCGAGAAGCACGGTGAACGCGACTCGCTCGGCTATTTCGCACTGCGCCGGGACAAGGCCGCCATCTTCTCGCCGAGTGGCAAGGCCGCGATCGCCTACCGGGTGGTCGGCGGTGTCACCCTCGCCTCCGGCGACCCGATCGGCGACCCGGAGGCATGGCCGGGCGCCATCGAGGAGTGGCTGAAGGAGGCACGCCTGCATGCCTGGGTGCCCGCCGTGGTGGGCGCAGGTGAGGAGGCCGGCACCATATACGCTCGCCACGGCCTGGATGCCCTGGAACTGGGGGACGAGGCCGTCGTGGACCGCGCCGAATTCACCCTCGGCGGGCGGGCCATGCGCGGTGTCAGACAGGCCTGCAACCGGGTCCGTCGGACCGGGTACACCGTGCGCTTCCGTCGGCACGAGGACATTTCTGAGACGGAGATGGCCGCTCTGATCGACAAGGCGGACTGGTGGCGGGACAGCGAGACCGAGCGCGGCTTCTCGATGGCCCTTGGACGTCTCGGCGATCCGGCCGACGGGCGTTGCGTGATGGTCGAGTGCCACGACAGCGAAGGGAGGCTCCGGGCGCTGCTGAGCTTCGTGCCCTGGGGCGACAAGGGGCTCTCGCTGGATCTGATGCGACGGGACCGCAGCTCTGACAACGGACTCATGGAATTCATGGTCGTCGAACTGTTGCTGCGCGCCCAGGAGGTCGGCGTGGAACGGCTGTCACTGAATTTCGCGATGTTCCGATCCGTCTTCGAACGCGGCAGCCGGCTGGGTGCCGGGCCGGTGCTGCGCCTGTGGTGTGCGGTGCTGACCTTCTTCTCGCACTGGTGGCAGATCGAGTCGCTGTACCGGGCGAATGCCAAGTACCGGCCGGTCTGGGAGCCCCGCTATCTGTTGTTCGAGAAGAGCGGTGAGCTCCCGCGCATCGGCATCGCCAGCGCCCGCGCGGAGGGATTCATCGCCACACCGAGCCTGCCCGCCCTCTTCCGCCGTCGGCGCACGTCCGCATGAATCGACCCACCTCCGGCTTCGGCGCGCCGTCGGCCGTCGAGCCCCTCCTGGAGAGGTCGGCGAAGGAGTCGTCGTGGCCCACGGCGGCCACGGTGAGCGCGGTGGCCGCGCTCCCGGCGAGTCAGGCACGGCGATTCCCATATGTCTTCTGAGTGTTCGGGCGTCCGTAGGCGATTCGCGAAGGCCTATACCGGAATGTGCCTGAACGGCTGCGGCCATTGCGACACCATAGATCCCCTACGTGTGATCGATATATCGTGATACTACTTTGAGCGTATCGATGGACCGACCCTGGAGCGAGGATGCCCACCGAGAATCCCAGCAGTCCGCTTCACGACCCCCAGGTCGCAGCCGTGCTCGACCGACTCCAGGCCGAACGTCGCCGACCCGCCGGGGGCGGCCCGCGCGGCGGCCTGGACACTCGCGACCCGCACGCGTACGCCGACATCGGCTTCTCGATCCACCCTGGTCAAGGCGACCTCATCTACCTTCTCTGCCGGGCGATCGGCGCGACCAGGGTCGTCGAGTTCGCCACATCCATCGGTGTGTCCACGATCTACTTCGCCGCTGCGGTCCGTGACAACGGCGGCGGGACGGTGATCGGCTCTGAGATCGTGCCGGAGAAGGCGGCCACCGCCCGGCGCAACCTGGCTGACGCCGGATTGGCCGACCTCGTCGACCTGCGCGTCGGCGATGCCCGAGAGACACTGCGCGACCTCGGCGGGGCCGTCGACTTCGCGCTCATCGACGGCTGGCCCGTGAGTACGGGCCCCACCCTGGCACGCCAGGTGATGGAGATCATCGCGCCCCAACTGCGCGTCGGCGCGTTCGTGATGAACGACAACGCCGAGCCCGACTACCTCGAGTTCGTACGCGATCCGGCCAACGGCTTCCGATCGATGTCGTTGCCCCTCAAGGGTTCGACTGAGCTGTCGGTGAAGGTGGATGCACCCGCGGGGTGATTCGCCGCCGGAAGGGCCTCGCCCCCCGTCCGTCCGGGCGGCGCTCGCCGTCGCGGCTGCCAGGCGGACAGCCGACGGGTGCCCCGCCCACCACACGGATGCGGTGATCAAGGCGCCCGGGCCGACCTCCTCGCTGTGCTCTTCGCCGGGCGGCGCGGGGCGCTGGATGCCGCCATGGCCTCAGCCGGCGGCGCCGCGCCTGGGGACCGGGTGCTCGACGTCGAGTGCGGCCCCGGGCACTTCGCCCGCCGGCTCGCCGAAGTCGTAGGCCCGCGGGGCGAGGTCGTCGGCGTCGACCCCTCGGGAATCGAGGATGGCCCCGCCGAAACCTACAGGCTGTGGCGCCACGCCCGACCCGGCTGGCAGACGAGAGGCACGCGGGTCGAGGGGAGCGCTCGACCCGAGAAGCCACTCGCCTGCATTCCCTCAGGTCAGCGGACCCTTCCGCGCGGTTTCAGCGGCACAGGCGGGAGTTCGGGAGCCGGCAGCCGACCGCCGTCGTACCCCTTCACCTCGCCGAACCGAGAGCCCGTCATCCAGTCCGAACGGGCCTGCTCGATCTCCTCCTGCGTACGCCCGATGAAGTTCCACCACATGATGAGTTCTTCCTCGAACGGCTCACCGCCCAGCAGCATCAGGCCCGCGTCCGACTCCGCGCGCAGCGGCAGTTCGGAGCGGCCGCAGCCGAGGTAGAGCATCGAGCCGGGCAGGACGGGCACGCCGTCGACGTGGGCCTCGCCGGACATGGACAGCACGGCGTACTCGAAGTCGGGCTCCAGCGGGAGGCGTACGTCGGTGCCGCTCGTGAGGGCGAGGTCGGCGCCGACGATCGGGGTGTAGGTGGAGCCCGGTGAGGTGGCGCCGTCGAGGGAGCCGAGGATCAGCGTGGCGGTGAGGCCGGGGGCCGTGACGGTGGGCAGCTCCGGGTGGTACTCGAAATGCGGGGCGATGTGCCGGTGGGTGTCGGGGAGGGCGACCCACAGTTGGGCGCCGTGCAGGAAACGGGGGTGCTGCCTGGGGCTCTCCTCGGAGTGGCTGATGGCCTGCCCGGAGGTCATCAGGCCCAGCTCGCGCGGGCGGATCGTTTGGAGGCTGCCGGTCGAGTCGCGGTGCAGGACCTCTCCGTCGTGCAGCCAGCTGACCGTCTGCAGGCCCATGTGCGGGTGCGGCGGGACCTGCATGCCCGGCTCGTCGGCGATGTCGTCGGGACCGTAGTGGTCGACGAAGGCCCAGGCGCCGACCATGCGGCGGCCCAGGTTGGGCAGCAGGCGGCGCACCTCGGTGGATTCGCCGAGCTTGACCCGCCGCGGGCTGAGGAGTTCGCGCACCGGTTCGGCGACGACGAATCCACGGCCGCCGCAGAGGGCGGGAACTGCCTCACGGTCGAGATTGCTCATGGCGCCCAACCTAGACCCGACGGGGCCGCCGCGTCAGTCGCGCCTGTAGTGGAATTTCTGACCATCAGGGGTGGTTACGGCCGATCGAGGAGGTCGGAAGTCGACATGGAGTTCGTGAGCGGTACGGAGCACATGACCGGTACGGAGTACGCGGTAGGTACGGAGTACGTGGGCGGTTCGGGGTACGCGGGCGACGCGGAGTACTACGGGCACGGAACGGCCGCGGAGCGCTGGGAGCGCGCGCAGATGTTCTTCGACGCCAAGGAGTACACGGCGGCCGCGCGGATCCTCGACGGCCTGGTCGCCGAGGTCCCGGAGCAGGTCGCGCCGCGCCTGCTGCTGGCGCGCGCGTACTACCACTCGGCCCAGCTGCGCCGCGCCGAGACGGAGCTGCGCGCGGTCCTGGAGCGTGACCCGGTCGAGACGTACGCCCGGCTGATGCTGGGCCGTACGCTGCAGCGCCAGGGTCGCAACGCGGACGCGGAGCCCCATCTGCGGATGGCGGCCGCGCTGTCGGGCGACTTCACGGCCGGCCAGGCGTAGCCGCGCCCGCTGCAGTGGCCGCTACGCGTCCCGGTACGCCTCCAGGAGGCGCAGCCACACCTCGCTGATCGTCGGGTACGACGGGACCGCGTGCCACAGGCGGTCGATCGGGACCTCGCCGGCCACCGCGATGGTCGCCGAGTGGATGAGTTCACCGACGCCCGGGCCCACGAACGTGGCGCCGAGCAGTACCTCGCGGTCGAGGTCGACGACCATGCGGGCGCGGCCCCGGTAGCCGTCGACGTAGAGCCCGGCGCCGGCCACGGCTGCGATGTCCTGGTCGACCGCGCGTACGCGGTGGCCTGCGCGTTCGGCCTCGGCGAGGCTGAGGCCGACCGCGGCCGCCTCCGGGTCGGTGAAGACGACCTGCGGTACGGCGGCGTGGTCGGCGGTGGCCGCGTGGGCGCCCCAGCGGTCCGTCTCGAGGAGCGGCACGCCCTGCGCCCGCGCGGCGATGGCGGCGCCCGCGATGCGTGCCTGGTACTTGCCCTGGTGGGTCAGGAGCGCGCGGTGGTTGACGTCCCCGACCCCGTAGAGCCAGGAGCTGCCCTCGACGCGGAGGCTGTCGTCGACGGACAGCCATGACCCGGGCTCGAGGCCGACGGTCTCCAGGCCCAGGTCGTCGGTGCGCGGGGCGCGGCCGGTGGCGAAGAGGATCTCGTCGGCCTTGATGCGATCGCCCCCGGACACCTCGACCGTGAGCGTGGTCCCGTCCCGGACCACGGCGGTCACGGATGTGCCGGTCCGTACGTCGGCGCCGGCTTCCTTGAGCGCCTCCGCGACGAGCTCCCCGGCGAAGGGCTCCATGCGCGGCAGCAGTCCCCCACCGCGTACGAGCACGGTGACCTGGGAGCCGAGTGCCTGCCAGGCCGTGGCCATCTCGGCGGCGACGACTCCGCCGCCGACCACCACGAGCCGGCCGGGCACATGGTGCGCGCTGGTGGCCTCGCGGCTCGTCCAGGGGCGGACCTTGTCGAGACCCGGAAGGTCGGGGACGACGGCGCGGGTGCCGGTGCAGACGGCCACGGCGTGCCGGGCGGTGAGCAGGTGCTCCGTGCCGTCGGGTGCGGTGACGGCGACGCGGCGCGGGCCGTCGAGGCGGCCGCGGCCGCGGTAGAAGTGCGCTCCGATGCCGTCCAGCCAGGCGACCTGCCCGTCGTCCTTCCAGTGCGATGTGTACTCGTCGCGGTGGGCGAGCACGGCCGGCGTGTCGAGCGGGCCCTGCACGGCAGCCCTCAGCCCCGCGGTGCGCCGGGCGTCCGCGCGGGCGATGACCGGCCGCAGCAGCGCCTTGCTGGGCATGCACGCCCAGTACGAGCACTCACCGCCGACCAGCTCGCTCTCCACGACCGCGGTGCTCAGCCCCGCCGCGCGTGTTCTGTCCGCGACGTTCTCCCCTGTCGGTCCCGCACCCAGCACTACGACGTCGTACGCGATGGCTTCGGTCATACGGGCCAGTCTGGTGCCAGGTGTGCCGTCAGGCCACACGGGTACGTGCGCGGAATACGTCGACTGCGCACGCGGTTATGGACGGCTGACTACGCGTGGTCGTGGACAGCGGCTTCGCCCCCGGCCGGGAGGCGCGAGGCCGTCCCGCCAGGAACCCCGACCAGGAAGAGGGAACATCGCATGAGCAGCACCGTGGAGCTGACGAAGGACAACTTCGACCAGATGGTCACGGACAACGAGTTCGTCCTGATCGACTTCTGGGCGTCCTGGTGCGGGCCGTGCCGGCAGTTCGCCCCGGTCTATGAGAAGGCCGCGGAGAGCAACCCCGACCTGGTCTTCGGCAAGGTCGACACGGAGGCGCAGCCGGAGCTGGCCGCGGCCTTCGGTATCCAGTCCATTCCGACGCTCATGATCGTCCGGGATCAGGTCGCGGTGTTCGCCCAGCCCGGGGCGCTGCCCGAGGCCGTTCTGGACGACGTCATCGGGCAGGCCCGCAAGCTGGACATGGACGAGGTCCGCAAGTCGATCGCGGAGCAGCAGGAACAGCAGGGCCCGCAGGGGAGCTGAACCGACGGACGGCGTCCCCTCAGCTGCCGGGAGCCGTCAAGCGGTGGACCGTGGCCGTCTGCAGGGCGCCCTCACGGCCTGACGGCGTGATCGCCCGGCCGTCTCCGTAGAGCGAGAGCCGGGGCAGGGTGCGCAGGATCTGCGGGGACGGCGTGCCCGGGATCTCCCGGACGCCGATCAGGCGGTCCGCGGGTCCGGCGGACGGAACCCCGGGTACCGACGTGGCCTGGTGGCCGGTGCAGGACGTGCCGAGCGCCAGAACGGTGACGGCCAGTGCCGCGGCTCTCAGGGCGGTACGCATGCGCATGGGACGGTCACACGGGACCTTCCGGTTCCGTGTGACCGTCCCTTCGTTCATGTGCCGGTGCCTTTCCGGGGCTGTGGGGGTCAGGACTTCGTCAGCGTGTACGTGCCGCTGCCCGCCTTGTTGACGACCACGAGTCCGTGGCAGCCCGCGGGCAGGGTGACGGTGACCGACTCCGGTTGGCCGGGGCCGGCCGTCGTACCGCTCTCCGTGGCCCCGGAGCGGGAGGCCACGTTGTCGGACCCCGCTCGGTCCGCGTCGAACACGAAGAGCTCCGCGTCCTGGCCCGGATCGGACGGGGTCGCGGTGTACGTGGCCTTCTCGTCGGCCGACAGGCAGATGTCCCAGACGGCGGCGAGGCGGTCCGCGCCGAGGGTGACGGACGGTGAGCCGGTGAAGATGCCCTCGGTCTCGTCGGCCTCGATCCGGTAGGGGCCGGTTCCGCTGACGTCGTTGACTCGCGGGTAGTAGTCACCCAGCTCGCGGCGGTTGGATACACCCGTCCGATGGTGGCAGGACCGTTCACAGCTTTCTCATGAATGCTCTACAGGCTCAGAAATGGCCGATTCCGGGCGCCTGTTGGCACGGGCACGTACATGCGCTCGAACACGGGGATGGCCCGGGCACAGTGGCCCGGGCCGACAGCCGATCGCTCCCCGATACCGGGGCGGCGGCGTCAGAACGGGTAGCCCGCCACGTCCCCGCGCACCGTCGTCCACCGCACCTCGGTGAAGGCGTCCAGATTGGCCTCACCGCCGAAGCGGGCGCCGGTGCCGGACGCGGCGATGCCGCCGAAGGGCGCCACCGCCTCGTCGTTGACGGTCTGATCGTTGATGTGGGCGATGCCGGTCGGGATGCGCTCGGCGAGGTCGAGGCCACGGGCGGTGTCGCGGGTGACGATGCCGAGCGAGAGGCCGTACGGGCCCGCGGAGGCGAGGGCCGCCGCCTCGTCGGCCGTGGCGAAGGACCGCACCGGTGCGACCGGGCCGAAGACCTCCTCCGCGTAGGCGGGCGTGTCGTCGTCGACTCCGGCGAGGACGGTGGGCCGGTAGAAGAGCTCCTGGTGCGTGCCACCCGCGGCGACCTTGGCGCCGCGCGCGGCACTGGCCTCCACCAGGCCGTGGACCTTGGCGAGCTGGCCCTGGTCGATGATCGGGCCGAGGTGGACCTGCTCGCGGTGGGGGTCGCCGACGGCGAGCGAGTCCGCCTTGGCGGCGAGCCGCTCCACGTACTCCTCGTACAGCGAGGCGTGCACGAGGTGGCGGCCCGTCGTCATGCAGATCTGGCCCTGGTGGAAGAAGGAGCCCCAGGCGGCGGTGGAGATCACCGCGTCGATGTCGGCGTCCTCCAGGACGACGAGCGCGGAGTTGCCGCCCAGCTCCAGGTGGACGCGCTTGAGGTGGCGTCCCCCGGCCTCGCCGACCGCGCGGCCCGCGGCGGTGGAGCCGGTGAAGGAGATGACGGGCACGTTCGGGTCGGCGACTAGCGCCTGACCGGCCTCGGCTCCGCCGGGCAGGACGTGCAGCAGGTCCTCCGGCAGCCCGGCCTCGGCGAAGACGGCGGCGAGGGCGAGGCCGCCGCAGACGGCGGTGCGCGGATCCGGCTTGAGCACCACGGCGTTGCCGAGCGCGAGAGCCGGGGCGACCGAGCGGATGGACAGGATGAGCGGGGCGTTGAACGGCGAGATGACGCCGACGACACCCACCGGGACGCGACGCGTGTACGACAGCCGGGGCGCCTCGGTCGGCAGCACCTGACCCGTCGGGCGCGACGCGAGCGCGGCTGCCTCGTAGCACTCCTGGGCGGCCACGTGCAGTTCGAACTCGGCCTTGCCCGGGATGGAGCCGGACTCGCGCACGATCCACTCGCGCAGCTCTTCGGCGTGCGCGGCGAACAGGTCGCCCGCGCGTCGCAGCACCGCGGCGCGCTGGAAGTGCGGGGTGCGGGCCCAGGCGGTCTGAGCGGCACGCGCACTCGTCGCGGCCGCCGTGACGTCCTCGGCGGAGGCCAGTGTGACGGAGGCCAGGGTGTCGCCCGTGGCGGGCTCGGTGACGGCGTACTCACCTCCCGCAAGCGCCCGGGACTGCCAGGTGTTCGGGTCGAGCAGGGCCATGAAGGCTCTCCGATCGGTCACATGTCGTCGAGGGGGAGGCCCCGTGCGCACATCGAGGGGAAGTCCCTTGTGGTGCGGGGCAGGTGCGGCGGTTGCGAGGCAGGATGCCGCGATGCGCCGCAGGCGCGCGAACAGAACGCGGTGCTCTCAGGCATCCCCCCTGGTTGAGCACGCAACATGTTAGTCATCCCGTTCGAAAAACGTGCCGCCGGTCACGCTCTCCGCTGAAGTAACTGGCAGTAACAATGGGGGAGTTCCGGCGAACCGGGCGATCGGGCTCCTATGTGCGGCACACCACGGCAGCGCGGGGGTGCGCGCTCACGTCGAGTCTCGGTGCACGGCGGTCACGCCGAGCACCTTGTGGACCTCGGGCGGCGCGCCGGGGTCGCGGACCGCGCGATCGACGATCTCCGCCAGCTCCCTTCCGGACGGCAGCTCGATCCGTACGGTGCTCAGCCGGGGACGCAGCAGCCTGCCGAGCATGAGGTCGTCGGCGCCCATCACGGCGGTCTCGTCCGGCACGCCGATCCCCTCGTCCTGCAGGGCACGCATCAGCAACATCGCGTACTCGTCGTTGTACGCGAACACACCGTCGAGGGCGAGCCGCCGCCAACTGCCCGCGAGCCGGGCGGCCGACCCCTCGTCGTAGGCGAGGGGCAACTCGGTGATCTCGGCGCCCGTGCCCTGTGCTGCACGGCGTACGCCTTCCAGACGGGGCAGCGAGTAGGCCTCCAGACCCTGCTCCTCGGGTACGACGACGCCGATGCGGCGCCGGCCGCGTGCGAGGAGGTGGTCGCCCGCGCAGTGGCCGACCGTGCGCTGGTCCATGAGGACCGCGTGGGCGCCCTCGGTGCGCTCCTGGCCGAGCGTGATGACGGCCCGCACGCCGGAGCGCTTCAGGACGTCGACGCCCCGTGCGCCGAGGCGCGCGCTGAACGTGCTGAATGTCAGCACGGCGGCCGGCCGCAGCTCCGCCCAGGCCCGGGCGGCCTGCTCGCCGCCCTGCCCGGCGCTGCCGAACTGCACGACCGTGTAGTCGAGACGGCTGAGCGCCCAGTGGAGTTCGTTGAAGAGCCCGCTGTACAGCGGGCCGACGGCGACCTCCGGGGCCGGCAGGAGCACGATGCGGGTGTGCCCGGCCCGCAGGCTGCGGGCGGCGGCGTGCGGAACGTAACCGAGTTCCCTGGCCGCCTCGTGGACCCGGCGCCGGGTGGGCTCACTGATGCGCACCGAGCTGGTGTTGTTCAGTACGTACGACACGGTGGCCCGCGAAACCCCGGCGAGCCGCGCCACGTCGGCACTCGTCGGGACGGACCGCTGCACAGCCCGACGGGGAGCGGACCGCTGCGCTTCAGCGCTGCGAGCGGCGGGCGGCCGAGGCGGGGCCTCGGGCGACACCCCCTGCTGAGCCCCGTAGCCCTGCGCGGTCCCGGGCGCTGCGGCGCCCGGCCGCGCACGCGATTTCACGTCGCCGTCCGGCGTCGGGCCGCATGGCTGCTGTGGTACGGACTGCTTCGGTATCTGCCCCATGACGCGTGGCATCCTTCCATGCCCGACGGCACCGCAAGGGAGTTCACGCCGCCGACCGCACCATAGGGCCCGGTGACCGTACGCTGTGAACGTGGACGACGCGTCGATGGTCGGGCTGATGGGGCGGGTCACCGGCACGGTCGGGCCGGGGCTGGTCGGCGAGGTGATCGTCCGTGTCCGTGGCGGCGCCGAGCACTTCCTCGCGTACCCGGCCTCGGCCGGGGAGCGGATGGAGACCGGCACGGTTGTGGTGATCGTGGAGCACCTGCCTCCGCGCACCGTGTACGTGACGGCGGCGTACGACAGTTGAGGCCCGGGGTTCCTCGTCATCCTCCCCTCGCGGTCCTCGTGAGCGCCCCTTGTACCGAGGACGTTGACGGCCTTCGTCAAGATTGCGACAAGGATGTGTCAGCGTCTTCTCCGCGGCTCTGAGCAGGAGCACACTCCCGTTCGTCCGGTACCGACCGGGTACTGGAAGCAAAGGGGGCGTATGCCGATGTTCGTCGGCGTCGTGGCGGGGGCTGCAGTCGTTGCTCTCGCCGTTGTGATCGGTCTGTTCAAGCTCATGTGGCGGGTGGCAGAACCGAACGAGGCACTCGTCATCTCGGGCTCCAAGCACCGCACCGAGGGGCTCGGCGAGGGCATGGGGTTCCGTATCGTCACGGGTCGCGGCACGCTCGTGCTGCCGGGCGTGCAGGCGGTACGCAAGCTGTCCCTCGATCTCAACGAGACCGAGCTGTCCGTGGACTGCGTCACCCACCAGGGCATTCCGCTCAAGGTGCGGGGCGTGGTCATCTTCAAGGTGGGCGACGACTTCGTGTCGATCGCCAATGCGAGCCGCCGCTTCCTCGACCAGCAGAAGATGATGTCGGAGCGGGTGCACAATGTGTTCGCCGGTCATCTGCGGTCCATCGTGGGCGGCTTGACGGTCGAGGACATGATCCGCGACCGGGAGAAGCTGACCGGTCAGACCCGTGCCGCGTGCGGTACGGAGATGGAGAAGCTCGGGCTCATCGTCGACTCGCTGCAGATCCACGAGATCGAGGACCCGACCGGGTACATCCAGAACCTTGCGATGCCGCACGCGGCCGCCGTGCAGCGCGACGCGCGGATCGCGCAGGCCGAGGCCAACCGCCTCGCCACCGAGGCGGAGCAGCAGGCCTTCGCGAGGATGGCGGAGGCCACCCGGGACAGCGAGATCCTGCAGGCCGGATACCAGGCCCAGCGTGACAAGGCCGCCGCCTCGGCCCGGCAGGCGGGGCCGCTCGCCGATGCCGCGGCCCGCCAGGAGGTCGTCGTCCAGGAGACGCGGGTCGCCGAACTCGAGGCGCACCGGCGCGAACAGCAGCTGCAGGCCGACGTGCGCAAGCCCGCGGACGCCAAGGCGTACGAGAAGCGGACCCTGGCGGAGGCCGAGCGTGACGCCCGTATCTCCGGCGCGCAGGCGAAGGCCAAGGAGACAGAGCTGGCGGCGAGCGCCGAGGCGACCCGGGTCAAGACGGCTGCCGCGGCCGAGGCCGAGGCGACCAAGGCGCGCGGCGCCGCCGCGGCGACCGCCACCCGTGCGACCGGTGAGGCAGAGGCCGCGGCAGCGCAGGCCAAGGGGCTCGCGGAGGCCGAGGCGGCGCGCGCCAAGGGTCTCGCGGAGGCCGAGGCCATCAAGGCCCGTGCGGCCGCGCTCGCCGAGAACCAGGAGGCGGTCGTCGCCCAGCAACTCGCCGAGAACTGGCCCGAGATCGTGGCGGCGGGCGCGGGCGCCTTCAACAGCGTCGACCACATGGTGTTGCTGAACGGCGCCGACGGCCTGTCGGACATGTTCGCCAAGGCGCTCACCATGGGCGGTACGGGGCTTGGCCTCGCCCGTCAGCTGCTGTCGTCGATGAACCAGAACGGCGCCGCACCGAACGGGGCGGCCGCACTCAACGGCCTGGCGCCCGCTTCCGGATCCGCGGCGCGTAAGGAGAAGGTTCCGGTGACGGACGAGAAGCCGTCCGACGGGAATTAAGCCCCCGGTAGGTGTGAGGAGTTGACGTTCAGGGGCGGGGCCGGCGTGCCATGGGCGCGCCGGCCCCGTGCCACTGGTGCCGACCCGAGGACCCGCTCTCCGGTCCCGGCGAGGCAGGTTCTACCGTGAGCCGCGTGACTGAATCCACCGCAGACCCCCGCACGGACGAGACCCCGGGCCGCTTCGGCCCGACCGCGACGGCCGAGGCCGAGCCGAGCCGGGTGGGCCGGGTGCGCACCGAGTACGCGCCCGCCCACGACGGCGATCCCGATCCCGGTGAGATCGTCTGGACCTGGGTGCCGTTCGAGGAGAACGACGGACGCGGCAAGGACCGCCCGGTACTGGTCGTCGCCCGTGAGGCGGCCGGCACACTGCTCGCCGTACAGCTGTCGAGCAAGCGCCACGACCACGACCGGGAGTGGGTGCCGATCGGCCAGGGGCCGTGGGACCGCGAGGGACGCGACTCGTGGGTGAACATCGACCGGGTGCTGCGGGTGCACGAGCGCGGGATGCGGCGCGAGGCGTGCGCGCTGGACCGGATGCGTTTCAACCTGGTGGTGCACCGGTTGCGGGAGCGCTACGGCTGGCGCTGATCACTCGGTACGAGCGGCCCGTCTTCTGATCCTTCTTCTGGCCCGTCTTCGCAGGTCGTGGGCCTGCGCGCCGCCTTCGGGCTGCTCTCGCCGATGACCTCGATTACCGTGGTTGGGAGCGGTGACCGTCGACATCCGCCGGGTCCACCGGTACCGGACCCGGCCCCCATATCGGTGATGCGCTGCGCGATGCCGCGCAGCCGGGAACTCACGCCCGGTCCCCCGCTCTGCCCCGTCTTCCTCATGAACGCATCGTGAGCGCCTCGTGACCTGTCGTGCAACAGACCTTCTCCGTACGAATCCGACCCTCGGGGCACTCTTGTGCGATCCGCTCACAGGGGTTTGGGTGGGACGAGCGCTGCCGTTCCGGTCCACCCATGGCCGGGGCGGCCGCACGGTTCCCGACCGGGAAACCAGGCCGACCTGAAGATCAGGAGGATCCCGGCATGTCCGAGGGAGACTGTACGGATCTCGCCCCCAAGGTCACCGAGGCCGATGTGGAGGCGCTGGTCCACGGCATCTGTTTCAAGACCGGCCCGCCCCGCTCCATCGGTGTCGAACTGGAATGGCTCGTCCACGACGTCCACGGTTTCGACCATGCCGGTGGCTCCATCCCGCGGCATCCCGTACCGCCCGCCCGTCTCGAAGCGGCTTACGCCGTATTGCGGGCCCTGCCCCTGCACTCCGTACTCACCGTGGAACCCGGCGGCCAGCTGGAGCTCAGCTCGCTGCCCGCCGCGTCGCTGATGGAGTGCGTGACCGCCGTGTCGTCCGATCTGTCGGCGGTACGGACGGCACTCGGCCCTCTCGGCCTCGTCCTCACCGGGCTCGGCACCGACCCGTGGTGCCCGCCGTCCCGGCTGCTGCACGCGCCCCGCTACGAGGCGATGGAGACGTATCTCGACCGCGCGGGGATCGCGGGCCGCCTCATGATGTGTTCCTCGGCGTCCGTGCAGGTCTGCCTGGACGCCGGGCACGAGGAGCCGGGGCCGCTCGGGCACGGGCGCCGCTGGCGGCTGGCGCATCTGCTGGGCCCTGTGCTGGTCGCGGCGTTCGCCAACTCTCCGATGAGCGAGGGGCGGCTGACCGGGTGGCGGTCGACCCGGCAGGTGATCTGGGCCGACATCGAACCCGGCCGGTCTGCCGCCCCGCCGCTGGACGGGGACCCGCGGACCGCATGGACCAGACATGTGCTGGACGCCCCCGTGATGTGCATCCGGGCGGACGACGGGCCCTGGGCCGTGCCGGAGGGCCTGAGCCTGCGGGCGTGGGCGCGCTCGGGCGAGCCGCGTCCACCGACCCGCGAGGACGTCGACTACCACCTGACGACGCTGTTCCCGCCCGTGCGGCCGCGCGGGCATCTGGAACTGCGCATGATCGACGCCCAGCCCGGCGAGAACGGCTGGATCGTTCCTCTCGCCGTGACGACAGCGCTGTTCGACGATCCCCAGGCGGCCGAGACCGCGTACCGCACCGTCAAACCCCTGGCCGAACGAGCGGGCCCCCTCCCCGCGCCCCGCAACGAACTGTGGTTGACCGCCGCGCGGGAGGCCCTCCACGACCCCGAGCTGCACGAGGCCGCCGTCATCTGCTTCGCCGCCGCGCAGGAGGCGCTGCCCCGCCTCGGCGCCGACGAGGCCGTGCGGGACGCGGTGGCGGCCTTCACCGACCGCTATGTCGCGCGGGCGCGCTGCCCCGCCGACGATGTGCTCGACCTGCCCGATCTGCTCGACCTGCCTCACGCGCACGGGAAGGACGCACGCCGATGACCGAGACCGTCGCTGCCCACGACCAGGATCCCGAGGCCTTGCGGCAACGCGCCCTGTCCGCACTGCTGACCGCGCGCGACCGCACCACGCTGCTCACCGGTTGCGTGGAGGACCCCGATCTGACCGCGCAGCACTCGCCGCTGATGTCCCCGCTGGTGTGGGACCTCGCCCACATCGGCAACCAGGAAGAGCAGTGGCTGCTGCGGGCCGTCGCCGGGCACGAGGCGATACGACCCGAGATCGACCCGCTGTACGACGCGTTCGAGCACCCGCGCGCGGAGCGGCCCTCACTGCCGCTGCTGCCGCCCCCCGAGGCCCGCCGGTACGCGGCAGAGGTACGCGGCCGGGCCCTGGACGTCCTCGAGCGCACCCCCTTCGAGGGTTCCGCGCTGACCGAGGCGGGCTTCGCGTTCGGGATGATCGCGCAGCACGAGCAGCAGCACGACGAGACGATGCTGATCACGCATCAGCTGCGCAAGGGACCGGCGGCCCTGTCGGCGCCCGACCCCGAGCCCCTGCCATCCCCGTACACCGGCCCGGCCGAAGTCCTCGTCCCCGGCGGCCCGTTCACCATGGGCACATCCACCGAACCCTGGGCGCTGGACAACGAACGCCCCGCCCATGTCCGGCTCGTCCCAGCCTTCTTCATCGACACCACTCCCGTGACGAACGCCGCGTACCAGGCCTTCATCGAGGACGGCGGCTACGACGATCCCCGCTGGTGGGCGCGGGAGGGCTGGACGCACATCAAGGCCCGTTCCATCACCGCTCCCCTGTTCTGGCGGCGCGAGGGCGGGCAGTGGCTGCGGCGGCACTTCGGGGTGACCGAGGCCGTACCGCCGGACGAACCGGTTCTGCACGTCGGCTGGTACGAGGCCGACGCGTACGCGCGCTGGGCGGGCCGCCGGCTGCCCACCGAGGCCGAGTGGGAGAAGGCCGCCCGCCACGACCCCGCGTCGGGTCGTTCGATGCGCTATCCGTGGGGCGACGCCGATCCGACGCCGGACCGCGCCAACCTGGGCCAGCGCCATCTGCGGCCGGCGCCCGCGGGCAGCTATGCGCTCGGCGAGTCGCCCCTGGGCGTACGGCAGTTGATCGGCGACGTCTGGGAGTGGACCGCGAGCGACCTCCTGCCGTATCCCGGATTCGCGGCCTTCCCGTACCGGGAGTACTCGGAGGTGTTCTTCGGCTCCGAGTACAAGGTGCTGCGCGGCGGTTCGTTCGCCGTCGACGCCGTGGCCTGCCGTGGCACGTTCCGCAACTGGGACTATCCGATCCGGCGGCAGATCTTCTCGGGCTTCCGCACCGCCCGCGACGTCACGTCGGCGGACGGAGTCGCAGACGGCCGGTCAGGGGGCGTCTGATGTGCCGGCATCTGGCCTACCTGGGGACGCCCGTGCCGTTCGGCGATCTCGTCGTGGCGCCGCCGCACGGCCTGTACCGACAGTCCTGGGCGCCCCGGCAGCAGCGGCACGGCACCGTCAACGCCGACGGTTTCGGAGTCGGCTGGTACGCGGAAGGGGACCCGGTGCCCGCCCGGTACCGCCGGGCGGGGCCGGTCTGGGGCGACCTGCCGTTCGCGGACCTGGCGCGGGTCGTGCGCACCGGGGCCCTGCTCGCGGCGGTACGCGACGCGACCGTGGCGAGCGCCGACGCAGAGGCCGCAGCCGCGCCCTTCTCCTCTGGTCCATGGCTGTTCAGCCACAACGGCGCGGTGACCGGCTGGCCGCACTCCCTCGCCGTACTCGCCGGGGCGCTGCCGCCCGCCGAGCTGCTCGCGCTGGAGGCCCGCAACGACTCCGCGCTGGTGTGGGCGCTGGTCCTGCACCGGCTGCGGAACGGCGACCAGGAGGGGCAGGCGCTCGCCGACACGGTCCTGGAGGTCGCGGCCGCAGCGCCCGGCTCGCGCCTCAACCTCCTGCTGACCGACGGCGAGACGATCGCCGCGACCGCCTGGGGCGACACGCTCTGGTATCTCGCCGAGCCGGGCCGTCGCGCGGTCGTGGCCTCCGAGCCGTACGACGACGATCCGCACTGGCGCGAGGTGCCGGACCGGACGCTGCTCGTCGCGAGCCGCACCGACGTACTGCTGACGCCGCTGAAGGAGCCGGCGGAGCCGGAATACCCACAGGAACAGCACCAAGTACCCCCGGGGACCGATCTTCACGTACCCCTGAAGACCGAGGAGCCGACCGCGTGAGCCCGTTCCAGCTGACCCGCACCCTGCCCGAGGACGCCACGGACGCGGCCCTGCGCGCCGACGTCCTGCACGGCCTCACCCACACCCCTAAAACGCTGCCGCCCAAGTGGTTCTACGACGCACACGGCAGCGAACTGTTCGAGGAGATCACCGAGCTCCCGGAGTACTACCCGACGCGTGCCGAGCGGGAGATCCTGCTCGCCCGGTCCGCGGAGATCGCCGAGGCCACCGCGGCCCGCACGCTCGTCGAACTCGGCTCCGGCTCGTCCGACAAGACGCGCCATCTCCTCGACGAGCTCCCGGACCTGCACACCTACATCCCTGTGGACGTCAGCGAGAGCGCACTCAAACAGGCCGGTCAGGCGCTGCTCGCCGAGCGGCCCGAGCTGAACGTGCACGCCCTGATCGCCGACTTCACCAGGGACCTCGCGCTGCCGGACGCCCCCGGACCGCGGCTCGTGGCGTTCCTCGGCGGCACCATCGGCAACCTCCTGCCCGCCGAGCGCGCGGAGTTCCTCGCCTCCGTACGCTCCCTGCTCGAGCCCGGTGACGGGCTTCTGCTCGGCACGGACCTGGTCAAGGACGAGTCCGTTCTCGTGGCCGCGTACGACGACGCGGCCGGGGTGACGGCCGCGTTCAACAAGAACGTCCTCGCCGTCGTCAACCGCGAACTGGGCGCCGACTTCGATCCGGCCGACTTCGACCACGTCGCCCTGTGGGACCGCGACAACGAATGGATCGAGATGCGCCTGCGCGCCCTGCAACCGGTCACCGTGAAGATCCCCGCGCTGGACCTGGCGGTCGACTTCGAACAGGGCGAGGAGATGCGCACGGAGATCTCGGCGAAGTTCCGCAAGGACGGCGTGTCGGCCGAACTGGCCGCCGCGCGGCTGGAGCTGACCCGCTGGTGGACGGATACGGCAGGCAGGTTCGCGCTGTCGCTGAGTGTTGCGCGGTGACAGACGTGTCTTCGGCAGCCCGTCCCCACCAGGCCCGGTGCCCGCCTCGCGGACCGGGGCCCGGTGGGGCACCGTGGAGTAAACCGGCCCGGGAGCCGGTCGAGAGGAGCAACCCCATGACGAACCACACCTATCGGGTCACCGAAATCGTCGGTACCTCCCCGGAAGGCGTCAACCAGGCCATCCGCAACGGCATCGCCCGGGCCAATGAAACGCTGCGCCACCTCGACTGGTTCGAGGTCACCCAGGTACGCGGCATGATCGAGAACGGCGAGATCCAGCACTATCAGGTGGGGCTCAAGGTGGGGTTCCGCCTGGAGGACGGGGACTGAGAAGGGCGGCCTTCGGACCCCTCAGGTCCGGCCCTCTCGCTCCTGCGCGTCCTTCAGATCCTCGGACGGTGTGGCCCAGCGCGCCTGTACGACGGTGAAGCCCATGCGGCGGGCCTCCTCGCAGACCACCTCGTCGTCGTCCACGAGCACGCGGACCTCACGGTCGCGGGAGATACGCCGCAGGATCGCCAGCTTCGTGAAGCGGGCGGGCCGGCGATCGTCGTTGCGCCGCGTCCAGATGCGGCCCTCGGGCAGTCCCTGTGCCGCGAGCCAGTCGGCGGTGTCCCGACGGCACCGCTCCGGGCGGCCGGTCAGGTAGACGATCTCGCACTCCTCCGCGCTCTTCAGCGCCAGCGCCACGCCCTCCGCCAGCGGCGGGTCGTGCGGGGCTGCCGCGAAGAAGGCGTCCCAGTCCCGCGGCCTGCGCTCCAGGAACCGCTGTCGGTGCGCGGTGTTTGCGAGGGTGTTGTCCAGGTCGAACACGGCGAGCGGTCTACTGTCGGCCCTGCCCTTGTCCCTGCTGCTGCCCCTGCTCATGTCCGTCACGGGGCCAGCGTAGGGACTGCCTCCCGGGAACCCCGGCAGGGCCCCGGCCGCGGGACCCGAGGCCGGCCCGTCTGCGGGCATCCAGCCAGGGCCGGTCACCCCCACAGCAGTTCACGGCCGGGGCGGACGCCTCCGCTCACAGCACGTAGCTTCCCGCGCCCAGCACCGTGCGAAGACGCCCCTCCTCGCGGAGCTGGACGACCGCCTTCTGGATCGTCGACTGGGTCACCCCGTACTCCGCTGCCAGCGTGACCGTGCCAGGGAAGCGCTCGCCAGGCTTCCACTCCCCGGCATCGAGTCGGCGGCGGAGGTCGTCGGCCACCTGGGGCCACACGGGAACAGAGCGATCAAGATCCATACCTATCAGCGTGCGCGGAGTCGCGGGACTGTGCTACCGCGTAAGCGCGATACCGCGTAAGGTGGAAACGACGAAGCGGCCCGGCGACGCTGCGAACGCCCCGGGCCTGGCCGACTGCGAAGGAGTCGACGTGAACCACCTTAGAAGGCTTCCCTGGGAGGACGAAGGCCGCGCGGCGTTCGTGACGCCCGGCGACGGCATCGTGAACGCCGTCGCGGACGCCATGGAGGCGAACATGATCGAGACGGCGCGAGAGGACGCCCGCCGGGCCCTGGCCCTGGCTGACGACCAGGACGCGTCGAAGGCGGAAATGCTCGTGGCGCTCCGATACGTAGCTCACGCGGTCCAGGACGTGGCCCTGGTCGCGGACCTTCGGGGCGAGCGACTCCCTGCGGCGGACGCTCCCGCAGGCGAAGTGCTCTGGGGTGCGAAGGCCCGCCATATCGGCCAGGCCCTCCGGGAGGTAGGGCGCCGTGGCGACTCCTGAGGCAGCGGACAGCGCGGACAGCGTTGACGGCCAGCGCGGCCAGTAGCGCGGACAGACACGACGAAGGCCCGGCCAGCCCCCAGAACGGGGGGCCGGTCGGGCCTCTTCGTCGTCCGCTGAGAGTGGCCAGCGGCAGCCAGGGAGTCGGACCAGCGGCCGTCATCGTCCGTTACCCACGCGCCCTGACCAGGCGTTTCCCTGCGGGAGTCTGTCGTCAGCGACGGCCTCGCGCTGTACAAGCACGAGCGCCCGCCTCGGGGCACCCCGTCACCGTCCACGTCGGCGGCTGCCACATGGCCGGCAAGCGCAACCCGGCATCCCCCGCGACGTCGCCGTGCGCGCGCTGGCCGAAGGCGTCGAGGCACGCATCGGCGGCGGATGGGCAACTAAAATGGACATAGATACCCATCGGGAGCTTGAACAAGGGTGGAGGCGCTGCCCCCCCCACACACAGCCCGAGCGCATCACGGTGCTCTTCAGCGCCCTGCGCCCCTCACCATGCGCTTCTCGGATTTCCCAGGGAGCATTCCCATGGCTGGTCAAACCGCCTCAATCGTCCTCGAGCCCGAGGCACAGGCGCTCGCCGACGCAACCTCGCAACATCCGTTCCTGTACGAGCTGGATCCGACCGCAGCGCGCAAGGTCCTCGACGACCTCCAGGCCGCGCCGGTCGACAAGCCGCTGGTCGACGAGGAGTGGGTCACAGTTCCGGCATCCGTTGGCGACGTACGGGTACGCATCGTCAAACCGAAGGGCGCCACCGGAACGCTGCCCGTCGTGTTGTACATGCACGGTGGCGGCTGGGTGCTGGGCAACGCCGGCACTCACGACCGCCTGGTACGCGACTTGGCCGTGGGCGCCCATACGGCAGTGGCCTTCGTGGAGTACACGCCGTCGCCCGAGGCGCACTACCCTGTCGCCATCGAGCAGGGCTACGCCACCGCACAGTGGATCGTCCGCGAGGGAGCGTCCAAGGGGTTGGATGCACAGCGCATGGCGGTGGCCGGGGAATCCGTCGGTGGGAACATGACCGCCGCACTCGCCCTCATGGCCAAGCAACGCGGTGACGTCACATTCGTACAGCAGTCGATGTACTACCCGGTCACGGATGCGGCCATGAACACCGGCTCATATGACCAGTTCGCCACCGGCTACTACCTGAGCCGCAAGCTGATGGAATGGTTCTGGGACGCCTACACGACCGACCCGAACCAACGCGCGGAGATCACCGCGTCTCCCAATCAGGCCACCATCGAGCAGCTCTCCGGCCTGCCGCCCGCCCTGCTGATCGTCGACGAGGCCGACGTGCTGCGCGATGAGGGCGAGGCGTACGCGGCCAAACTCCGAGCGGCCGACGTTCCGGTGACCACGGTGCGCTACGACGGCACGGTCCACGACTTCATGATGCTCAACTCGCTGAGTCGGTCCCAAGCCGCCCGCGGAGCCATCGACCAGGCAACGGCGTTCCTGCGCAGCGCCCTCGGCACCGCCCAGGCCTAGGCGCTGCCCGGCGGATCTTGTAAATGTGGAGCGACAACGGGGGGTTGACGTGACAACCCCCCGTTGTCATTCTGTGGGTATGGCAAACACCAGGGATCTCTCCACGCATCAGCCGACCTTCAGCCGCATCAAGGAGGCACGAGAGCAAGCCATCCACCACGCCCGCCTGGCCCAGCAGTTCGCGGCCGAGCGGCGTGACTTGATGCAGGGCCTCATCGACCAGGGCGTGTCGCAGGCCGACATTGCACGGGAGCTTGGCGTGACGCGTCAGGCCATTCAGAAGATGCTGGCCTGCTGAGGGCACCACGCAGCCCATCACGCCCGGAGCCAGAGCTGGATCGCCGCGACGGTGACGGTGCCGGCCGACCCGCGGAGTGTCCGCGCCCTGCTGTTGGCCTTCAGCCTGCCGTGCTGCTCAGCAGGGCCTCGAGATCGGCACCCGCACCGGCGCTGCCGTCTTCGAAGATGACCTTGTTCAGCAGTGCGGGCAGCCGGCGGGCAGGCAAGTCCAGGAATGGTCCCAGTCGCCGGGCCAGTTGCGCGGAGTCCCCGCCCAGACCGTGTCGGGTCAGGACCGCGACTGTGCGTCCCCAGAGTTCGGGATCGTCCATCAGGTCGCGCACGGTGACCGTCTTGGACGATGGGGCGGCCAGGCATGGGTCATCGGTGGTCCAGGTGTGCCTGCCATGGGCCACGGTGACAGGCGGCTGCCCCTGGCCGGGCAGGTGGACCGTGGCCCGGCTTCCCGCAGGCACGAGCACCGTCAGGTGGAAGCGCCCGTCGTCGCGGCTCCAGCTCACCGAAGCCTCGCCGTACGGCGTGAGATGCGTGGCCGTGGCGTGCGTGAGCGATCGGTCGGGCAGTGGGCGCACACGGATCTCGCGGTAGCCGGGTGCGGCGGGGGCGAGTCCCGCCACGGTGCGGTGCATCCAGTCGGCGACTGCCCCGAGCGCGTAGTGGTTGAAGGAGGTCATCTGGCCGGGGTTGATCGATCCGTCGGGCAGCATGCTGTCCCAGCGTTCCCAGACGGTGGTGGCGCCCACCGTCACGGGATACAGCCAGGAGGGGCACCCCTTCTCCAACAGCAGGCGGTGTGCGAGGTCGGGGAATCCGGCGGAGGTGAGGGCGTCGGTCATCAGTGGTGTGCCGACGAAGCCGGTGGCGATTCCGAAGCCGCCGGTGCGGACGAGATCGGCGAGCCTGTGTCCCGCGGCCTTGCGCTGCTGCGGGGTGGCCAGCAGGTCCCATTGCAGGGCCATGGCATACGCGGTCGGCGAGTCGCCCAGGGTACGGCCCGCCTGAGTGACGTACGTGCGGGCGAACGCCTCCCGGGTGCGGTCGGCGAGCGCGGAGTACTGCGTCACGTCCTCGGGACGGCCGAGCACCTGCGCCGTGCGGGCGACGACGTCCGCACACCGGGCCAGGCACGCGGTGGCGACGACGTCCGCGGGAGTGCGGGCGGCGAACAGGTCGTCCGGCGGGGCGGCCGGGTCGAGCCAGTCGCCGAACTGGAAGCCGCCCGCCCAGACTCCGTCGGTCGTGAGTGAGGCGATCTTGTCGACCCATCGACGAGCGCTCTCGAACTGCCGGCGGAGGATGCCGAGGTCGCCGTACCGCTCATACAGCACCCAGGGCACCACCGGTGCCGCGTCGCCCCAGGCTGCGGCGGTGGGGACCTCTGTGTCCAGGACATCGGGGATCACCCAGGGCACTGCGCCGTCGGAATGCTGGTCGGCGGCGGGATCGGCGAGCCAGGAGGACAGAAAGCCGGCCGTGTCGAAGAGGAAGGAGGCGGTCGGGGAGAAAACCTGGATGTCGCCGGTCCAGCCGAGCCGCTCGTCACGCTGAGGGCAGTCCGTCGGTACGTCGAGGAAGTTGCCCCGCGTGCCTCGGACGACGTTCTCGTGGAACTGTTCGAGATCCGGGTCGGAGCACGCGAACCAGCCTGTACGGCGCAGGTCGCTGCTCACCACGACGGCTTGCAGATCCTCGGGGGCCAGGTCGGGGACGCCGGTGACCTCGGCGTACCGGAAGCCGTGGAAGGTGAGCGAGGGTTCGAGGACGGTCTCGGTGGCATCGGCCAGGAGCCGAACCGGCGACATCCCCCGCGCCGCCCTCGTCCTCAACTGACATTGGAAGTGATCTTCACCGAGAAGGCGTCACTGACTGGCCCGTTCTTCCCAGGGATCGGCGGACGAGCCGGCTAACGCGCCACGCGGTAGCGGAGGTAGACGACTCTCGAGCTGAAGGTGCGGGTCTCGACGAGTTCGAGATCCACCCGGCGCTCGCGCTGGGGAAAGAACGGAATGCCACCGCCAACCAGCACCGGGTAGACCCTGGCCCGGTACTCGTCGATCAGACCCAACGCGGCCGCCTCGGCGGCGAGAGTCGCGCCGCCGATCGCGATGTCGCCCTCCCCCGGCTCGGCTCGCAACCGCTCGATCTCCTCCGCCAGGCCGCCGGAAGCCAGGCGGGCGGGAGCGGCTTCCAGAGCGCGGCCCACTCGAGCGTGGAGTCGTCGAGCGATGGATCCTGGCCGGCTGTCTCCCAGTACAGCATCGTCTCGTACAGCCGTCGTCCCAACAGGTGGACGCCGACCTCCCGAATCTCGTCGATCCAGGAGCGAAAGACCTCCTCGTCGGGCGCCGTCCAGTCGAAGTCGCCGTCCGGCCCGACGATGTAGCCGTCAAGTGAGACGTTCATCGAATAGGTCACGCTGCGCATCAGAAGTCCTCCTCGGTAACGGGTTCGACAGTACGACCGCCGGACGCCGCAGAACTCATCGCGACTCGCGGGATCCCCTGGGCCGAGTCACCTCATGAGGTCATTTCGTTGAGAAAACCTCACTGGGACTTATGGCGTAAGGTGAAGTGAACTTATGACATAAGGGCGTGTCTCACGTGGCGAGTTTCGCGAGTTTTTTGTAGCGGTGTGGGCGGTGGCCAGGCCGAGGAAGGCGAGGAAGTGACTGCCCTTTCGTTCGTACCGGACGGTGAGGCGGCGGTAGCCGAAGAGCCAGGCGATGGACCGCTCGGTCTTCCAGCGGTGTCGGCCGAGCCGTTCGCCGGACTCGATGCCGGGGCGTGCGATGTGGGGGACGATGCCGCGCGTCCGAAGCCAGGCTAGGTGGCCGGATGCGAGCAGCCCATTGAGCTCGTCTACCGACCCCACCGCCTGGCCCGCGCACCGTGACCAGAAGACCGCCATCAGGGCGGACCGCCCGGACCGCTGTACCGGACCTTGAAGTTCTCGCTTTGGCTGAGGACCCGGGCTGTTGCTGAGGTAGGGCGCGGTGCGGCCACGGCTTGCCCAGACTCTCCCTTTCAGGCGCCGGCGCCGCCGTCGACCGGGACGATCGCGCCGGTCACCATCGAGGCACGGTCGCTGAGCAGCCAGGCGGCGACCTCGGCGACCTCGCGGGGCTCGGCCATGCGGCCGAGCGGGGTGGCCGCGTTGTTGGCCTCGATGATGCCGGGGGTCGCCGCCTCCCACGCGTCGATCATCTCCGTGGCGGTGCCGCCGGGGGTGAGGCCGTTGACCCGGATGCCCTGGGGGGCCCAGGTCACGGCGGCGGTCTCGGTGATGCTGTTGAGTGCACGCTTCATTGCGGCGTAGGCGGGAAGGACGGGGTTCGCGCGGCGGCTGCCGATGCTCGAGGTGTTGACGATCGCCCCGCCACCGCCCCGTCGCATGAGCGCGGCCTCAGCGTTCATGGCGGTCCAGTGCGAGCGGAAGTTCACGGCGAACTGGTCGTCGATGTCCTCCTCGCTCGTGGTGTCGAGCGGGCCGGGCTGCTGGATCGTCGCGCCGTTGTTGAACGCGCCGTCGAGCCGTCCGTGCAGCTCTTCGACGCGGTCGACGGCGGCGCGGATGCTCGCGCGGTCGGCGAGGTCCAGGGTGACGGCGTCGGCGACGCCGCCGTCGGCACGGATCTCGGTGACGATGCGGTCGAGGGCGTCGGTGCTGCGGGCGGCGAGCACGACAGTGGCGCCCTCGGAGGCGAAGAGCCGGGCCGCGGCGGCCCCGATGCCGCGGCTGGCGCCGGTGATGAACAGGACCTTGCCGGTGAGCAGGCCGATGGGTGCGCTGTCGGTGGTGTTCGTGTTGTTCGTCATGGCAACAGCGTCCGGCCGGCTGCCAGCCGGATACAGGCACAGGCTGTACCAGGATCCGCCGCCGCGCCGCGCGCACACTGGGCGTATGGACAAACAGGAACTCGGGGCGTTCCTCCGCAGCCGTCGCGAGCGGCTCCGCCCGCAGGACGTCGGCCTCCCCTCCGGCACGCGACGCCGCACACCAGGTCTTCGCCGCGAGGAAGTGGCGGTCCTCGCGCACATCTCCACGGAGTACTACATCCGGCTCGAGCAGGGCAGGGCGCCACGCCCCTCGGGCGACGTCCTGGCCGCGATCGCGGGAGCGCTGCGGCTCACCGACGCAGAGTCCGACCACCTCCACGTCCTCGCGGGCACCGCGCCGAACCGTACCGGACTGCACCGGCGCGACGTCCGCCCGAGCATCCTCGCGCTCCTTCAGCGGCTGCCGCAGACAGCCGGCTTCGCGATGTCCGCCGCATGCGAGGTCCTCGCCTGGAACGACCTCGCGGCCGCGCTCATGGAGGACTTCGCCCCGCTCGCCCCCGAGGACCGCAACCTCGCGCGCCGGGCCTTCCCCGGGCCGCAGCGCGCCGATGCGACGCTCTACGGGATCTCCGACGCCGCCGAGTTCCGGCTGAGCGTCGTGATGCAGCTCCACACCACCCTCGCCCGCTACCCCACCGATCCCGCGGTGACCGACCTCGTCGACGAACTCCGCGACACCAGCCCCGACTTCGCCCGGCTCTGGGAACGGCACGACGTGCAGGCCGCGCCGATGCTCACCAAAACCTTCCGCCACCCGGCCGTCGGCGACGTCACCATCGACTGCGACACCCTCACCCTCACCGACCGTGACCAGTACCTCGTGCTCTTCAGCGCGCCGCCGGGATCCCCCGGTGCCGAGGCCCTCGCCCTGCTGAACGTCCTGGGAGCAGAGGCCAGTCACTACCTGCCGTAGCGCCACAGCCAGCCACCCGAGCACCATCGCCGACAGGGCGACTGCTGATCCGGTCGGCCGTGATCTCCTCGTCCGGCACTGCTGGCGGTGGGTGTGCGCCGAATTCGGCCGACGTCTCCCTGGCCGGGGTCTCACCCTCAGGGGCACTTTGGCGAACCGACGAAATGCGGCTCGCAGGGTAACGGAATGCGCGGAGTGGGGTCAGCGGGCCGGTCGGCCGCCGCGGGTTCGTCGGCGCTCGCTCTGTGATGGGTTCCCAGTCTGGGAACGCTGGTCTGCTCAGGGATCTTGGGGCGTTCCTGGAAGGTGAACTCGGTGGCGAGCGCGGGAGCTCGGCGGGCCTCCCTCGGTGGTGGTGGAGGGCTGATTGCCGCCCAGTTCGTACAACTCCCGCAGACGGTTCACGATCCGTCCAGTCTTGACCGCTCCGAGGCGGACTGGCGGGCGCTTCGGACGGGGCTTCGCTGCGGACTTCGCGGTCTTCCTCACCACGATCGAAGTCTTCGCCACCAGCTGGTTCCCAAGCTGGGAACCAGCTCTGACTACCCAGACCGACGACATCCGCGTACGGAAGTTCACCGGGAATCTCCACGTCTTCACGCGGGGCCCTCACTCGGTAGCGGCCGCATTTCAGTAGGTCAGCGCATACCGTCGGTTGGCCTCTTTGACGCACATCTGGGTCACACCCCCACTTCACCCGCGGCGCGGGGAGCCCCGCCACCCTGGCGATGATGTTCAAGCTGGTCGAGTCCGCCCAGGCCCGCTGGCGCGCGTCACGGGAGCCCATCTCGAGCGGCAGGACCAAGCCGCATGAACCCCTACGACGCCCCGAAGGAGGGGCCGGCCGAGCACCTGTTCTGCCTACCTGCGCGAGCTCGCGCAGGTCACCGGCCGAGGAGACGGCTGTGGTCAAGAAGGTCCTCACCGATCCAGACCAGACCATGACCCAGTCCGCTGTGCTGCGGCACCTGGACCGCCGGGCCATCGCCCTCCGCTCCGGCGCCGCCTTCGAACCGTGGGCCGGGCATACCTTCCCGGATGATCGTGTGATGGTCACCGAGTAGGCCCGCGCTGCAGCGCTTCCAGCCCGTCGAGGATGACCTGGAGGCCGAACTGGAAAGTGTTGTCGGGCACCGCGCCGTAGGCAGCGCTGTGGGTGTCCAGGCGGGCGCGCAGCCGAGGGAACTGTGCGGCGATCTCACGGGCCTCGGCCTTGGCGTTACTGATGACCTGTTCGGCGTTGCTGCTGCCTTCGCGCCGCAGTTTGCGGGTGAGTGAGGCTGCCGCGGCTGGGCCGAGGGCGTTGCCGAGGACGAAGGTGAACACGGCGGCCGCGGCCTGGTCGGCTGCGGAGCCGATGAATCCTGCGGCCTCGTAGATGGCGAGGAGGTGGTCGTCGTGGCGGGCCTTGCCGGGGCCGAACACGAGGAAGGAGCCGAAGGCCTGCAGCAGCCACGGGTGACGGGTGAGCATTGCATGCAGGTCGGTGGCCATGGTGGTGGCTGCCGTGCGCCAGTCGACCAGGTCAGGGTCGGGCAGCGTGATTTCGTGCCACAGCTGGTCGCTGGCGAGGGCGATGAGGTTGTCCTTGCTGCCCACGTGCCAGTAGACCGCGGTGGCCGCCGAGCCCAACCGCTGGCCCAGTGCCCGCATGTTCAGGCCCTCCAGCCCTTCGGTGTCCAGTAGGGCGATAGCGGCAGTGAGGATCTGTTCGCGGGTCAGCGTGTTGCGGGGCATGGATTCACGATAGCCGTCGACTTGCACGGCGTTCAAGAAACTTCTTGCACGGCGTTCAAGTCGTTCACTAGCCTTCACTTGAACAAAGTGCAAGTCGCCGCGTCGCCCGGTGGACTCGGGGTCGTGCGCGAACCACACCGACCGAGAGGGAATCGAGATGTCACGCGATGCGCTGGCGGAGTTCGTCGAGGCGAAGGCCAAGGAGTTCGACATCCCGGGTGCAGCGGTGGGGGTCTGGGCGGACGGACGGGAGCTGACCGCCTGTCACGGCGTGACGAGCATCGACAACCCGCTGCCCGTCGACCGGGACACGCTGTTCGTGCTGGGCTCGGTCACCAAGACCTACACGGCGACCGCGATCATGCGCCTGGTCGAGGCGGGGCGGGTCGAGTTGGAGGCGCCGGTCCGCCGCTACGTTCCCGAACTCCGGCTCCCCGACGAGGACGCGGCCGCACAGATCACCATCCTGAACCTGCTCAACCACACCGCCGGGCTGGACACCCGGATGGTCTTCGACAGCGGAGACGGAGACGACGCGCTGGCCGGCGAGGTGGCCAAGATGGCCGAGGTGACGCTGATCGGTCCGGTCGGCGGCCGTGCCTCCTACAGCCAGCTCGGCTACAACCTGCTCGGCCGGGTCATCGAGAACGTCACCGGCGAGACCTACGAGGGCGCTGTCGCCTCACTCGTCCTGGAGCAGGTCGGCCTGGCCAACAGCGTATTCACCGCCGGACAGGCCATCACCCGCCGGTTCGCCGTGGGCCACAACCTCAGCGAAGGGGCGCTCAAGGTCGCCCGGACATGGAAGGACACGCGCGGCAACAACCCGGGCGGCGGCCTGGTGTCCTCGGTCTCCGACCAACTGCGCTGGGCCCGGTTCCACCTCGGCGGCGGTGACCTGGCGCGGCGGATGCAGGAGCCGACGGTGGAGTTGCACGGCTCCACGCTCGGTGACGCCGTCGGCCTCGGCTGGTTCCTGCGCGACGTGGACGCTGTGCGCACCGTCGGGCACGGCGGATCGACCAATGGCCAGTTCGCCAACCTGCTGCTGGTTCCGGAGCGGGACTTCGCCATCGTGGCGGTGTCCAACGCCGGCCCCGACAGCGGGCTGGAGTTCAATCAGGCCGTGCTCCGCTGGGCGCTCGAACACTACCTCGGCGTGGTCGAGCGCGACCCCGAGCCGCTCCCGTACGACCCGCAGCGCGCTCAGGAGATCATCGGACACTACGAGAACGAATTCATGACGCTGATCATCGACACCGACGGTGACACGATGACAGTTGAATGCCGGATCAAGCCCGAGATCCGCACGGCGTCCGAGAAGGAACTGCCGCCAGACCTGCCGCCGGCCGGGCTCGGCCTACTCCCCGGAAGCGGCGACGAGTACATCGTCACCGGCGGCGGCTTGATCGGCCAGCGCGGTTTCCTCACCCGCGACGCCGACGGCGCCATCATCGGGGCGGACCTGGCCGGACGGCTCTTCAACCGGGCTCCGACACCCGCCGAGTGACACCTTGGCCCCCCGGAGAGCACCGCAGGCGAGGCAGTGACAGCCTCGCCTGGGTCCACAACATTTGCGCAACGGGGCCCGGGGTCGGCGGTGGGCACGCCGGATCTGCAGGTGCTCAACGGGACGGCCCGGCAGGTGCACGGGGCTGACGTCGCGGTGATCGTGACGAACGGGCGGGTGACCGCACCGGCCGTGGCGTTCGCCAAGCAGCAGCGCCTGCATGTCGTGGACCGCCAGACGCTGGCCGTATGGGCGTCGGGCTCGCGTCCGCTGTGGGAGCTGCTGCGGGCGGTGCCGCCGCCACGTCGGTCAACGCCTTTGAGCTGAAAGGTGCAGCTTGTCCACCTCTGCGGATGGGCTGTGGCCCGTGGTCAAGGGGAACCCGGCACATTTGCCGGGTTCCCCTTAACCGTGCGGGTCGTCCTCCACGACCTCCGCGTCAATGACGTCGTCAGCTGGGACGATGACCTTCGCGAGGATGCGACCGACTTTGCGGAGCCGCTTATCCGGAGTCCGGGGACCCGTCCCCGCCCACCGTCATAGCCGACGGCGCGCGGGCGTTCGACTCGCTCGACGACTTTCGAGGGGCACGCCGGCGGCCGACCTGGGCACCGGACGGTCAGCTCTGGGGCTCGGTCCGTGTCCGCTCCGCGTCCGCGGGCTGTTGGCCGGCCTTGTCGACGACGGCGAGTTCCAGCTCGGCCTCGCTGGACAGCAGCGTTCCGGCCTTTCCGTACGAGGTGTCCTTGGTCAGATAGCTACGGGAGCCGAGGAAGGAGAAGTCCTTCTCGTCGAAGACCCACTCGGTCCGGATGTCGTAGCGCGTGTCGTCGCGGGCGATGCCGAGGCCCCGGCGGCCGATCGCGTCGCGGGCCTGCGGGGCCGGGGCGACGCCGGGGATCTTCGCCGCGGCCCGGTAGAGGGCGGCGGCCGTGCGGGGCGGCATCACCCCGCCGAGCAGGGACCCGATCTGCTCGAACACCGCCTGGTCACGTTCCCGGCCCTCAGCTTGCGGGGTCTTGGCATACAGAGAGGCCAGCAGCTTGTCGGGGTCGGTGGGCAGCGAGCTCAGCCAGCGGTAGGTGGGTCGGTTGATGCCGGCCGGGGTGCCGTCGGTGTCACCGAGTTCGGCGTTGATGGGGAAGGTCTCACCGTCCTCCCGGATCAGGCCGAGCTTGTGCAAGGGCCCCGGCTCCTGCGCGGCCCACATCTCACGGTCCATCAATGGGCCGAGGACGGCCTTCCCACTGGTCAGGTCGGCTCCGCGGGTCTTCTCCCGGGTGTAGACGAACTGGTCGTCCCGCACGGTGGGCGTGGCGCGTTCCTCCGCGACGTCGGAGATCCGGTCCAGGAGCGCCGCGGCGGGCTGCATGTCCGTGGCCGCACGATGCGAAGCGGTGCCGGAGGGTTCCCGGTCGCTGCCGTTCAGGGCGATTCCCGCGGCCAGCGCGCAGGCCAGGGTCAGCGCGGTCGCCGGCGCCAGGAGCACGGGCCGCAGCAGCCGACGGGCCGGGCGGGTACGGGTCGCCTGGTCTCGGTCGATGTGGTGCATCAGCAGTTCCTTGTGACGAAGGTGCTGCTCGCGCGGAAGGTCCCAGTCGGCCGGGGCCGGCAGCAGGCGGGCGATCTCTTCGCGGTCGCCGTTCCGCTCCGGGGAAGCGCCGGTGGTCTTGTCGTTCATGTGAGCTCCTCCCGTACGGGCAGGGCCGCGATCGCGGCCGCACTTGTCATCTCTCCGCGGGTGGTGGGTGGTTCCCGGTCTTCTTCCGCGAGGTGGGCGAGCTTCTTACGGGCACGCGAAAGGCGGGAACGTACGGTGCCGACGGCGATGCCCAGGGCTTCGGCCGTCTGCTGGTAGTCCAGGCCGGACCACACGCACAGGGCCAGTACCTCCCGCTCCTGGCGTCGCAGCCGGCCCAGGGCGGCCTGCACGGCACGCAGGCGCCGTGCGTCGTCGATGCGCCCGACCGTCCGGGGCGCAAAGTCCTCCTCGGCAGGTGGCTGCGACTGACGCGCCAGGAACAGCTGGCGTCTGCGCAGTCCCCGGCGGGCGTTGTCCGCCTTGTGGGTGGCAATGCCCAGCAGCCAGGGCAGCAGGGAGCCGCCGTCCTCGCGCACCCGTGCGCGGGTCCGCCACGCGGTCAGGAACGTTTCGGACATGATCTCTTCGGCTGTCGACCAGTCGCCGGTCAACCGCAGCCCGTGGTTGTACACGGCGCGGGCGAACTCCTCGTACAGCTGGGCGAACGCCTCGCGGTCCCCCTCGCGGACGCGGCGGCGCACATCGTTTTCTGAGTCCCTCACGACCACTTCTCTCCGCGACACGAGAGGAGTTCCTGTGGCCTGTGTCACGCACCGGTACGGTCCCTGAAGCAAGGCCATGGCCGCAGGAGGCACCTGGGCCCTCACCGTCAACACCCCCGCCGGCGAGCAGCACCCATCATCTCTCCGTCGCCGGCATCTCCCGGGCACTCGCCAAACACGCCAGGCGCGAGGCGTACCCCGAAGCCGTCGAACAGGCCCACGCCGACCACGCCGCCCTCCATGCCGGCGAACTCCCCGGCCCCCGGGCTGAGCCGGAGGACGAGTTGCAGGCGTTCTTCGACCACGCCGATGACGAGGTAAGCCGGGTCCGGGGCCGTGGCCGCAAGGGGTGGTTGCCTGCCTTCCGCGACGCGATGCTGTTCAAGACTGCATACGCCTACGGGCTGCGGCGCAACGATACGAGGATGCTGGATGTCGCCGATTTCGGCCGCAACCCCGAAGGCCCGGAGTTCGGCGAGTACGGCGTCTGCTACATCCGCCACGGCAAGGCCAAGAAGGGCTCACCCCCCAAGCGCCGCAGCGTACTGACGGTATGGGAGTGGTCCGCCGAGATCCTCGACCAGTGGATGAGTGAAGTCCGGCTGTCGGCTCACTGATCCGCATTGCTCAGCCGACCGGTCCCGTCATCGTGTGCGGCCGTACCGCCGGTTCGAGCAGCGACAAGCTCCGCTGCTGCGCATCGAGGGCGACGCGGATGCCGACCGGCATCGGCAGATTCGGGCCGGCGTGTCCGAACTCGACGTTGCCCAGGACCGGGATGTCACGGTCGCCAAGGACGTCGAGGACGATCTCGGACAGGGTCGGGGACGCGTCGGTCGAGCCGAGTCCGTCGATCGCGTACGGGACGCCCACGACCATGCCGGAGATCCGATCGAGGATGCCGCAGTGCCGCAGTACCTGTAGATAGCTCCACACATACGATGCTTGGCCGCCGATCTCCTCCCAGAACAGCACCGCGCCGTCGAACCATTCGAGCGGCAGCGCGTAGGGCATCGCCTGCGCCAGCACGATGCGATTGATCACCCCGCCGATCAGCCGGCCTTCGGTGCGACCGGCACGCCAGCACTCCCACGTCGGGGTGGCCGGCAGCGCACCGATCGGCTCCGTACCGGTCAGCAGCGTCGAGTAGAGCTTTTCAAGTTCCGCTCGGCGTGCTGCGGGCGCGGCCTGCCAGTGCCCGCCGAGTCCAGGGGTGGCCAAGTCGGTATGGAAGCCGACCAGACCCGTGCGCGCATAGAGCACCAGATGCAGCAGCGAGATGTCGCTGTAGCCGAGGATCGGCTTGGGGTCGGCAGTGATCGCCTCGACGTCGATCAGGTCGAGGTAGCCGAGCGCCGTCTGGCCGCCGTCATGCGCGATGATGGCGCGCACCTCAGGATCACGCAGAAGAGCATTGAATTCCCTGGCGATCTCCGCCGGCGTAGCCGCGCTCCACCAATGATGCCGCCCTGCTTCGAGCAGCGGTGCCCGACGCACACGGAATCCCATCCGCTCGAGCACGACTACCGCCTGCTCGAGGTCGGGCTCGTAAGCGGCATGGAGCGGCCCGGACAGCGATGCGATAACGACGAGATCTCCGGGCCTCAGGGCACGAGGTCGAAGCAGTTGAGGCAGCGCAGTAAGGGGCACCGAGGCAGTATCCCGACACCCTCAGCACCACGCGACACATTTACCGACCGACCGTCCAGCACGCCTTGCCTGCATACCCAGGCTGGTCCCCATACCTGAGCCACTACGGCGTCTGTCCATGAAGCCCCTGGGCCCAGAGCAAGCCGCCCTCCGGGGCCACTTCACGACGCCTGATCTTCGCGAATCATGTCCAAACTGGAGCCAGTTGGAGTCGCCCCGGGTGGAGCCGAATAGCGCCGCCCTAGCCAGAGCAGGTGGTCATCGCGGCCGCCGTCCTCATCCTCCGGAAGTCCACCGGCCAGGACAACACCGCCCCCGAAAACGTCATCCCGCTCCACCCGTCCACCAGTTGAGCGGACTGGCTGCAGGCCCTCCGCTCGTTGTGACACGCCAGCAGGTTCGAACAAGCGGCTGAGCACAGAAATCCGTACGCGGTGGTGCATGAGGAATTCGTACGCGGCTGCGCACCTTCAGCGGTACGTCTCTCTCCTCCTCCAGGCGGGGCTGATGTTCTGAAGGGGTGCTCACGATTTTCCACAGGCGCTGGAAATCCCCTGAGTTGTTGTCAGTGCCGGCCTTTAGCGTCGTCTCATGACTTACCGCGACGTCGCCTCCAAACAGGTCCTGATCTGGGCCTGCACCACCATCGGCGCCCGCATGCCCGTGGCCATGGCCCCGCTGGCCCTGGTCTTCCTGGTGCGCGAGCGGCCGGGCGGCTACTCGCTGGGGGCGATCCTGGCGGCGGCCTACGTCATGGGTGAGATCGTCGGCGCCCCCGTCCTCGGGATGCGCCTGCGCCCCGACCGCGCCCGCGCTCACCTGGCCGTCGGCCTCGCGGCCGGGGCCGCCGCCTTCGCAGGGCTCGGGGTGTTCCCCGACGCGCACCCGACGGTCCTCGCCGGGCTCGCGTTTCTCGCCGGTGCCGCCCCGGCCGCCGCCACCGGTGGCCTGCGCACGCTGCTCACCGTGCTCGTCCCGGAACGTGCGGCGCCGCAGGCGCTGTCCGTCGAGTCGATACTGACGGCCGGCGTATGGGCTGTTTCCCCGGCCGCGGTCGCCGGCCTGGCCCTCGGCGTCGCACCGCCCGTCCCGCTGCTCCTCGCCGCCGCCCTGATGACGTCGTCGGTCGCGGCCCTGTGGCTTCTTCCAGCCGGCTGGGGCGCGGACGACACGGGCGGGGAGGGTCGGACGGGCGAGTCGCTGCTCCGACTGCTGACCGGCGCCTGGCCGGTGTACGTCATGGGCGCGGCCAGTCTGGCCCTGCTCGGGATGGCCGAACTCGTGCTGCCGGCCATGCTCGAACAGCGCGGCGTCGGCGTTGGCTGGTCCGGTCCGCTGCTGACGGGGATGGCGGTGGGCGGGGGGCTCGGTGCCTTCGTCCACGGTCTTCGCTCCTGGCCGGGGCGGTTGCCCACCCGCAGTGTGGTGCTGATGTGCGGGACGTCGGTCTGAGTGGCCCTCGCCGCGCTGATACCGGACACGGCCGGGATCGCCGTCGCGCTGGTCGTGGGGGGCACGCTCCAGTCGTGCGCGATGCTCACCCGCAACCTGTCCCTGCGCGAGGCACTTCCGCCGGGCGCTCTGGCCGCGGGCTACTCGGTGATGTACGCGGCGGCGGGTGCGGGTTACGCGGCGACGGGGTCGCTCGCCGGTGCCCTCCTCAAGGTGGTGGCACCGTCCACGGCCATCCTGGCCGGAGTCGGCCTCACCCTGGTGCTGACGGGCGTCGGCTGGTGGGGCGAGGTGCGCTGGGCCGGCCGTTCAGCGCCGGGAGCCGACACCGCCGTAACTTTCCGCTCCGCCAGAGGGTCCAGGCCGCTGCCCGCCTCCAGCACAGTGATCCGCCGCAGGCCCGGCTTCATATCCTCGATCATCCGGGTGACCGTGACGCCTTCCAGGACCCCGCGGACCCGGTCGCCGTCCCCATCGACCCGTTGGACCACGAACAGGTCGCGCACCTGGCGTCGCAGCGTGCGCTGCGCTCTCGCCACGATCCCCGGCCGCTCCAGCAGCAGATAGGGGCCCCAGCGCCACAGAGTGCGGCCTCGGGTCCCCGGCGGCCCAATGACAGCGACCGGAGGCACCCGGCCACCGGGCTGCAGGAGCACAACTGCAGTGCCGTCCTCCGGCTGGGAGGACATGTCCCAGTTCTCTTCGTGCAGGAACAGGTAGGCCAGTCGTATCTCGTCGCCCGGTACCCGGAACTGCCCGACGAATACCAATGGCTCACCGGTACCGGGATGCAGCGGCCAGGTCGGCTCGGATAACCACACCGGCTGCCCGCCGATACTTCGACACTGGATCGGTGACTGGCCCCTCCGGAGCGCGCAAGGACATCTGCAGTCGCGGCAGGAGCGCGGCATCGTAGGGACCTTTGGCCGGAAGCCGGGGAAGTTCTCCACCTCGGTCGTGGTGGTCAGCGAGCCGCCGACGAAGATGCTGCTGCCGAACAGCAGGGGCTTCAGCTGCGCGCGGGCGGCATACAGGGGCGGCGGTGTATCCGGGGGGCCGGAGCCGATGACGATGGCCTCGCGTATGCCCTTGTCCGTCACCGAGGTCACGCCTCCTGCTTGGCGTCGATCTCGGCGATCAGGGCCTCGATGCGGGACTTGATCTCGTCGCGGATCGGGCGGACGGCCTCGACGCCCTTGCCCGCCGGGTCCTCCAGGGCCCAGTCGAGGTACTTCTTGCCGGGGAAGATCGGGCAGGCGTCGCCGCAGCCCATGGTGATGACGTAGTCGGACGCGTGGACGGCCTCGGTGGTGAGGATCTTCGGCTTGGCCGCGGAGATGTCGATGCCGACTTCCTTCATGGCCTCGACCGCGGCGGGGTTGACCTGGTCGCCTGGGATGGAGCCGGCGGAGCGGACCTCGATCCGGTCGCCTGCGAGGTGGTTGAGGAATCCGGCGGCCATCTGCGAACGCCCGGCGTTGTGTACGCAGACGAACAGTACGGAGGCGAGCGGGCTGGAGGACATCAGTTCTTCCTTCGTAAGTGGATCAAGCAGGTTGTGCGGGATATGGGACCGGTGGGTTCAGGTGCTCGGCAGGGAGGCGAGCAGCTTGGTGACGTGGGCGTCGATCTCGTCGCGGATGCCGCGGACGAGCGGCGATCGGGCGCCCTCGGGGTCGGTGACGGGCCAGTCCAGGTATCGGCGGCCGGGCACGATGGGGCAGGCGTCGCCGCAGCCCATCGTGATGACGATGTCGGCGGCTTGGACGACCTCGTCGGTCAGCGGCTTGGGGAACGCGTCCATGAGGTCCACACCGGCCTCTGTCAGCACCTGGGCGACGGCGGGCTCGACTTCGGCGGCCGGGTGCGTGCCTGCGGAGGAGACGACCACGTGTCCTCCGGCTCGGTGCGCGAGGAGGGCGGCGGCCATCTGCGAGCGGCCGGCGTTGTGGCTGCACACGAACAGCACACGGGGCAGACCGCTACCGGGCGCGCCCTCGATGTGGGCGGGCGCGTCGAGCCGCTCGGTGGCCAGGTGCTCTGCCAGCACGACCAGGTGGGTGCGGACGCGGGCATGCTCGGCGAGACGTGCGTACGAGTCGGTCACGACGCCCTGGATGGTCTCGGGCGAGAAGTGGCCGCGGTGGCGAAGAGCCAGGCGGGCGATGCCGGCGGCGAGGCGGTCGTCGGGCAGGACAGGGGCGGGGACGCGGTCATGGGAATCCCCTTCGGGTCGTGGGCCCCAACGGATGTCGCGATGCGGTTCCCAAGGATCACTCCTGACTGGTATCAGTTCGGAGTGATGTGAGAGTATCAGTCCATGATGACGTCAGTCGACACTGACCTGCTCCGGGTTCTGGCCGACCCGCTCAGGCTCCAAATCGTGACCCTGCTCGCCCGCGAGACGCTGTGCACCACCCACCTCGTGGAGGAGACCGGTGCCCGGCAGACCAACCTCTCCAACCACCTGAGAGTGCTGCGCGAAGCCGGGGTCGTCGAGACGGAGCCGTGCGGCCGCTACACGTACTACAAGCTGCGCCCGGACGTCATCGCCTCGCTCGCCGGCCAGTTCGCCGACCTGGCCGAGTCCGCCCGTAACGCCGCCGACAACAAGAGGGCCTGCCCGTGACCCGCACCGAAGCACCCCCCACCGCCGAGGAGTCCTCGGTCGTCGCGAAGCTGTCGACGCTCGACCGTTTCCTCGCCGTCTGGATCGTGCTCGCCATGGCTCTCGGTCTCGGCCTCGGCAGACTCATCCCCGGCTTGAACGACGCCCTGGCCAAGGTCGAGATCGGCGGCATCTCCCTGCCGATCGCCATCGGCCTGCTGATCATGATGTATCCGGTCCTGGCCAAGGTCCGTTACGACAAGCTCGACGCCGTCACCGGCGACCAGAAGCTCATGGTGTCGTCGCTCGTCATCAACTGGATCGTCGGTCCGGCGGTCATGTTCGCGCTGGCCTGGATCTTCCTGCCCGACCTGCCCGAATACCGCACCGGCCTGATCATCGTCGGCCTGGCCCGCTGCATAGCCATGGTCATCATCTGGAACGACCTCGCCTGCGGCGACCGCGAAGCCGCAGCCGTCCTGGTGGCGCTGAACTCGGTGTTCCAGGTTCTGGCGTTCGGCCTGCTGGGCTGGTTCTACCTCGACCTGCTGCCCGGCTGGCTGGGCCTGGGTGATGGCGAGCAGCTGAACATCTCGATGTGGAAGATCGCGCTGAACGTGGTCATCTTCCTCGGTATCCCGCTGCTGGCCGGGTACCTCACCCGCCGCATCGGCGAGAACAAGCTCGGCCGTGAGGCGTACGAGCAGCGCTTCCTGCCGAAGATCGGCCCCTGGGCGCTGTACGGACTGCTGTTCACGATCGTCATCCTCTTCGCGCTGCAGGGTAAGACGATCACCTCGCAGCCGCTGGACGTGGCCCGGATCGCGCTGCCGCTGCTCGTGTACTTCGCGGTGATGTGGTTCGGCGTCTTCGCGCTCGGCAAGGCGATCGGCCTGGCCTACGACCGCACGGCGACCCTCGCGTTCACTGCGGCGGGCAACAACTTCGAACTGGCCATCGCGGTCGCGATTGCCACGTTCGGCGTCACGTCCGGCCAGGCTCTGTCCGGTGTCGTCGGCCCGCTGATCGAGGTGCCGGTCCTGGTCGCGCTGGTGTACGTGTCTCTGGCCTGGCGGCGGAAGTTCACCGCGGCGCAGCTGGGTTCATGACGCAGAGCGTGGATGTGGTGGTGGTCGGCGGCGGCCAGGCAGGGCTTGCCGCCGGCTACCACCTGCGCCGCCAGGGCCTGGAATTCGCGGTCCTGGACGCCGATGCGGCGCCGGGCGGCGGGAGTCTGGTGTCTGGGTGTGGACTCGCCGCCTACGTGATGGCGGGGCTGCGGCGCTCGACGAGGACGACGTCGCGCCAGGCGCCGTGGTGGCGGCCGATGCGCTCGCGGGTACCGATGACGCGGAAGCCTTGGTGCTGGTGCAGGGCGAGGCTGGCGGTGTTCTCGGGGAAGATCCCGGATTGGATGGTCCAGATCCCGGCCTGCTCGGTGGAGTCGATCAATGCCTTGAGGAGGGCGGAGGCGATGCCGCGGCCGCGGACGGCGGGGTGGACGTAGACGGAGTGCTCGACCACGCCCGCATACGCGCACCGGTCCGAGACGCGGCTCGCGGCGACCCAGCCCAGCACCGCCCCGTCCTCGTCGAGGGCGGCGAAGCGGTGCTCGGGCAGCTTCGCGGCGTCGAACGCCTCCCAGCTCGGCGCGTTGGTTTCGAAGGTGGCGTTGCCCTCGTCCATGCCCGCCTGGTAGATCGCCAGTACCTGGTCGGCGTGCTCCACCGCCAGCGGCACAACCACCGCCCTCGTTGCCCCGCTCACCGCTTTCCCCTTCTGTCCGTCCTGTCGTCAGGCAGCGGCCGGCATGGCCAGCAGCTTGCCCATTGCGGCGAGCACCGACGGCTCGACCCGGTAGTACACCCAGGTGCCGCGCCGCTCGGAGGTCAGCAATCCGGCCTCCTTCAGCTTCTTCAGGTGGTGGGACACCGTGGGCTGGGAGACGCCGACATCGGAGATGTCGCACACGCACGCCTCGCCGCCTTCGTGGGAGGCGACGGCGGAGAACAACCGCAGGCGGACCGGATCGCCGAGCGCCTTGAACATCCGCGCGGCCGTCTCGGCCTCCTCCGCGGTCATCGGGCGCTCGGCCAGCGGCGGGCAGCACGGCGCCACACCCTGACCGTCGGCTTCGAGCAGCGGCAGCACCTTGACATTCGACATGCGTCTATGTTGACACACGTCGAACCAGTGCGGCGAGGTCCGTCACCGGCGCGCGAGGTAGGCGGCCAGGCGCCGGGCCATCCGGTACCTCGCCGGCCCCGACCTGCGCCGCGAGATCCACGGCGGACTCCAGGTCGGGGAGAACTGGAACAGCGCGAACGCCGTCATCCGCCACGGCAAGGATGGCGCCTTGACCGGCCCGGACAAGGAACACCCCGAGACCTCGATGCTCGCCCTCCGTCTGCTCCACTCCGCGCTCGCGCACGTCAACACCCGGCTACTTCAGCAGGTCCTCGCCGGACCGGCCTGGGCGAAGAAGCTGTCCGATGAGGACCGGCGCGGGCCGACCGCGCCGTTCTGGTCGAACATCAGCCCTTACAGCGCCTTCCGCCTCGACATAGGCAGGAGGCTCGTTCTGCTGCCGGCCACCGCGCCCGGTCCCCGCCAGGCGGGCCAGGACATGGCCCCGGCGGTTTGAGCGTCACCGTGTGACGTCCAGTTCGGTGTACATCCCGGCGGCGTAGTGGCCGGGGAGGTTGCACACCAGCTCGTAGCGGCCGGGCGGGAGCGTCACCGTGGTCCAGGCCATGGCGCCGGAGGTGATGCCCTCGCCTTCCCCGGCGCCGCAGCTGCGCGAGGCTTCGCCCAGGCTTCCGGTTTCAGCGATGCGCCCCTGAGTACCGATGGGCCGCTCTCCGACGGCTTTGCCGGCTGGCAGCGGGAGCACGACGACCTCATGCGTGAGGGCTCCGGTGTTGAACACGCGCAGCGACACCGTGCCGGCAGGGACCGTGCTCGGGCTGGTCCGCAGCCACATCATGCCCATGCCCTGCCAGCCAGGGCCGCCGCTCCGGGTGTGACTGTAGGGGCCACCCATCATGGCGCCCATCATGTCGCCGACGGTCACGTCCACAACATGGCCTGGCAGTGCGGGCGGGCTGCACCGTGCGCCCGACGTCGTCCAGCCCGCCGGCGCGGGGTGGCGGAAGGCGCCGGTGGTGGCGAGCGTTGCCGTCGTCGCGATGCCCAGGACCAGGGCTGCCAGCGCCCCGGCGACGGTCCACCACATGCGGCGGCGGTTGGCGGTCACCGGTGCTCCCGCAGCAGCGCAAGGCGGCGTTCGTACTCGTCCTCGTCTATCTCCCCGCGGGCGAACCGCTCGGCGAGCAAGTCCTCCGCTCGCCGGCCTCCCCAGCCGGGCTCCCCGGAGGAGGAGGGCGGGCCGCCCTGGTGGCCGTGATGGCGGGCCGTGAGGTAGCGGACGAGCGCGACGATACCGGCGATCACCAGCGCCCAGAACAGCACCATGAAGATGGCCATGAAGAACCAACCGCCCCAGCCCCAGCCGCCGTCGTACCACATCATGCCGATCACCTTCCTCGGCTGGTGGGCAAAGCCTCACCTCCAGAATGCGTCACCGGAGGCCGCCAAGCCTTGCCTGCTCACACCCTCCCGCAGGGCAGAGGGCCGGAGAAGAGGCCGTTCGGGCCGCACTCGCCGACAACCGGCCCACGATCTTTGGCCGCGGTTGGGATACAGGTCGGCCCGGCCGCCGTTGCGAGCAGGCCATGGCCGCCAGCCGTGAAAGTGACCGCTTTCCGAGCGCGGCGCGGACCTTGTCCGAGACTGCCCAGGCCCGGCCCGAACTGGCAGCCGCCTGTCTCCTCGCTCGCGGCCATCTGAATGCCCGGATCCGGCCGTGCGGCCCGACGCCTCCAGCACCACCAGCCGAAGCCCGCGGCACTGCAGGGCATGGGCGGTGGCGAGTCCGGACTGTCCACCACCAATCACGACGACGTCGGCGTGCTCCATCTGCGATCCCCCATTGATTCGACGAATGTCTATGTTGACGCTCATCAATACAGGTGCCATGCTGGGCCCCGCAAGCCATCGACAGACGTCGAAACACGCAAGGAGTCGCCGTGAACGCGCCCGCCACCCCCGAGCTGCCCGTCATCGTGATCGGAGCCGGACCCGCCGGCCTGGCCGCCGCCGCCCACCTGACCAGCCGCGGCATCACCCCGCTGGTCCTGGAGGCCGGCACGGCCGCCGCAGCGGCGGTGCGCGACTGGTCGCACGTGCGCCTGTTCTCCACCTGGGGCGAAGTGGTCGACCCCATCGCCGAGAAGCTCCTCGCACCGACCGGCTGGACACACCCCGACCCGGCCACGTACCCCTCGGGCGGCGACTGGGCGGAGCAGTACCTGCAGCCGCTCGCCGACACCCTCGGCGAGCGCGTACGCCTGGGCGCCACCGTCACCGGCGTCTCCCGGGCCGGCCGCGACCGGATCGTCGACGCCGACCGAGCAGCCCAGCCCTTCGTCGTGCACGTCACCTACACCGACGGCCGCGAAGAGCGCATCTTCGCCCGCGCGGTCATCGACGCCTCCGGCACCTGGACCACCCCGTCCCCGGCAGGCGGCAGCGGACTGCCCGCGCTCGGCGAGAAGGCCGCGGCCGACCACATCACCTACCGCGTCCCCGACCTCAAGGACCCGGCTGTCCACGCCCGATACGCGGGCAAGCGCACCGCCGTGATCGGCTCCGGCGCCTCCGCCTTCACCGCGCTCGCCTACCTCGCCGACCTCGCCAAGTCCGACGACGGCACCGGAACAAAGGCGGTGTGGATCCTGCGCCGCGGCATCTCCGGCTCCACCTTCGGCGGCGGCACCGCCGACCAGCTGCCCGCCCGCGGCGCCCTCGGACTCGCCGCGAAGGCAGCCGTCGACGACCGCTACGCCGACGCGGTCACCGGCTTCCGCACCGAGGCAATCGAACGCGACAGTGACGGCCGGCTGGTGCTGGTGGGCGAGGACGGCCGACGCCTGGAACCGGTGGACGAGGTAATCGTGCTGACCGGGTTCCGGCCCGACCTGTCCTTCCTGTCCGAGGTCCGCCTGAACCTGGACGAGCGCCTCCAGGCCCCGGTCGAGCTCGCCCCCCTGATCGACCCCAACCAGCACTCCTGCGGCACCGTCTACCCACACGGCCACCGCGAGCTGGCCCACCCCGAACAGGACGTCTACCTGGTCGGCATGAAGTCCTACGGCCGCGCCCCGACGTTCCTGGCCATGACCGGGTATGAGCAGGTCCGCTCCGTCGTCGCCGCGATCGACGGCGACCTCGACTCCGCCGACCGCGTCGAACTCACCCTGCCCGAGACCGGCGTGTGCGGAGGCGCAGGCCTGTTCGACGCCTCCGACGCCGCCCAGGGCAGCCAGGACGGGGGCTGCTGCGCTGCCCCGGCCACCCTCCAGATCGGCATCGGCGCCCCGGCTACCTCCGGCGGCTGCTGAACCCCACACCCACACGAGGAGGTCCGTCATGTCCCGCGTACAACTCGCCCTCCGCGTCCCCGACCTGGACGCCTCCGTCGCCTTCTACAGCAAACTGTTCGGCACCGAGCCCGCGAAGCTCCGCGACGGCTACGCCAACTTCGCCATCGCAGAGCCCCCTCTCAAGCTCGTCCTGGTCCAGGGCGCGGCAGGTGAGGCAACGCGCATGGACCACCTCGGCGTCGAGGTCGAAAGCACCGAGGACGTCCACGCCGCCACCACCCGCCTGAGCCAGGCCGGCCTGGCCACCGACGTGGAGAACGACACCACCTGCTGCTACGCCCTCCAGGACAAGGTCTGGGTCCACGGCCCCGGCCAAGAGCCCTGGGAGGTCTACGTCGTCAAGGCCGACGCCGACACCCTGGCCAAGCAGCAGAACAGCACCTGCTGCGCGGGCCCCACCGAGGCCGACACCAAGCAAACGGCCGCCACAGGCGGCTGCTGCTGACCCACGATGGCCCACCTTCACACCAGCGGGGCCGTGACCGGGACGGGGGACCGGTCACGGCCCCGCGCCGCGCTGCCCGCACTGTGCGCCACCCAGATCACCAGCTGGGGAATCGTCCCAACCACCACCCGCACGGTCACCCTCATCGCCCTCGGCGGCGCCACCACCGCCGCACTCGCGCTCGCCCCCGGCCCGTATCCCCTGCTGGTCGACCTCTCCGTCGCGGCCGGCATGGCCCGCGGCAACCTCACCCTGCTCCAGGCCACCGCCATCACCGACCGCTGGAGCACCACCCACTACGGCCACCTGGCCGGACTCCTCACAGCTCCGGTGACCGCGGCGTCAGCTCCCGCCCCGTTCGCCGGTGCCGCTCTGGCTGAACCGCTCGGCGGCTACCCACACCTGTTCACCCTGCTGGCACTCGTCTCCGCCGCCGCCGCCCTCATCGCCGCTGTGGCCACAACGTCGAAACCATAGGAGCAGCAAGTCAGCCGCTTGCGGGGCCCCTCCAGCAGCACAGGCAGATGGCCCTGATGCCCGCGGCCGACGTCGGCGCGTCGTAATTCAGGCTCCGCACTTCTCCGAACTCTCCGGCCCAGGCGAGGTGCTTCCTCGCGCGTCACAGTTCCTTCCGCCGAGAAGGCAGGCCAAGCTCCATCGGCCCGCCAGGAGTCGCGGCGTCAATCTGGCTGATCTTGGACTGGGTCGCCGGCCAGGCTGACGCGGAGCCCTTCGATCTCGCCGAGCCAGCCTTCGCGTTCGGCCTCGGCGATGCGGGCCGATCAGGTTGTCGCGGATGTCGGCAAGTCGTATCCGCTGGGCCGGGTCCGGTCGATGGAGTGAGCGTCTGACACAAGCTTCTCTGAACTAGACCATCGCTCTGGCTTGCAGGAGTCGCCTCGGACCACCGCTTCGCGTTCGGCTCTTGCTGCCGTGAGTGAGGCTCTTGACCCTCACGTGGCGTCAGGCTGCATAGTCGGTGCCGTGGAGGATCACTGGACCGTGGGACACGTGGCCGAGCTGGCCGGCGTGAGCGTCCGCACGCTGCATCACTATGACGAGATCAGGCTCGTTCGGCCGTCGGCGCGGACCGCGGCCGGGTACCGGGCCTATTCGGCGGGCGACGTGGAGCGGTTGCGGGAGGTACTGGCCTATCGGCGGTTGGGCTTCGGGCTGCGGGAGGTTGCGGAACTGGTCGGCGACCCGTCCACCGATGCGGTCGCGCACCTGCGCCGACTGCGCGGCCTGCTGCTGGAGCGGCGTGATCGCGCTGACGCCATGGTGGCGGCCATCGACAGGGAACTTGAGGCACGGGCGAAGGGACTGGCGGTGACACCGGAGGAGCAACTGGAGATGCTCGGTGCACGGCTGTACGACGCGATCGGCGGTGCTTACACCGCGACGCGGCGTACCGAGCCGCGGATCGCCGCGCAGATCTGGGACGCGCTCGGGGACGCGCAGACGGTGCTGAACGTCGGGGCCGGTACCGGCTCCTACGAGCCTGCTGATCGCGACGTGACGGCGGTGGAGCCATCGGCGGTCATGCGGGGTCAGCGGCCTGCCGGCTCGGCGCCGTGCGTGGCCGCCGCCGCGGAGAGCCTGCCGTTCGAGGACCAGTCCTTCGACGTCGCGATGGCCGTCTCCACCGTTCACCACTGGGGGGACCCGATAGCGGGGCTGCGCGAGATGCGGCGCGTGGCCCGCCGCGTGGTGGTGCTCACGTTCGACACCGACGAGCCCGGATGGCAGGACCGGTTCTGGCTTACCCGCGACTACCTGCCCGAGTTCGCCGCCGTCCTCGCAGAATTTCCCTCGCTTGCCGGGATGGCCGACGCGATCGGCGCCCGCGCTGAGCCGGTGCCCATTCCGTGGGACTGCGCTGACGGCCTGTTCGAGGCGTACTGGCGCCGACCGAGGGCGTATCTGGAGGATCACGTGCGCCGTGCGATGTCGGTGTGGACGAGGGTCGGGCCGGAGGCCGAGCAGCGGGCGGTGCTAAGCCTCAGCGACGACCTCGACTCCGGCCGGTGGGCCGAGCGCAACAGCGACCTCGCCGACCTCGACGCGGCAGATCTCGGCCTCCGCCTGCTCATAGCTTGAACCGCGCCGCAGTGTCAGCGTCATGGCGGCTCCTGGACAGTCCGCCGGTCATGTGCGGCACTGGGCGGGCATGGCGCTGTTGACAGGACAGCGAGCAGCTTGTCCCGGATCTCCTCCAGGCGGGCGCGTTGGGCCGGGTCGGGTCGGAGGAGCGAGCAACGAACACAAGCGTGTGCATGAACACAAGGGCTTGAAAAGGCACGAGCGCAGATGCCGATGGGTACCTTGCGCTTCTCGAAGTGCGCGAGGAAAACGTCCGAGGAAAACGTCCCACCTTCAGCGCCACGGACAAGAACACCCAGAAGTCTTTTCGTAGCGGGTTGCGATGCCGCGCCACTGCTTCAAGCGATTGATGCACCGCTCGACCGTGTGCACGCAGTTACCGCCGCACCCCCACCCCCGCGACCGGCAACGACGCGCCACAGATCACGAACTGCAGCTGCCGTGTCGGTGCGAGCGCTTCCAGCGCCACGCGCCCAGGGCCGCGGCGAGGACGAGTATCGCGAGGACGATCGCCGCCGCCACGTAGTGGCCGGGAGTGGCCCAGGAGGGGCCCGGCCAGACTGCCACGGCTACCTTGGCGGTGTCATTGGCGGTCGTGGCGTCATGGCTGGGACGCCCGGCCTCGCCGTCGGAGACGGTGACTCGCCCACCGTGGTGGGCGACATCCTTGTCAATGCGGAGGGTGAAGGGGAAGGTCGTCGTGGTTCCCGAAGCTCCGGCCTTCGCCGTACACACGTACCGACGTGCCGTCGGCTGTTTCGCGGACGGAGCGGTCAGGGGCGTGCCCTCCGGGGCGAGAGCGCGGCAGTCCTGGTCAACCAGTTCCTCCTCTCTTTCGAAATCGTAGGGGGAGGACACGACGGTGGTGCCCGGCGGCACCGTGAACTCGATCCGCACCGAGGCGGGCAGCGCACCGGGACCGTCGTTGCGCACGCCGACGCGCACCGTGGCAAGGCTGCCGATCGGTCCTTTGGCGGTGCCGGCGACGGCGACCAAGTCGGTGTGGTTGTGCACCGATACCTTCAGTTCCGAAGAGCTTCTGTTCACCGTCCCCGCACCCCGGGCGTCGGCGGGTACCAGGCGGAGCGCGGATCCGTCGCCAGGTCTGTACTGCGACGCCAGCTGATCCGGGGGTACGTAGTCGGTCCCGAGGGCGGCGGCCTGGAACGAGACGCTGGGGTACGTGGCATCATGGCCGACCCTGAGGACTTCCCGCGCGCCGAGGCGGTAGGACGCGCCAGGGGGGATGACCACATCGGCAGCCGGCAGGCGGCACCACGTCGATGTGCTGCCCCGGTAACGGCAGTTGCTGTGCTTGTCGGTCGGCGCGAGGCCGTCTCGCGTGTCCATGAAGAGCGCGACTCCGCGGGCGGGCACGTCGCCGGTGTTGCGTATGGTCAGTGAGACGGCGAGGCTGCCGCCTGGGTCGACGTGGAGTCGATCGGGGTGTGCATCGACCACCAACGCCGGCCTGCCGATCACGATGAGGGAGCTTCCAGTGACGGTGGGCAGGCCGGGCGAGGTCACCCGATAGCGCAGCACCGCCGAGTCACCCGCCGTGGTGCCCTGCGCGGGACTGAGGTGGAAGTACTGGTGGTTCCCTCCCCGGGAGGCGTCCCCGTCCTGCCCCTTGCACTGGAAGACCGGCAGATGGACGGGACAGTCGTCCATCGCCGGTTTGATGATTGCGATGCCCTTCAGGTCGCCGGCGTCGAAGGTGACCGTGACGCGGGCGGCCTGCTTCTCCTCGATGTGCAACTTGGTGGTGCTGTGTGGATTGCGCGAGACGTAGAAGACCGATGGCGCGACAAGCTCAGGCCCGGAAGACGGCGCGCAGCCGACGAGGCCCGCCAGCACCGCGACCAGGAGAAGGATCGGCCCGACGGCCGCGCGGAATAGCTCGATTGGGGCGGCAGCTCTCTTTCGTCCCACCCTGAGACGGCACTTGGCTCCCTCACACGTGTCCACCGGGATCACTCTGCCAGGAGGACATCACGTCCGTGCATGCGTACTGACCCGCCTACGGGAACCCAGCCAGGGCCGATTGCGGGCGACCACGGGCATCCGGCGCGGCTGCGGGAATCCCCGCGCGGCCCATGCGTTGAACTGATGTGTGAGCTCAGTGACCGCATCGACCCGGTTCTCCGTTCTCGACCGTTCACGCATCCGCGAGGGGCACGACGGCCCGGCCGCGCTGCGTGACACGGTCCGCTTCGCACAGCTGGCGGAGGAGCTGGGCTACCACCGCTTCTGGGTCTCCGAGCACCACGGGGTGCCCGGCGTCGCGGGCTCCGCGCCCACGGTCCTGGCGGCCGCCGTCGCCGCGGCCACCCGCCGCATCCGGGTGGGCACCGGCGGCGTGATGCTGCCGAACCACCAACCGCTCGTGGTGGCCGAGCAGTTCGGCGTACTGGAGTCCCTGTTCGCCGGACGGATCGACATGGGACTGGGGCGCTCGGTCGGCTTCACGAGCGGTGTGCGCAGGGCGCTGGGCCGAGACAAGGACGATGCCGACGACTTCGCGGCGCACCTCGCCGAGCTGCTGAGCTGGTTCCGCGGCACTTCGCCGACCGGGGTGCACGCCCGCCCCTCGGAGGGCCTGACCGTACCGGCGTATGTGCTGGCGACCGGCGAGGGCGCCACCATCGCCGCCGAGGCGGGCCTGCCGCTGGTCATCGGCGACATCAGGGGACGTGAGCGGTTGCTCCGCGCGACCGACCGCTATCGGAACGCGTTCAGGCCGTCGTCGTGGGCGCGGGAGCCGTACGTGGTCGTATCGGGCACGATCGCCGTGGCCCGTACACCGGAGGCGGCCCGCCGTCTGCTGATGCCGGAGGCGTGGGCCATGGCGTACTCGCGCACGCACGGCACGTTTCCCCCGCTCGCCCCGGCCGAGCGCATCGAGACGCTGCCGATGACGGCGAAGGAGCGGACGTATTACGAGGCCGGGCTGGCCGGTCACATCCACGGCACCGAGGAGCAGGTCGCCGAGGAGCTGGAGGCGCTGATCAAGGAGAGCGGGGCACAGGAGGTACTGGTCACGACGAGCACGTATGACCGAAAGGGGCTGCTGGAGTCGTATCGGAGGCTGGCCGGCGTCGCGGGACTCGGACAGACCGGAGCGGCCTAGAATCGTGGGGTTTGCCCCCGCCAAGCAGTCACCCTGAGTAGTCGCCTCGGCCAGTCGCCCGAGCAGCCGCCCGGGCAGTCGCTCCCGATCAGCAGTACGGAGTCCCGTCCATGTCCCGCCGCCCCCACGATCCGCACGGCTCCGCGCCCGGCCCGCACGATCCCTTCGTGCGCGTCCGCGGTGCCCGTGAACACAACCTGCAAGGTGTGGACGTGGACATCCCGCGGGACGTACTGGCGGTCTTCACGGGCGTTTCCGGCTCCGGGAAGTCGTCGCTGGCGTTCGGGACGATCTACGCGGAGGCACAGCGGCGCTACTTCGAGTCGGTCGCCCCGTATGCGCGGCGGCTGATCCATCAGGTGGGTGCGCCCAAGGTCGGGGAGATCAGCGGGCTGCCGCCGGCCGTGTCGCTCCAGCAGCGCCGTTCGGCGCCCACGTCGCGGTCCTCCGTGGGCACGGTCACCACGCTGTCGAACTCGCTGCGGATGCTGTTCTCACGCGCGGGCGACTACCCGGCGGGCGCCGACCGTCTGGACTCGGACGCCTTCTCGCCGAACACCGCCGCCGGGGCCTGCCCGGACTGCCACGGCCTGGGCCTCGTCCACCGGACGACCGAGGAGCTCCTGGTCCCCGACCCGTCGCTGTCCATCCGCGAGGGCGCCATCGCCGCCTGGCCGGGCGCCTGGCAGGGCAAGAACCTGCGGGACGTACTGGACGCGCTCGGCCATGACGTCGACCGTCCCTGGCGGGAGCTGCCGCAGCAGGAGCGCGACTGGATCCTGTTCACGGACGAACAGCCGGTGGTCACCGTGCATCCGGTGCGTGACGCGGACCGCATCCAACGCCCCTACCAGGGGACGTACATGAGCGCCCGGCGCTATGTCATGAAGACTTTCTCCGACACCAAGAGCCCCACGCTGCGCGCCAAGGCCGAGCGTTTCCTGAGCAGCGCGCCGTGTCCGGTGTGCGGCGGCAGCCGGCTGCGGGCCGAGGCGATGGCCGTGACGTTCGCGGGGCGCACCATCGCCGAGCTGGCCCGGCTGCCGCTGTCGGAGCTGGCCACGGTACTCCGGGACGGAAGCCGCGCCGAGACCGCGCGGCTCCTCACCGACGACCTCCTGGCCCGCATCGCGACCGTCACGGAGCTGGGCCTCGGCTATCTGAGCCTGGACCGCGCCACGCCCACGCTGTCCGCGGGCGAGCTGCAGCGTCTGCGGCTCGCGACCCAGCTGCGCTCGGGCCTCTTCGGGGTCGTGTACGTCCTGGACGAACCGTCCGCGGGCCTGCATCCGGCGGACACCGAGGCCCTGCTCGGCGTGCTCGGCCGGCTGAAGGCCGCGGGCAACTCCGTCTTCGTCGTGGAACACCATCTCGATGTCGTACGCGATGCAGACTGGCTGGTGGATGTCGGTCCCCGTGCGGGCGAGCACGGGGGCCGGGTGCTGCACAGCGGCCCGGTGGCGGACCTGGAGGGGGTCGCGGAGTCGGCGACGGCTCGGTTCCTGTTCGACCGCTCCCCCGCCCCGGCCCGGCAGGTGCGGACGCCCCGCGGCTGGCTGAAGGTCGGCCCCGTCACCCGGCACAACCTGCGCGAGGTGACGGCCGAGCTCCCCCTGGGCGCGTTCACGGCGGTCACGGGTGTCTCCGGATCCGGGAAGTCGACGCTGATCGGCGAGGTCACGGACGAACTGGCGGGCGTGGAGCGTCTGGTGTGCGTCGACCAGAAGCCGATCGGCCGCACCCCTCGCTCCAACCTGGCGACGTACACGGGCCTCTTCGACGTCGTACGGAAGGTCTTCGCCGCCACCGACGAGGCGACGGCGCGGGGCTTCGGGGTCGGGCGTTTCTCGTTCAACGTGGCGGGCGGGCGCTGTGAGACCTGCCAGGGTGAGGGCTTCGTCTCGGTCGAGCTGCTCTTCCTCCCGAGCACGTACGCACCGTGCCCGGACTGCCAGGGGGCGCGCTACAACCCCGAGACGCTCGAGGTGACGCACAGCGGGCGGAACATCGCCGAGGTCCTCGACCTGACCGTCGAAGCCGCCGCGGACTTCTTCACGGACACGCCCGCCGTCGAGCGCAGCCTGCGGACACTGCTCGACGTCGGGCTCGGGTATCTGCGCCTCGGCCAGCCCGCGACGGAGCTGTCGGGCGGCGAAGCACAGCGGATCAAGCTGGCGAGCGAGCTGCAGCGGGTGCGCCGCGGCCACACGCTCTACCTCCTCGACGAGCCGACGACAGGGCTGCACCCGGCCGACGTCGAGGTCCTGATGCACCAGCTGCACGGCCTGGTCGACGCCGGGCACACGGTGGTGGTCGTCGAGCACGACATGTCGGTGGTGGCGGGTGCCGACTGGGTCGTGGATCTGGGTCCGGGCGGGGGCGACGAGGGCGGCCGTGTCGTGGCGGCGGGACCGCCGGGTGAGGTGGCGCGCGCCGCGGGCAGCCGCACGGCGGCTTATTTGTCTCGCGCGCTGGCGCTCTGAGGCGGGCGGGTAGCCGCGCCACCGCTGGTCCCTGGCGGCCGACCCGCCTGCGCCGCCGCGGACGCGGCGGCCTGGAGGTCACCGGGGTGGCAGTCCGGACAGCGGCAGAGCTGGTTCCGGGCGAAGCGCTCCGGCTACGGCTCCCGCGTGTGGGGCGGGCTCGCGTCCTTGTGTCGACGGGTGGGCAACGTACGAAGGTGCGGCCGAGTGGCTCAGCCGGCGAAGGCCCGTCAGAGGGCCTCCACCGCATGTTGGCGGGCGTGAGGTGTCTGGTCAGCTGGTGCGCGTATGCCAGGCCCCGATGCGCGGAGGTCCGCGTCGGCATGGGAGCGGGTGCCCGCACGCGGGCTGGGCTCTCGGCTGACTCCCTGTCCCGTCGCCGATTCGGCCGCGAGGGCGAGGCTTCGCCGGTCCGGGTGGGCGCCCGGTGCCAGGGGCAGGAGTACGGCCACCTCCGCGACGAGGCCGCGTGCCGAGGCGACGCGCCATAGGGAGGCGACGAGGCCGTCGTCCCCGACGAAGGCGGGCGCGGTGCTCGTGGTGTCCCCGTGCTGCCGGTAGCGGATACGGACCGGCTGGACGGGCACGCCGGCGTCCAGGGCGGCCTGGAAGACGGCGCGCCGGAAACGGCCCCGGGCCCGGCCGCACCAGGTGCTGCCCTCGGGGAAGGCCACCACCGCTGCTCCCCCGCGCAGGGCGGCGGCGATACGGGCGACCGTCTCCGGCAGGGCGCGCAGCCGGTCGCGTTCGATGAAGAGGGTGCCGCCGCGGGCGACCAGCGCGCCCGCCACCGGCCAGTCCCGGATCTCGGTCTTGGCGAGCATCCGGGCCGGGCGGACGGCGGCGAGCAGGGGTATGTCGAGCCAGGAGATGTGGTTCGCCACGAGCAGTACGCCGCCCGTGGGCGCCTCACCGCCTGTGATGGCTACGCGCACGCCCGCGGCACGTACGACCGCCCGGCACCACCCTCGGACGAGCCGGTCGCGCCGCGCCGGGGACAACCGCGCCCGCGCGACCAGCGGGAACAGGGCGATCCCGGGGAGCGCGACGGCCGCGACCGCCGCAAGGCGGAACACAGCGCGCGGTATGGCCGCCGCGGATCTCGCGGAGTCCACGCACGCCCCCGGGGTGCAGGGCGCGGTGGGCAGCCAGACGCTCACCAGGCCGGCGCGAGGGAGAGGAAGTGCCGCAGGTAGCGCGCGTTGACGCGGCTCATCGACAGCAGCACGTAGAAGTCGGCCACGCCGAAGTCCGGGTCGTGGGCGGGCTCGCCGCACACCCAGGCGCCGAGCCGGAGGTAGCCGCGCAGGAGCGGCGGCAGCTCGGCGTTCGCGGGCCGCGCCTGAGGCTCGTTCTGGCTCTTGGGGATCCAGGGCAGCAGCGGCCGGACCCGGCATTCCTCCGGCGAGAGGTGCTTGTCCCGCACGCGGTTCCAGGTGGCCGCGGCGAGCTCCCCGCCGTCGGCGAGCGGCACGGAGCAGCAGCCGGCCAGCCATTCGTGGCCGCCGTTGACCATGTAGCGGGCTATGCCGGCCCAGATGAGGCCGATGACGGTGCCGTCGCGGTGGTCGGGGTGGACACAGGAGCGGCCGACCTCGACGAGGCCTGAGCGGATCCGCGCGAGCTGACCTAGGTCGAACTCGCCCTCGGAGTACAGCCGTCCGGCGATCGCGGCGCGGTCGGGCGGCAGCAGGCGGTACGTGCCGACGATCTGTCCTGTGACGTTGTCGCGTACCAGCAGGTGGTCGCAGTACGCATCGAAGGCGTCGATGTCGTAGCCCGGCTCGGGAGACGCCAGCAGGGCGCCCATCTCGGTGGCGAAGACGTCGTGGCGCAGCCGCTGAGCGGCCCGGACCTCCGCCTCGTTGCGGGCGAGCGTGACGGTGTAGCGGACGCCCGGGGCGGACAGTGGCGCGGGGGTTTCGAGGGCGGGGACGGCAGTCATGGCTCTCTCCTGGTCACGGCCTGAACGGCAGGACGGCGGCAGGCCCGCGCGTGCGTGCCTGCGTACTCCTGTTGTCCCGGCGTCTGCTGGCGCGGACATGACCTACGGCAGGAGAGAGAGTGTGCGGTTGTTGAATGGCTGGCGGGGCGGCGGCTGAATCCGGCCCGCCAGGCTTGGCGGGACCGGGGCGAGGCCCCGAACATGCCTGGCGGGACCGGGGCTGAGCACCTGGCCCCGGTCCCGCCCGTCCACCCCTTGGTGGGCGAACGACCTACGGCTAGCGCTTGCCCGCCTTGCGGGTCGCGCGCAGCCACTCCTTGTTCATGCTGGTGATGGACATCAGAGGGATGCCCTTCGGGCAGGCGGTGGCGCACTCTCCGGTGAGGGTGCAGCCGCCGAAGCCCTCGTCGTCCATCTGGGCCACCATGTCCAGGACGCGGGACTCGCGCTCGGGCGCGCCCTGCGGCAGGACGTTCAGGTGGTTGATCTTGGCGGAGGTGAAGAGCATCGCCGCGCCGTTGGGGCAGGCGGCGACGCACGCGCCGCAGCCGATGCACTCGGCGTGCTCGAACGCGTAGTCGGCGTCCGGCTTGGGCACGGGCGTGGCGTGCGCCTCGGGCGCGGTGCCGGTCGGCGCGGTGATGTAGCCGCCCGCCTGGATGATCCGGTCGAACGCCGACCGGTCCACCACCAGGTCCTTGATGACCGGGAAGGCCGAGGCGCGCCACGGCTCGATGTCGATCGTGTCGCCGTCCTTGAAGGACCGCATGTGGAGCTGGCAGGTGGTGGTGCGCTCCGGGCCGTGCGCGTCGCCGTTGATGACGAGCGAGCACGCGCCGCAGATGCCCTCACGGCAGTCGTGGTCGAAGGCGACCGGGTCCTCGCCCTTGAGGATGAGCTCCTCGTTGAGGGTGTCGAGCATCTCGAGGAAGGACATGTCGGAGGAGATTCCGTCCACCTCGTACGTGGACATGGCGCCTTCGGCGTCGGCGTTCTTCTGCCGCCAGACGCGCAGGGTGAGCTTCATGCGTAGCTCCGCTGAGTGGGGTGGACGTACTCGAAGACCAGGTCTTCCTTGTGCAGGGTGGGAGCCGTGCCGGTGCCGGTGAACTCCCAGGCGGCGGCGTAGGAGAACTCGTCGTCCTTGCGGGCGGCCTCGCCGTCCGGGGTCTGGGACTCCTCGCGGAAGTGGCCGCCGCAGGATTCGGCGCGGTGCAGTGCGTCGAGGCACATGAGCTCGGCGAGCTCCAGGTAGTCGATGACGCGGTTGGCCTTCTCCAGCGACTGGTTGAACTCCTCGCCGGTCCCGGGCACCTTGATGCGGCGCCAGAATTCCTCGCGGATCTCGGGGATCCGCTCAAGAGCCTTGCGCAGGCCGGCGTCGGTGCGGGCCATGCCGCAGAACTCCCACATGAGCTCGCCGATCTCCCGGTGGAAGGAGTCGGGCGTGCGGTCGCCGTCGACGGCGAGCAGCTTCTCGAGCCGCTCCTTCGTCTCGCGGACGGTTTCGATGGCCGCCGGGTGGGTGTCGTCGACCTCGTCCTTGTGCGGGTTGCGGGCGAGGTAGTCGTTGATGGTGGACGGCAGCACGAAGTAGCCGTCGGCCAGGCCCTGCATCAGCGCGGACGCGCCGAGGCGGTTGGCGCCGTGGTCGGAGAAGTTGGCCTCGCCGATCGCGAACAGGCCGGGGATCGTGGTCTGCAGGTCGTAGTCGACCCACAGGCCGCCCATCGTGTAGTGCACGGCGGGGTAGATCCGCATCGGCACCTCGTACGGATCCTCGTCGGTGATCCGCTGGTACATGTCGAAGAGGTTGCCGTACTTGGCCTCGACGGCCTTGCGGCCCATGCGCTGGATGGCCTCGGCGAAGTCCAGGTACACGCCCTGGCCGCCGGGACCGACGCCGCGGCCCTCGTCGCACACGTTCTTCGCGGCGCGCGAGGCGATGTCGCGCGGCACCAGGTTGCCGAAGGACGGGTAGATGCGCTCCAGGTAGTAGTCGCGCTCGTCTTCGGGGATCTGGTTCGGCGGCCGGTCGTCGCCCTTGGCCTTGGGCACCCAGATGCGGCCGTCGTTGCGCAGCGACTCGCTCATCAGCGTCAGCTTCGACTGGTGGTCGCCGGTGCGCGGGATGCAGGTCGGGTGGATCTGCGTGAAGCAGGGGTTCGCGAAGTACGCGCCCTTGCGGTGCGCCCGCCAGATCGCGGTCGCGTTGGAGTTCATCGCGTTCGTCGACAGGTAGAAGACGTTGCCGTAGCCGCCGGAGGCGAGGACCACGGCGTCCGCGAAGTAGGTGTCGATCTTCCCGGTGACCAGGTCGCGGGCGACGATGCCGCGCGCCCGCCCGTCGACCATGATCAGGTCGAGCATCTCGGTGCGCGGATGCAGCTCGATGTTGCCGGCCGCGACCTGCCGCGACAGCGCCTGGTAGGCGCCGAGCAGCAGCTGCTGGCCCGTCTGGCCGCGGGCGTAGAAGGTACGGGAGACCTGCACGCCGCCGAAGGAGCGGTTGTCGAGCAGACCGCCGTACTCGCGGGCGAACGGAACGCCCTGCGCGACGCACTGGTCGATGATCTCGACGGAGATCTGCGCGAGCCGGTGCACGTTCGACTCGCGGGCGCGGAAGTCGCCGCCCTTGACCGTGTCGTAGAAGAGGCGGTGGACGGAGTCGCCATCGTTGCGGTAGTTCTTCGCCGCGTTGATGCCGCCCTGCGCGGCGACCGAGTGGGCGCGGCGCGGGGAGTCCTGGAAGCAGAACTGCACGACGTGGTAGCCCTGCTCGGCGAGCGTCGCGCCCGCGGAGCCGCCGGCGAGGCCGGTGCCGACAACGATGATCTTGTGCTTGCGCCGGTTGGCCGGGTTGACCAGCTTGGCCTCGAAGCGGCGGGTGTCCCAGCGCTCGTTGACGGGGCCCTTGGGCGCCTTGGTGTCGACGACCGGTTCCCCGGTCGCGTAGGCGGCGTATTCGGCGTACGAGGTCATATTCAGCTCACCACTCCGGTCATGACGCCGACGGGTACGGAGATGAAGCCCACGGTCAGCACGAGCGCGAGGACGTTGGCGATGGTCTTGAGGACGCGGTCGCGGGTGCGGCTGCCCACACCGAGCGTCTGCGCGGCGCTCCAGAAGCCGTGCCGGACGTGCAGGCCGAGCGCGAGCATCGCGACGATATAGATGACGTTTCCGTACCACGTGGAGAAGGTGTCCACGACGTTCTGGTACGGGTGTCCGGACTGGAAGCCGCCGGAGTGCACGGTGCCCGTCGTCAGGTCGAGGATGTGCCAGACGATGAACAGGGCGAGGATGATCCCGCCCCAGCGCATGGTGCGCGTCGCGTAGCTCGCGCGCGGCCGCTTGTGGACGTACTTGCTCGGGCGCGCCTTGATGTCACGGCGGCTCAGCTGGTACGCGGAGGTGGCGTGCGCGATCACGGCGACGATCAGGACGACGCGGATGACCCACAGCGTCCACTCGTAGTGCATGAAGGGCTCGCCGATGGTGCGAAGCCAGTGGGCGTAGTGGTTGAACTCGCCCGACCCGAAGAAGATCTTGAGGTTGCCCATCATGTGGACGACCAGGTAGAGCAGCATGATCAGGCCGCTCACGGCCATCACAGTCTTCTTACCGACGGACGAGTCCCAGATGGTGCGCGTCATGGACGGCCGTCGGTCCGTCCGCGTTGCCAGAGCCATGACTCAGCACGCTAGGGCCTTAGGTCCCGATCGGTCCAAGAGATCGTACGGCTCATTTCGATAGGCAACGTCTATGCAGGCGTATCGTGGACGGTATGCAGTTCCAGCAGCTCCAGTACTTTGTCGCGGTGGCGGAGACCCGGCACTTCACCCGGGCCGCCGAGCTCGTACATGTGGCGCAGCCGTCGCTGTCGCAGCAGATCAGGGCGCTCGAGCGGGAGTTGGGGGCGGATCTGTTCCTGCGGGCGCGGGGCAACATCGCCCTCACCGATGCCGGTGAGGCGCTGCTGCCGCTCGCGCGCCGGATCCTCGCGGACGCCGACACCGCGCGGCAGGAGGTCCAGGAGCTGGCCCAGCTGCGGCGCGGCCGGCTCCGGCTGGGAGCGACGCCCAGCCTGTGCACGGGCCTGCTCCCGGAGGTGCTGCGCCGGTACCACGAGCGGTATCCCGGGATCCAGCTGATGATCGAGGAGAGCGGTTCCCACGACCTCGTACGGGAGCTCGCGCGCGGCGCGCTGGACCTGGCGCTGGTGGTCCTGCCGCTGCCCACGCCGTCGCCCGCGCTGACGACGGTGGAGGTGCTGCGCGAGGACCTGGTGGTCGTCTCCTCGCCCGACGCGCCCGCGCCGGGGCGGGGAGGGCGGGTGCGGATCGCCGATCTCGAGGGCGAGCGGCTCGTCATGTTCCGGCACGGGTACGACCTGCGGGAGCTGACGGTCGCGGCGTGCCGGGCCGAGGGGTTCGAGCCGGAGTTCGCGGTCGAGGGCGGGGAGATGGATGCGGTGCTCGGGTTCGTGCGGGCGGGGCTGGGGGTCGCCGTCGTGCCGCACATGGTGGCCGAGCGGGCCGGGGGGCTGCGGGTGACCCCGCTGGCCCGGCCCGGGCTGCACCGGACGATCGCGCTGGCGCACCGGAGTGATGTGGCTCCGCCACGGGCTGCTCGGGAGCTGCAGCGGATGCTGCTGCTCTGACTGCGTGGGCGTGGTTGGCGTTGCGCGTCAGGGCGCGGTAATGGGTTGGCTGTGCCCACAGCAGTCAGCAGCTCAGCCCACCGCGTCCACCAGCGCCAGCTCGTGCAGGCGGTCCGGCGGCCCCGGGCGGGCGTAGTACCAGCCCTGGGCCGTGTCGCAGCCCAGGATGCGGAGCTGTTCCGCCTGGGCGCCCGTCTCGACGCCCTCGACGGTGACGGCGAGGTCCAGGCTGTGGGCGAGCGCGACGATGCCTTCGACGATCTTCAGGTCGACGGGGTCCGCCGGGAACTGCTGCATGCCCCGCGTGAAGGACCGGTCGAGCTTCAGCACGCTCACCGGCAGGCGGCGCAGATTGGCCAGGTTCGAGTAGCCCGTGCCGAAGTCGTCGAGCGCGATGTCGACGCCCATCTCGGCGAGCCTCCGCAGCGGCTTGAGCAGATCGTCGTCGGCACCGATCAGCGCGGACTCGGTCACCTCCAGGCAGAGCGCGTCCGCGTCCAGTCCTGCGGCCTCCAGGATGGCGACGGTGTCGGCGACCAGTCCGGGGTGGGTGAGCTGGCACGGCGAGAGGTTCACGTTGATCCGCAGGGGTCCGCCGTCGGTGTGCCGCTCCTGCCAGCGGCGGGCCTGCTGCACGGACTGCTCGAGGACCCAGCGGCCCAGCGGCACGATCAGGCCCGTGTGTTCGGCGAGCGGGATGAACCGGTCCGGGCCGAGCACACCGTGCTGCGGATGCAGCCAGCGCACCAGCGCCTCCGCGCCGCGCACACTGCCGTCGCCGAGGTGCACGAGCGGCTGGTACTCGATGAAGAACTCGCCCCTGTCCAGGGCCGACGGCAGCGCGGTGGTGAGCCCGTGCCGGGTGATGGCGAGCGCCTCGGCCTCCGCGTCGGCCGTCTCGAAGCGGTTGCCGCCCGCCGCCTTGGCCCGGTACATCGTGATGTCGGCGCTGCGCAGCACCTCCGCCGGGCCGCGTTCGCCCGCGGGGCCTTCGACGACGCCGATGCTGCCGCGCACCGTGAGCTCCCGGCCGTCGACGCTGATCGGGGCGGCCAGGGCGTGCATGATGCGCCGGGCCAGCTCGATCACTTCGGTCTGTGTGTCCGGTCCCGTGGTGAGCGCCACGAACTCGTCGCCGCCGAGCCGCGCGACCATCTCACCCGGCGCGGTGGCGCAGGCCCCCAGTCGGTCGGCGACCTCGACGAGAAGCCGGTCGCCGGCCGCGTGTCCGAGGCTGTCGTTGACCGTCTTGAAGCCGTCGAGGTCGAGGTAGCAGAGTCCGAAGCGCTGCCCTTCACCGGCGGACAGAGCCTTCTCCAGGCGCTCGAAGAACAGGGTGCGGTTGGGCAGGCCGGTCAGTGCGTCGTGCGTGGCCTCGTAGCGCAGGCGCAGGTTGAGCAGCCTGCGCTCGGTGGTGTCCTCCATGAGCGCGAGCTGGTACTGGGGCCGGCCCTCCGCGTCGCGCAGCAGGGAGACGGTGAGATTCGTCCACAGGGCGGTGCCGTCGGGTCGGCTGAAGGGCTTCTCCACTCGGTAGTGGTCTCGCTCGCCGCGCACCAGCTCGTCGTAGAGCCGCCATACGTGGGGTGCGTCTTCCGGATGGTGCCATTCCATCACGTTGGTACCGCGCATCAGTTGCTCGGAGATGCCGAACATGCGGATCAGCGCGTCGTTGACCTCGAGCACCGAGCCGTCGAGGTCGGCGATCCCGACTCCTATGGCGGCTTCCTGGAACACCGCGCGGAAGCGTGCCTCGCTGTTGTGCAGCGCCTCCGCCACGGCTGCGCGCGCTTCGAGGGCGGCCCGGTAGATGGCCTCCTGTTCGGCGCGTGTCCGCTCGCGCAGGGCCTGGGCGAAGCCTGCCGCTGCGGCGTGCTGCAGCCGTGCCGAGCGCACCCGCTGCTCCTCCTGGGCGCCTTCCGTGCCGCAGTACAGCACGAGGTAGGCGTCCACGACGTCGAGCGTGCGGCTCAGCGCTTCGGGTTCCGTGCAGTGCGCGTCGACAAGCGCCGCGCCCACGGCCTTTCCGGCCGCCGAGTCGAAGGTCCGGGCGCGCAGCGCGTCGCGCAGCCGCCGGGCGAGCGGCAGCAGTTGCTGCTCGAACTCCGGCCGGGTCAGTGACGTGGCCGTCACCGGGAAGATCGCCCGGCTCCAGATCGTCGCGAACCGGCGCAGTCTGTCCTCCGGTCCGTCCGGCGTCGCGGTCACGCGATGCGCCCCACGCCGGCGAACCCCGAGAAGGCGTAGGGATCCTCGTCCTCGGGCACGGTGTCGGGCCGCCAGAGAGGCATCGCCACGAGCCCCGGTTCCACCATCTCGAATCCCTCGTAGAACCGCGCGATCTCGTCGCGGGAGCGCATGACGAGCGGATTGCGGATGTCCTTGTAGACGCCGACGGTGCCGCCCGCCTGCTCGGGCGGGAGCGGAATGCCTTCGTACGAGGCGTGCGTGGTGACGAGGAGGCTGCCCGGTGCGAGGGCGTCACGCAGTTCGGCGACCGCCTCGTACGGCTTGTCGGCGTCCTCCAGGAAGTGCAGCACCGCGACGAGCAGCAGTGCCACCGGACGGTCCAGGTCGAGGAGCCGGGCCACCTCGGGGCTGCCCAGGATGTCCCGGGGTTTGCGCAGGTCGGCGGCGACGATGTCCGCGTTCTCGGTGCCCTCGAGGACGGCTCTGCTGTGCGCGACGGCGACGGGGTCGTGGTCGACGTACACGACGCGTGCGCCCGGGCTCGCGGCCTGGGCGACCTCGTGCACATTGCCGAAGGTGGGTATACCGGAGCCTATGTCGAGGAACTGCGTAATGCCCTGCTCGACGGCGTAGCGCACGGCCCGGCGCATGAAGGCACGATTCGCCTGCATGATCTTGGGGAGTCCCGGCATGAACTCCATCGCTTTGCGTGCCGCTTCCCGGTCGACCTCGAAGTTGTGCGAACCGCCCAAGTAGTAGTCATAGATGCGGGACACACTCGGCACCGCGATATCGATGCCCTGCGGGGCCCAGGCGGGACGCTCCATCTAAGTCTCCAAGGCGTTTGGCGATCCGGTGTTCGAGCAGAGGTTACTGATCGCCCGCCAACTGAGCGAGTCCAAACGGAAATTGGCGGTCCGTTCTCGGTCACTGCCTCGGGCAAGTGCCGACGGAATGTCACCCGATAACAACCCGAAGTATTCGGAACAGATCTCAAGGGATCCGAGCGGCTTCCCGGGGACGCGAGGGTACCGGGAGCTCTCCGGGGAACGGGAAAGCCGGTCCGTTCCCTCCGTGCGGCGCGGAGGGAACGGACCGGCGGGGCCGGGCGTGTCGTACTGATCTCCGTGTGGCGTCCAACTCCCTTTGTTTCCCGGTGATCTCTACTTGGACACGCCGACCGGCTTTCCGTCGGGCGACACGGCGTACCAGGTGCCGCCCACGCCCTGACCGTTGGTGTCGCCCGGCTCCTTGTCGCCGGAGAACGTGTACAGCGGCCAGCAGTTGAGGGCCTGCTGCTTGAGACCGTCGGGGCGGTTGAACGTGACGAAGCCCTTCTTCACGATCCCCTTGGTGTCACTCTTGGCGACCGGCTCGACGACGGGCCACTTCTCGACGCAGGCGCCGGTGCAGGCGGTCTTCATCGGCCAGGCCGAGTCCTTCATGAACCGGTAGACGGTCATGCCGTTCTTGTCGACCACGATCTCGCCGAGCTCCGGGTCCTGGCGGGTGGACAGTCCTGGCAGATCGGCGGCACCGGCCCCGGCCGCCTCCGGGGACGCCTTCTTGCCGTCGGGCGCGGCGGCGAACCAGGTGCCGCCCACGCCCTGCCCCTTGGCCTCGCCGGGCTTGGCGTCCTTGGCGTACCGGTACATCGGCCAGCCGTCGACCGTGAGCTGCTTGGTGCCGTCGCTGCGGGTGACCTCGCCGAGCAGCGACTCGTCGGCACCGGGCGCGGCCGTGGCGCCCGAGGCCGGCACCGGCGGCCAGGCCGTCGCGCAGTCGCCGTCGCAGGTCGACTCGGGCGGCTTCGCGGTGTCCTGGTCGAAGCGGTAGAGGGTGAAGCCCGCGCTGTCGGTGAGCACCTCGCCGAGCTTCTTGCTGTCCCAGACGGCCAGCTGGCCTGCCTCTTTCGCCTCGCTCCCCGAGGCCTGCTCGTCCTTGGCGCCCGCCCCGGACCCGTATCCGTCGCCCGCGCCGTATCCGCCGTCGGCCGCCGGGGCCGCTGCGCCCACGGCTCCGGCCGGTGTCTGGTCGCCCTGCTCCTGACCGCACGCCGTCGTCAGCGCCAGCACGGCCGCAGCTGTCGCTACGAGCGAGGCGCTCCGCCAGGTCTTCATTGCCAACTCCCGTTGTCTGCTCGCGGGTTGCGACGCCAGGATGCGCCGCGCATGGCCCTAGGTACGGCCGGGAGCGGCTGTTGTGTTCAACCTGCTGGGGAAAATCTGTCTCCCGGCCGCCTCACCGGCCGGCGTCCGCCCCAACCGGCCTCGGTGGGTGGCGCAACCGCGGGCAGGACTCGGGTGCGGCCGGGCGCGCGGCAAACCTGGGGGCGCCCAGCTCCCCATGTTCGTGCCAATCGGCGTCCGCTTCGGCGTACCGGACCCCATGGCCGATCATGCTCTCCGCCGTGTACGGATCACATCGGGCGCGGTCCGCCCGTCTCGTACGGGGGTTGGCGCTGTGCACTCTGGGCGCTCTCGCCCTGCTGCTGGGCTCATCGACGGTGGTGGCAGTGGCCGCGGTACCGGCCGACGCCTGTGCGTACGCCTCCGTCGGCGGCGGGGCGGCCGGGGACGCGGTCGCGGTCGCCGGGGGCGACGCCGACTGCTGGAGCCCGACGCCCAGCCCGCCGGAACCCACACCCCCGCCCACCCCTTCGCCGCCTTCTCTTCCTACGCCGACCTGTCCCCCGTCCCCGACCCCACCCGCGCCGACTCCACCACCGCAACCGACGCCGACACCGTCTCCGCCCTCGAAGTCGCCGACTCCGGCGCCGCCACCGCGGCCGCCGGCTCCCGCTCCTGCCCCCAGCCCGCCCGTCACGGCGCCGGAGCCCAGCGTGCGCCCCAAGCCGTCGCCTTCGCCGACCCCGTCCCGCGTGCGTTTTCCGCCGTACCGCCAGCCCCACCTGCAACGGCAGCCCCGAAGCGGCCCGTCACTGGTCTCCCTGACCCTGCTCATCACCGCGCCCGCGGTGCTCGCCGTGGCCGCGCTGCGGCCCCGCTGACCCCCGGAGGTCCTCTTGCCGGAATGGCTTGTTCTCGCCCTCGCGATGGCCGCCGCGTGCGCCGTCGTCCTCGTCATCACGGTCATCCGGCACCGCCGGGTCGGCGACGACGACGATCCGTCCGAGACCCCGGACGTCATCGAGTACATCACGATGATGATCGGCGTCGTGTACGCCATCGTGCTGGGCCTGGCCATCGCGGGCGTCTGGGAGGCCCGCGGCGCCGCCCAGGACCATGTCCGCGCCGAGGCCCAGGCGCTGCACGAGATCTCCGAGCGTGTCCGCGTCTACCCGGACGACGTCCGAGACCGCATCCGGGCCGATGTCGACGCGTATGTCGGTCACGTCGTCACCACCGAGTGGGACACGATGGCCACCAGCGGGCAGCTCACCGCCCGGGGAACCGCACTCCTCGCACGCCTCCGCCACGACGTCACCGACTACCGGCCCGCGAACGATTTCGAGGCACAGGCCTATCAGCCGCTGCTCGACCAGGTCGCCGCGGCCGACGACGCACGTGGTGCTCGTGCCGACTCGACCGGCGCCACGATGCCCGGCGTCGTGTGGTTCGGCCTGATCACCGGCGGACTCGTGACCATCGGCATGGTCTTCGCCCTCCAGATCCGCCACACACCGCGCGAACTGGTCCTCGCCGGCCTCTTCTCCGCCCTGATCGCCTTCCTGCTCTTCCTGATCTGGGACTTCGACGCTCCCTACAGCCGGGGCATCCCCGCGACCGCCGAGCCCTTCCACATGCTGTTCCCCGGCCTCGGGAAGCAGTGAGCCGGGCCGACACCGCGTGCGCCGGACCGGCACGGCTGTACGCCGGGCCTGGCCCCGGCGCACTCTGGGGGTATGGCCTGGAAAGCACCCATCGTCGTGCACCCGCCCACCGTCGGGGACGGGCGGCGGGTCACCGTGCGGGGGCACGCCCTGGGCGTCGCGCACAACGACCGGGACCTGGTCGAACTCCTGCGGCGGGCGGGGCTGAGCAAGGCCGACATGGCGCTCGACGACCCGCATCTCGTCGAGTGGCGGGGCGGCCGGCCGCACGTCTGGCGGCCCGACGAGGCGACGGCTCCCTGACCTTCTCCCGGTCGCGGCGGGCATGCCCGCGCCCCGTATGCCCGCGCTCTTCATGGCCGGCTGCTCTTCATGACCGCGCCGTTCACACTGCTTCCCCGACTCGAACCATGCCTCGCCACGCCGCGCACATCCCCCGCCCGTACGCACCGCATCCCTCGTCCGGCCCACGCGGTTGCCCCATATGCCTGATCCCGATCGCGCCATCTCCCCGGCCTCCCTAGCGTTTCCGGCATCGAGGTGCATTTCTGTCGTGAGCGGATCGAGTTCCGCGGCTGCTCCTCGAGGACCGGAGGAACCCCCTTGCACGCGATACGCGTGGCCTCGGCCGCACCGCAGGGCATAACCGTCCTCACCGCCTGCACCGCCGCATACGCGGCAACGCGCGTGACGACCCCCCGCGGAGCCCTGCGCCGGACAGCCCTTCGCCCCGGACCTCATCGGATGCCGGCCGGGGCGAAGGGCTGTCGTGTGCGGTCTGTCTCCATGGTGCCGTGCTGGTCCTCAGCCCCTCCGTCGACGCAGCCAGAACACACCACCACTCGCTACCGCGGCGGCCACCATTCCGCCGCCGATGGCCATGTCGGGGGCGGTCGCACCGGAGAGGCTGCCGCCGAGACCGGCACGCACACCATTTCTGGGGCCTTCGTTGCCGCGGTTGCCGCGGTTGCCGCGGTGGTCGTCGTCGCCGCCGCCGATGCCGCCGAGCCTGTTGCCCGGGCCGATGCCTGGCCGACCGCCGCCGCCCGGCAATCTGCCGCGTTCGGCGCCGACCCTGTTGCCGACGACAGCGAGCTCGTTCCCGCTGACGAAGGTCCTGTCCCCGCAGTGGGCGATGACTCCGTACACACCAGGCCTGGCGTTCCGGTTGATGTTGACGGCGGCGCTCGCGGTGATACCGCCGCTGGAGCGCAGCCGGGTCCTCGGAAAGGCGCCCGCAGGCGTCGACTCGACCGTGCTGCCTGCGAGCTGGCACGCGATGCCCGCCACGTTGCCCCGGATGGTGACCGTCACATTGTGCTCGCCCGGCCGTACGACTCTGGGCGCCACGGAGATCTCGTCGGCGATGCCCGAAACGCCCCCGAGGCCGCTGCCCGGGAACCGGCCGCCGTCGCCCCCGAATCCGCCGACACCGCCGCCCGGGAACCGGTCGCCGTCGCCCCCGAATCCGCCGAGGCCGCCGCCCGGGAACCGGTCGCCGTCGCCCCCGAATCCGCCGAGGCCGTTGCCCGGAAATCCGCCGAGGCCGCCGCCCGGAAAACCGCCCAGGCCGTTCCCGGGAAATCCACCGAGACCGCCGGGGCCGGAATCGTTGAAGCCGGGAATGCCGTTGAGGCCTGGACCGTTGGGACTATTGCCGTTCGGCAGGCTTCCGTTGTTGTTTGAGTCGTCCCCCCCGGCCATGGCCGACGGTGCGGCGAGCCCGAGCGCGACGACCGCGGCGGCTGAGACCGCCAGGGCACGAGTAGTACGCATGTGAGTCCTCCGGGGAAGGCGCCCCGGGGATCGTCCCCAGGAAGGTCGGCGAGAGCGCCCTCTCACACCGACCCTCAGACTCCCAGCTCAGAGCCGCATTTCGAGACTCCTCCGTCCCGGTGAGGAGACACGCCGGTGGAATTGCGATCAACCTGATATTGCCGCAGGTCACGCACTGTCAGAAATTTCCGGCCGAATGCGACTCGGATGGCGCACGAAGATTTCGGCCACCACCCGTTCGCCTTTCCTCGGTCGCCGCCCGCGTGCGGCCGACCTAACGTTCTCGTACACGCAATGGACGTGGCGGGCCCAGCCATGCCTGGGGGCACCTCCCAGGCCCTTGAGGCGCTGGGGGGGAGGGCTGCCGTGTCAGAGGGGATGGAGAATGCCTTCGTTTCAGCCGGCCGAAGAGGAGGAGGTAAGACGCAGGAAGCGTGCGCCCTGGGGCGTCATCGCGCTTGTTCTGCTGACCGGCCTCGCTTTGATGCGGAATGGCTCAGGGGAATTCAACGAGGGCCCTCCGCAGCCCGCCGTCGCGGCGGCCCCGGACGGCCGCGCCTCCACCGCGCCGGCCCTGCCCAAGGCGACGCAGGATGCGCTGCCCTTCTCGATGGTCGAGCGGGTGCGGATCCCCGCGATCAATGTCAACGCGCCCGTCACGACCGTGGGACTCGACCCCGACGGCTGGGTGCAGGCACCGCCACCTGACGACTCGAACCTTGCCGGATGGTTCACCGGCGCCGTGGCCCCTGGCCAGAAGGGCACCGCCGTGATCGTCGGCCACGTGGACAACAGCAAGGGCCCGGCTGTCTTCTACGGGCTCGGTTCACTCAAGAAGGGAAACCGCGTGGAGGTCCGGCGTGCGGACCACAAGACGGCGGTTTTCGAGATCTACGGCATCGAGGTGTTCTCGAAGGCCAACTTTCCCGGACAGCGGGTCTACGGGAACACCGGACAGGCCGAACTGCGCGTCATCACCTGCGGAGGCGGATTCACCAAGCAGTTCGGATACGACGGCAACGTGGTGGTCTTCGCCCGCCTGGTCGACGTCCGCTGAACCTACCGGCGAAAAAGGCGGGCGCCTGCCCGCCTTTTTCATGTCCTGTGACTTCGGATCTCGCGGCTCAGATGCTCCTCCTGCGCGGCACGGTGAGGCCGTAGCCCTTGTCCAGCAGGTCCGGGAGATAGCGCCGCAGTGCCGCGACGCTCTGGGACCGGTCGCCGCCCGCGTCGTGCGAGAGCACCACCACGCCGGGCGCCGCGCCGTCGATGACGGTGCTGACGATGGCCCCCGTGCCGGGGGTGGTCCAGTCGAGGGTGTCGACGGTCCAGGCGAGGGGCTCCATGCCGAGTTCGGCGCCGATCTGGAAGGCCGAGCGGTTCCAGGCCCCGTACGGAGCGCGGAACCAGAGCGGCGCCTCGCCCACCGTCTTCTCGATGAGCTCGCTGGTCCTCTCGATCTCGTCGCGCACCTCCGAGCGCGAGAGCGATGTGAGCAGCGGGTGGGTCCACGTGTGGTTGCCGATGACATGCCCGTCGTCGGCCATCTCGCGCAGCAGGTCCTTGTTGTCGGTGGCCATCTCGCCGCAGACGAAGAACACCGCGCGCACGTCGTGCTTGCGCAAGGTGCTCAGGATGCCGGGGGTGTAGCGCGGGTCGGGGCCGTCGTCGAAGGTGAGCACCATCCGACGGCCGATGCCGGACAGCCGCAGGATCGGCGCCCGCCGCACCGGTGTACGAAGAGGGGCCTTGCGCGGCGGGCCGTACCCCGTGAGGGGCTGGAGCCGGTAGGTGGACGCGCTGACGGAGCGCCGCGTGGGCAGCGGGGGGCCGGCGGCACCCGTCTCGACCGGTGTTCCCGGCGTCGGGGCCGGCTTGCGGGCGGCGCCCCGGATGACGGTCGGCTCCACGGCGAAGATTCCGGCCTGGCCGGCGGCCGCCAGGACGACGGCGCCCGCCAGCAATACCCCACGCCGCGAGAGCATCTGATCCTTATTCATGACTAATTCGTCGCCCGCCCGGGGATCGCTGCCGCCGGGCAGTACCTGTACGGGCGAAGGAGAGCACTCGTTGGGGCCAGCGCCACAGCCCGCGCCACACGCCCTGGCCGGACGGCCGGTGCCACCCGCCGAACCGCCGCTCGCTCCCCCGCACCGCGCGCCCGTTCTGCCGATGCCCCGCACCGGGGCCGCGACCTGCGTGTTTCCGCTAGCCTCACGACTGTGACCGATCAGCAGTCCACACAGTTCGAGCGGGGCACGGACGGCCCCAAGGTGATCGTGGTGGGAGTCGACGGCTCCGACTCCTCGCTGCGTGCCGCGGCCTATGCCGGGGGCCTGGCCCGGCGGCAGCGGGCACTGCTCGCCATCGTCTATGTGCAGCCCGTCATGGCCACGGGCGCCGCGCTCGGCGTCCCGGTGGCGGAGACGACCGACGAGATCGCCGAGGAGCTGATCGCCGAGATCCGCGCGGCCGCCGAGCGCGTGAAGGGCATATTCGAGGTGCGCTGGGAGTTCCACACCTTCCGCGGCGACCCGTACAACGGCCTGGTCACCGCCGCCGACGAACTCAAGGCGGACGCCGTGGTGGTCGGTGCATCGGAGCAGGCGGGCCACCGCATCATCGGTTCGGTGGCGGTACGGCTGGTGAAGGCGGGGCGGTGGCCTGTGACGGTGGTTCCGTAAGGGAAAAGCGGGCACCACTCGTACGTGTGAGGGACATGGCCTCGTACGTGTGAGAGGCGTGGCGCCTCCCGTCACCGCTTCTCCCGACCCATTCTGATCGGCCCATCAGTCGGAATGCAGTCCGCGAAGAGGTGAGGCCCATGGCCAGGCTCCGCATGGGTGAGGGCGTGCTCCGCCGCAAACCCATCGAACACATCGAGGAGGCCGACGCGGGCCTGGCGAGCGAGAGACTCACCCGCACGCTGGGCCTGTGGCAGCTGACCGCGATCGGCGTGGGCGGCATCATCGGCGCCGGGATCTTCACGCTCGCGGGCACGGTCGCCAACGGCACGGCAGGGCCGGCCGTGGTCCTGTCGTTCCTCATCGCCGGTGTCGCGAGTGCGGCGGCGGCGTTTTCGTACGCGGAGTTCGCGGGCCTCATCCCTCGGGCCGGGTCGGCGTACACGTACGGCTACGCGGTGCTCGGGGAGTTCGCGGGCTGGTTCATCGGCTGGGATCTGCTGCTCGAGTACACCGCGATCGTCGCGGTGGTCGCGATCGGCATCTCCGGCTACTTCGGCTTTCTGCTGGGCGAGACCGGAGCGAACCTTCCGGCCTGGATGCTGGGTGCGCCCGGCACCGGAGCGGGGCACCGGGTCGATCTGTTCGCCGCGCTGCTGTGTCTGCTGATCGCGTACCTGCTGAATCTCGGGATCAAGAACGCCGCGCGGTTCGAGACGGTCGTCGTCGTCCTCAAGGTGCTGGTCGTGCTGCTGGTGATCGGCGTCGGGCTGTTCCACATCAACACCGCCAACTACCACCCGTTCTTCCCGTACGGGATCAGTGGTGCGTTCACGGGTGCGGCGACGGTCTTCTTCGCGGTCTTCGGGTACGACGCCATGTCGACCGCCGCCGAGGAGTCCAAGGACGCGCAGCGCCATATGCCGAGGGCGATCCTGTACTCGCTCGCGATCTCGATGGTGCTGTACGTGGCGGCCTGCCTGGTGCTGACCGGCATGCAGCACTACACGGAGATCGACCCGGAGAGCGGGTTCTCCACCGCCTTCAAGGCGGTCGGTCTCAGCGGGCTCGCGGACATCATCGCGGTCGGGGCGATCATCGGCATCCTCACCGTGATGTTCACGTTCATGCTGGGCGTCACGCGTGTGTGGTTCGCGATGAGCCGCGACGGGCTGCTGCCGAAGTGGTTCGCGAAGACGCATCCGACGCGGCATGTGCCGACGCGCGTGACCTGGATCGTCGGTTTCGCGTCGGCCGCCATCGCCGGGTTCCTGCCGATCGGCGAGGCGGCCGAACTGACGAACATCGGGATCCTGCTGGCGTTCGTCGTGGTGTGTACCGCGGTGATCGTGCTCCGCTACCGCAGGCCGGACCTGCCGCGCACCTTCCGCACTCCGGGGATGCCGTTCGTGCCCGCCCTCGGAGTCGTCTTCTCCCTCTGGCTGATCACGTTCCTCGAGTGGCAGACCTGGGTGCGGTTCGTGGTGTGGTTCGTCATCGGCCTCGTCATCTACTTCGGGTACTCGTACCGCAATTCGGAGATGGCGAAGGCCGAAGGGGTGCCCGGCGGTGGTACGACGCCGTAGCCGGCCGGGCTACTTGCCCATGGCCAGCCCGTCCTCGGCCGCCCCGCGGCTGAGGACGATCCGGCGGATCCGGTCGCGTACGTCCTTCAGGCCGGGGTCCGTGGCGGCGTCGAGGCGGACCACCCGGCCGGTGTCGGGGTCGAACCACTGCGGGATGAACTCGGCCTTCGCCACCACCCACCGGCCGCCCGGCCGCGCGGGCGGTGCGAAGGTGAAGCGGGCGATGCTGCTCTGGTTCCCGCGGGGGTCGTGCGCGCCGTCGTAGTTGTACATGTGGCCGGCGACCTGGTCGCCCATGCCGTAGACGATCCATGTGCCGTTGACCTTCTCGTACGCCTGCGGGATGTGCGCGTGCGTGCCGATGATCAGGTCGATGTCCGGGCGGCCGCCGGTCTTCGACGCCGTCAGCTGCCGGCCGAGCGACAGCTGGCGCTCGTCCGGCTCGTCCTGCCACTCGGTGCCCCAGTGCAGCGAGACGACCACCACGTCGGCTCCCGCTCGGCGGGCGGCGCGCGCGTCCGCGACGATGGTGCGGCGGTCGATGAGATTGACGGCCCAGGGCTTCCCCGTGGGGCGCGGGATGTCGTTGGTGCCGTAGGTGTACGAGAGGTGGGCGACCCTGGCCGTGCCGGCGCGCAGCCACGCCGGTCGCCTCCCCTCGGCGGCCGTGCGCGCCGAGCCGGTGTGCCGGACGCCCGCCGCGTCGAGGGCGTCCAGGGTGCGGCGGATGCCGCCGAGGCCGTCGTCGAGGGTGTGGTTGGAGGCGGTGGAGCAGGCGTCGTAGCCGGTCTCGGCGAGGGCCTCGGCCACTTCCGGCGGCGACTTGAACATGGGGTAGCCGCTGTAGTGGCCGTCCGCGCCGTACACCGTCTCCATGTGGCAGATCGCCAGGTCGGCCTTGGCCACGACGGGCTCGGCGGCGGCGAGCATGGGCCGGAAGTCGTAACCGCTGCCGCCGTCGTCGGCGTTCGCCTGGCGGATGACGGAGGAATGCGGCAGTACGTCCCCGGAGGCGACGAGCGTGAAGCCGCGCTCCATGCGGCCGGCGGCGAGGGACGGAGCGGGGTGCTGCCGCAGGGCCCTGCCCGGCTGCGCCGGGTCCTCCGGGGCCGGATCTCCCGCCGTGCAGCCCGCCACGGCTCCGATCAGCACCGCCGCCCCGAGCGCCCTTCCCCGGTACCTGCGTCGCGTGCGCTGTGTCATCTCGACCCGGCCTCCACCTGAAGGGAATATTTACCGCGTAAGTCCACGTACGGGAGAAAACCGGGTCAATTACCCATACTGCAGCAGTCCCTGAAACGGGGTCCGCTTCGCACACCGCCGATGAGCCGACCGGCCGCACCAGTGGACCGTTCACCGCACCGCTCGTCGACCGCATCGACCGCCCGTCGCAGATCCGCGTCCGCGATCTGTCCGTACGCGGCCGTGTGCGCTGCCATACGCCCATGACCGGCACGACCACAATGACGAGGACGACCGGCGAGCGGGAACTGGCCGAGTTGCAGCGCGAGCACGGCGGGCCCCTCTTCGCCCTGCTGCTCAGGCTCTCCGACGGGGACCGGCAACGTGCCGAGGACCTCGTGCAGGAGACGTTCGTCCGCGCCTGGCAGCATCCCGAGGCACTGCGCGCCGACACTTACGAGTCCGTACGTCCCTGGCTGTTCACGGTCGGCAGACGGCTCGCCATCGACGCGCGCCGGGCGCAGCAGGCCCGGCCCGCCGAGGTCGGGGACGCCGTCCTGGAGAACGCCCGCGTGTGCGCCGACCACGCGGAGCGGTCGGCGGCCACGCTCGACGTACGTGAGGCTGTGAAGACTCTCACTCCGGAGCACCGCGCGGTTCTGTTGCATGTGTATTTCCGCGAGGCGAGTGTGGCGGAAGCCGCCGAAGCTCTGGGGATTCCGCCGGGTACGGTGAAGTCCCGTGCGTACTACGCACTGCGCGCCCTGCGCAGGGTTCTGCCGGAATACGCAACCGACCTGCAATGAAACGCCAGGCCGGGTCAAACCTCCGTAAAGCGCCTTGCTCTGAACCCCGATTGAGTAATCCGCTGTTCTCATCCGTGTTCCGGATGAGGGCCCGGGGCCCGAGACGCGCTTGGACCGGAGGAGGCAGGACACGATGCTGCACAGAAGTATGGGCAGTGCCGGCGGTACGGGGGGCGGCGAACTCGCCGTGCCCATGGCCTGGTTGTACGCCGAGTACATCGCGGACGAGCTGCTGCGCAGCGGCGATCTCATGCCGCCCACGTGCTTCGAGTTCCGTGCCGGGCGGGACGCATTGGCCCTGACGATCTTCCTGTCCGACACCGGCGGTGAGCTCCCCGGCATCCGGGTGGTCACGCAGCTGGAGACCTGGCTGTCGCTGACGGCCCACGACCAGCCGTGGCAGGAGTGGGTGCGTGAGCGCATGGCGGGGCTGACGGCCCAGGCGCGGGAGACCGGCGGCCCCGCACCCGATCTGGAGCTGGCGGCCGCGGCCTGGCGCTGGCTCGAGGAGACCGAGCTGCTGGCACCGGACCTCGACGCCGTCCCCGGCGGCGGGGCCGTCCCGGGCGAGGACGAGACGCCGCAGGTGTGGACGCCGGCCTGGCAACTGGGGCTGCCGCTGGGGCATCTGGCGATCCACCTGTTCTGACCGCTCCGGTACGTGGGCGGTCCTCTCCGGTGCCGTCGGGCGTCCGGTCTTACGACGGGTCGTGTGCGGGCGGCGAGGAGTGCACGCCCGCACGGTACTTGGGGATCCGTACCGTGATCTTCATGCCCGCGCCGACGCCGGTCTCGATGACGAGCCCGTAGTCGTCGCCGAAGACCTGCCGCAGCCGCTCGTCCACGTTCGAAAGACCGATGCCGGCCGACGGGCCGGCATCCCCGCGCAGGATCCCTCGCAGCGCCTCCGGGTCCATGCCGACCCCGTCGTCCTCGATGACGACCTCCGCCTCTGCCCCCGCGTCCTGAGCGCTGATCGTGATGCGGCTGCGGGTGACGGCGCCCTCCAGGCCGTGCTTGACGGCGTTCTCCACCAGCGGCTGCAGACACAGGAACGGCAGCGACACGGGCAGCACCTCGGGTGCGATCTGCAGGGTGACCGCGAGCCGCTCGCCGAAGCGGGCCCGGACCAGGGCCAGGTACTGGTCGATGGAGTGCAGCTCGTCCGCGAGCGTCGTGAACTCGCCGTGCCGGCGGAACGAGTAGCGGGTGAAGTCGGCGAACTCCAGGAGCAGCTCGCGGGCCCGTTCGGGGTCGGTGCGGACGAACGACGCGATGGCCGCGAGTGAGTTGAAGATGAAGTGCGGCGAGATCTGCGCCCGCAGCGCCTTGATCTCCGCCTCGATCACGCGGGTCCGGGACCGGTCGAGCTCGGCGAGCTCCAGCTGGACGGAGACCCAGCGGGCCACCTCGTCGGCGGCCCGGGCCAGTACGGCGGAGTCGCGGGGCGCGTACGCGATCAGAGCGCCGAGGACCCGCTGGTCCACGACGATCGGCGCGGCCACCGCCCAGCGCAGCGGGCAGTCGACCCGGTCGCAGCCGCAGTCGAAGGCGGCGCCCCGGCCGGTGGAGAGCAGGCCGGCGAGCCGCTCCATGACCTGCTTGGCGTGGTGTTCGCCCGTGCCGTCCCAGGCCAGCACCGCGGACCGGTTGGTGAGGCACAGCGCGTCGGTGCCGAGCAGGGAACGCAGCCGCCTGGCCGACTTGCGGGCGGTGTCCGCGGTGAGCCCGGCACGCAGCGAGGGCGCCGCGAGGGACGCGGTGTGCAGGGTCTCGAACGTGGCGTGCTCGACGGGCGAGCCGACGTCGCTGCGCCCGGCAGGATGAGCGGTACGGCGCCCCAGCAGGAACCCGCCCGCGAGCAGCAGCGGGCAGAGCGCGAGCAGCACGGCGGCGGCGGTCCCGGTCATGGTGCCTCCCGGTGGGTTCCTGTGCTGCCGCCCTCGGCCCGGGTGCCCGTGCTGCCACCCTCTGCCGCAGCGGCCGTCTGGCGGACGGTCAGGGATTCCGGCAGGTGCAGCCGCGTCATCGTGGCGCTGGTGTGCGGCGGGATGTGCCCCGGCGTGGCGAGCGAGACGAGGATCATGGCCAGGAAGCCGACGGGCACAGACCAGATGGCGGGCCAGGCCAGCAGCGTGTGCAGCCAGCCGGACCGCACCACCTCGGCGAACGTCAGCGTCACCGCGGCGAGCGCCGAGCCGCCGCCGAGGAGCAGCCCGGCCAGCGCGCCGGGCGGGGTGAGCCGCCGCCACCAGATGCCGAGGACGAGCAGCGGACAGAACGAGGACGCGGACACCGCGAACGCCATGCCGACCGCGTCCGCCACCGGTACCGCGCTGACCAGCAGCGTCCCGCCGAGCGGCACGGTCATCGCAAGGACGGTCGCAAGGCGGAAGTGCCGTACGCCGCGCGGGGGCAGCACGTCCTGGCTGAGCACGCCGGCCACGGCCATGGTGAGCCCCGACGCGGTCGACAGGAACGCCGCGAACGCCCCGCCCGCGACGAGCGCGCCCAGCAGGTCACCGCCGATCCCTCCGACGGCCCGGCCCGGCAGCAGCAGGACGGCGGCGTCCGCGTCCGGGGTACGGGTGAGCTCCGGCGCGTACAGGCGGCCGAGCCAGCCGTACAGCGGGGGCAGCAGATAGAAGGAGCCGATGAGGGCGAGCACGACGACCGTGGTGCGGCGCGCGGCGCGCCCGTTGGGGCTCGTGTAGAAGCGCACGACGACATGCGGCAGTCCCATGGTGCCGAGGAACGTGGCGACGATCAGCCCGTACGTCGCGTACAGCGGGTGCTCCGCGCGGCTGGTGGCGATCGGCTGCCCGGCGCCGGCCCCGGAGGACGGCAGCTCGGGCCCCCCGGGGAACGCGGGCGGCGCACCGCCGTCGCGGTGCCAGGCGAGCAGCAGGAAGAACACCGGGACCAGCAGCGCGGTGAGTTTGAGCCAATACTGGAAGGCCTGTACGAAGGTGATGCTGCGCATGCCGCCCGCGGCCACAGCGAGTACCACGACGGCCGCCACGAGCGCCCCGCCCAGCCAGCGCGGCGCCCCGGTGAGGATCTGCAGGGTCAGCCCCGCGCCCTGCAGCTGGGGCACCAGATACAGCCAGCCCACGCCCACCACGAGGATGCTGACGACCGTGCGCACCTGGCGCGACTCCAGGCGCCCTTCGGCGAAGTCGGGCAGGGTGTACGCGCCGGACCGGCGCAGCGGCGCGGCCACGAAGACGAGCAGGACCAGGTATCCGGCGGTGTAGCCGACGGGGTACCAGAGCATGTCGGGGCCGTGGACGAGGACCAGTCCTGCGACGCCCAGGAAGGACGCGGCGGAGAGGTACTCGCCGCTGATCGCGGCCGCGTTCAGCGACGGGCCCACGGTGCGCGACGCGACGTAGAAGTCGGACGTCGTACGGGAGATGCGCAGCCCGAAGCCGCCGATGAGGACGGTGACGAGGACGACCACGGCGACCGCGGGTATGGCGTAGGCCTCGTTCACGACGGCCCCGGAGGGTCGGCGCCGCGCACGAGGCGGGCGAAGGCGCGTTCGTTGCGCTCGGCGCGCCGCACGTACCACCAGGCGATGAGGACGAGCAGCGGGTAGCAGCCGAAGCCGAGGACCGCCCAGACGACGGTGGCGTTGCGCAGCGCGCCGAAGAACAGCGGCAGGGTGACGACGGGCAGGGCGAGCACGGCGAACGCGGTGATCCCGGCGCGCAGCTGGCTGCGCATGAGGGAGCGGACGTAGGCGGCGCCGAGCGTCGTCTGCTCGTCGATCTCCCACTGGGTGCGGTGCCGCGGCAGCCGGTGCACCCTGCGGGGCTCGCCCGTCACGACCTCGCGGCGGGGTGCTGGATCGGCGCTGGCGGACACGGCGTGGAGTGTAGGCAGCGCTCCGGCCTGAGCGGAAGGGGCAGGTCAGGGCAGCTGGTTGACGAGGGTCAAGGTGCTTGCCGCCCCGGTGGTCAGGAGCCCGCCTGCCGCATCAGCAGCTCGCGGACCCGGCTCGCGTGCCGCCGGCTGACGGCGAGGACGGCCTCGCCGACCCGGACGCTCATGCCGCCCCCGTCGAGCCGCAGTTCGTCGATGCGGTGCAGGGCGACGAGATGCCGCCGGTGTATCCGTACGAATCCGTGCGGCTGCCAGCGTTCCTCGAGCGTGGAGAGCGGGATGCGGACGAGGTGGCTGCCGTCGGCGGTGTGCAGACGCGCGTAGTCGCCCTGGGCCTCGGCGTACGCGATGTCGGCGACGTTCACGAGGCGGGTGACGCCGCCGAGTTCGACCGGGATGCGGTCGGCGGACCGGTCGATGGCGGGCGGCCGGACGACCGCTGCCTGTTCGGCGACCCGGCGCACCGCCTCCGCGAGGCGCTCCCTGCGGACGGGCTTGAGGACGTAGTCGACGGCCTTGAGGTCGAAGGCCTGCACGGCGAAGTCCTCGTGAGCGGTGACGAACACAATGAGCGGCGGCCGTGCGAAGCCCGCGATGAGGCGGGCGACGTCGAGCCCGGTGAGGCCGGCCATCTGGATGTCGAGGAACAGCACGTCGATCGCGTCGCCGCCGTCGGGGCCCGCGTCGAGGGCCCGGCCGATCCGGCGCAGCGCCTCGGTCGCGTCGGTGGCGCCCTCCGCGCTGCGCACCCGCGGATCGGCCCGGAGCAGGTAGAGCAGCTCGGCGAGCGCGGGTTCCTCGTCGTCGACGGCCAGTACGCGCAGCATGCGGCTGGAGTCTAGGTGGTCACTCGGGCGTGGCCAATCCGGCCGCGGATTGAGTGATTCGCCGGTTTGGTGCGTACGTGAGGGCGAACGACGCCGCCACGGCGAGCAGCACCGCCCCCGACCACCGGGGCCGTGACCCCCTGACCCAGCAGCACCGGCACGAGGATTCGGCATGAGGTCCGTTGAACGCCATCGCGACGCAGGCGCCTACGCGCTGGGCGTCCTGGACGCGGCGGACGCCTTCCGCTTCGAGGAGCATCTCATGGAGTGCCCCTCCTGTGTGGCACAGTTGAGTGAATTCAGCGCGCCCGTACGGCAGTTGATGCTGTACGCACGGGCGACACCGCTCGGCGTGGCGCCGCTGGCCCTGCCGCCGCGCGCCCGGCTCCTGGACCGGCTGCTGGGCGAGGTGGCGGTGGTCGAGCGGGCGCGGCGCCGGCGGTGGCTGTGTGCGGCAGCGGCCACGGTGGTGCTGGCCGTGGCGGGCCCTGCGGCGGCGATCGTCGCGGGGTCCGCATCGGATACGGCGGCGCGGGTGAGTGCGCATGACGGGCGTACCGGCGTGGCGGCGACGCTGACGACCCAGGACCGCACCTGGGGGACGCAGGTGGGGCTGGCCGTGTGGGACGCGGTCGGCCCGCGGGTGTGCGAACTGGTGGCCGTCGGCAAGAACGGCACCGAGCAGAAGGTGGCGAGCTGGACGGCGACGGGCAATGCGAGGACACCGATGACGACGGATGCGGGCACGGCTCTGCACCCGGACGAGATCGACCGTTTCGAGATACGCACGGCCGACGGACAGAGGCTGGTCGTGCTGGGGCAGCCCTGATGGCCTTTTCAGCCCGTCCGGCTTTAACCGGCGATGGCCGCAGCTCTCAATCAGCAGTCGGAGCGTCCCGGAGGACCGGGCGGCCAATCCTCCCGAGCCATCCGGAACGAGTGTGTCGCCAAGTCCAGGGCCGTACACCTGCACAACAAGGCCACCGGCCGGAAGGCCACGTGTGGCCCGGCTCAGCTCGACAAGATGCTGACCGAGGCCCGCACCCGTACGCCGTGGTTACGTGAGGGTTCGTCAGTTCCCCAGCAGTAGACCATCCGCGACTTCGGCCGCTCCCGCGCCAAGGCGCACAAGGACATCACAGAGCGCCTGCCCATGGCACGCCGGGCCGGGATGCCGAAGTGG